>DASQLD010000294.1:0-7284 GCA_035630195.1 Bryobacteraceae bacterium
TTTCGCGGCGGACGGGAGAGAGCTAGGCGCCACGCGGTGTCTATACGGCAACTCTGGTCTTTGCCGCAGGATTTTTCGAGGCGCTGGGCGAAGTCCTGCGAAGCAGTCTGCATGAAGTCGGAGTTGAATAATGACAGGGCCTGCAGCGCGTGCGTGGAGACGGGGCGCACGGGGCATGATGTGATGGCGTCCGGTTGATCGAAGGCAGAGAGTAAAGGCAAGCGCACGCTGCGTTTGTTGTAAAGATAAATGCCGCGGCGATTCTGAACGCTCTTATCGGGATGGACGGGCCATAGGCCATCGCGTTCATGTTCGGTGAAGATGAGGTCGTAGACTTCTTGTTCGATCGGAATCTTTACAGGCCGGCCGCCGAGTTGGGGGTTTAATGTTCCTGCGACTGACAAGACGGCATCGCGAATCATTTCGGCGTCGAAGCGTTTCCTCGCTCCAGACTGGTGATACGTGCTGGAAGTGACGATTAGGCGGTCTATTGCTTTGATGCTCCAGCCTTTTGCTACGAACTCGCTTGCTAGCCAGTCGAGGAGATCGCGGTGTTCGGTTTTGGCGCCCATCACACCGAAATCATTGGGTGTGCGGATGAGCCCATTTCCGGTGCGGAACTGCCAGATGCGGTTGACCATGACTCGCGCGGTTAGGGGGTTGTCAGGCGACGCGAGCCAGTTTGCGAGTGTGGTCCGGCGCTTTGTCGCGTCTATCTGATAGTCGCCTCTGACTACGAGCGGGACTGCAGGCTCGATTGGTTCGAGCTTGCTGTGCGGGTCGCCCATGCGGAGTACGTGGCTTTGCGGGGCAGGCTTGCCGGTGTTGACGAAGGCGTAGGCGCTGGGCAGAGGATCGGGCGCGGTGAACTTGACGGCATTGAGTTGCTCGCGTAGTTTGGCGCGCTTGGCGAAGACATCGGGCGGCATGGCTTCAACGATCTCGTCCCAGTCGGGTTTGATTTGCGACTCGGCGTCTTTGGCTAGTTTCTTCTGTTCCTCGTTGCGCTGGTCTTTGGGCGTGTCGAGGGCGGCTAGCAACTCGGGCTTGAGCTTGAGGCGGCGCTCGGCGCGGAGCTTTTCGTCAAATGGCTTGGCGAGCTCTTTGAGCGCGGCTTCGATTGGTTCGAGACGGGCTTTGTACTCCTTTTGCGTGCGCTCCCACTCGGCTTTTTCTTCGGGTGTGACGATCTCGACTTCTTCGCCTTTGGCGCCTGCGAAGACGGCTTGCAGGCGGTAGAAGTCGGCTTGGGTAATGGGATCGAACTTGTGATTGTGGCAGCGAGCGCAGTTGACCGTCATCGCTAGGAAAGTCTGGCCGATGTTGGTGGCGATCTCGGTGAGAACTTCCTGGCGGCTTTCTTCGGGATCGATGTTGCCAGAGACCTGGTGCTCTGATCCGGCGCGGAGATAGCCGGTGGCGATAAGGGCTTCTTTGTTGCCGGGGAACATCTCGTCGCCGGCGATCTGTTCTTTGATAAAGCGGTCGAATGGCTTGTCGGCGTTGAAAGACGCGATGACGTAATCGCGGTAGCGCCATGCATGCGGGCGGTCTTGATCGAGCTCGAATCCGTTGGTGTCGGCATAGCGGACGGTGTCGAGCCACTTGGTTCCCCAACGCTCGCCGTAATGTGGGGAAGCGAGAAGACGATCGACGACCTTCTCATAGGCGTTCGGCGATTTGTCGTTGAGAAAGGCTGTTACTTCTTCGGGTGTCGGCGGCAGGCCGATGAGATCGAGTGTGACGCGGCGGATGAGGCGGTTGCGATCGAGTTGCGGCGCGGGTGTCAGGATGAAGGCGTCAATTGGGTTGCTGGTTGTCTTGGGAACTTCTGGCCGTTTGACCTTTTGGAAGGCCCAGTATTTGGCGCGGGCGCCGATGAATGCCAGCTCTTTGTCGGTTGCGGCCCAAACGAGGCCTGTGATCGTGAGCGCGATGAAGGCAATTCGGCTCATTAGCGGGCACCTTCGAGGAACGTCAGGACTTGGCGCTTGAGGTCGGCTTCGGCGCGGTCGGTGACTACGGTGGTGTTGGTTTCATAGCCGCCTTGCGCGAAAGCGGTCGAGGTCGGCACGTAGCCGAACCAGCCGTTGGTGTAGCCGAAGTAGAACGTGTTCGTAAAAGGAGAACGGTTGCGGATGTCGATCGCGATTTCGGAGAAGAGTTCCACGGGAGCCGCCCAGAGTACGGTATCTCCTATTTTAAGGAATCGGACCGGGAGGCGTACCTGGGTCTTGCCGTTGTTGTCGATACGGGAGTACTGGGCGAGATCTTTGGGCCACTCGATGCCGGATCTTAATGGAGTCTCGACGACGGTTTGATCGGGTTGTAGTGTTATATCTGCTGTGCCGCGGCTCATTCGCTGATTCGCTTCCAGGATGCGGTCGCCGAGTAAGACGCGGAATTGCGAGAGATGTCCGGATTTGGGGTCCGGATAGACGCTGTAGATCGGCGCGGTGTCACCTGTCGCTCCATTGATGAAGAGAACTGTTGTCCCGAGTTTCTGTTCGACATGGGCAGCCGCGACTCCGGGCGCATCGCCGCTGATGAGTTCATTCTTCCCACTGAGCACGGTGCCGTGGATGGCATAGTTCGCGATGAGCGCAATGATGGACCCATCCTCGCGTTCGAGGCGGATGAGTCCGATCTGCCGATCTGCGGGACCTTCGGGGTTCAGGCCTAAGCTGATTTTGCCGTCGACATCTTTGGCGCGGCGATTGATGTTCGCCATTGACATGCCTACGCCGGTTTGAATGCGAGCCGGTTCGAGTTTGGCTTTAGCCTGCTCGATTCCAGAGATGAGGGAAGAGCGGATGAAGTCGGTGTATTCGCGGTCCCACTCATGATCGCTGCGGCCTTTGAGGAGCGCATCGTAGACGCCTCGCGGGCCCACCTCGGGCGCGGAGTGCGTATGGGTGACGGACCACCAAAATTGCTTCGGCTCGATATTGAACTGTTTCTTGAGACCGGCTGCTACTTCATCGTAGAGGCCAGGCGAAAAAAGACACAAGTCGCTCGAGACGAGATAGAAGGATGTCTGCCCGTCATCCATGGCGACGATCCGATGGTAGATGGGGTCGAGCACGCCCGTTGATTTGCGCGGACCATAGCCGAGAAGCCACTGCGGAGTCTTCGGAGTGATGTCGATTTTCACGGCTGCGGCGCGGAATGCGGCGCTTCCGGGGAGTCCGGTGGACAGAATGAGTGCGGCAAGCAGGGCGATTCGCATTCAGGAGTCATGATACAGGGCTCGGCCGGGTTCGTTCTGTCAATTGTCAGTCGCGGCTTCATCTCTATGACGGGTGAGGGGGTTACGGGCTGCGGCGGTTGGGGAAATGCGCGTAGCTTTTTGAGATTGTCGAAGGCGCGGTCGTAGGTTCGCTGCATCCGGGTCTCGTAGCGGGTGAGCATGTTGAGCGATTGTGAGGTGTCGGAGAGCGACTTGAAGGCCATGGCTTGGCGACGGCTATCGGTGGGATTCTCGCCGCGCTTTTGGATGTATTCATCCTGGAGTTCCATGCGCATTTCGAAGGTTTCGGTTTCGATGGAGCGAATGCGGCGGAGACGCCATTTGGCTCCTACCATCTCGTCTACTAGTTCCAGTTCGACTTCGTCTTGTGGCGCGAAGCGCTTTAAGTACGCAGCACGGAGGGCGTCGTAGTCTTGCTGCTTCTCGGTGTGGAGGACGAGGATCTTGTCGGAGTTTAGTCCGTGTTTTATCGCGTTCTGCGAAGAGCGGGCTTTGCCTTCTTCGGTTATAGGTCCGTTGGACATGGCTCCGTTGCTACGGGAGGTTTCGGATTGGCGGTTGGTACGTGACATTGTACGTGACATGGCGATTTGACGGTAGCATGGCGGGCTGGCGGTTGATGAGACTTTGCGGCGTAAAGCACTGAATGGAAAGAAGATTGAGTTGGAGGAGTCGCGTGAATCGAGAAAATAAGTTGTTGCCCGTGCTAGACTAAAAACACATGAAGCGTACAAATCTTGTGTTAGATGAGCGATTGCTGGCAGAAGCCACTCACGTGCTTGCGGCCAAGACGTATTCGGCCGCGGTCAATACGGCGCTGGAAGAGGTGGTACGCATTCGAAAGATCCAGGGTATTCCGCAGTTCTTTGGATCCGGTATTTGGGAGGGAGACTTATCGCAGATGCGGGAAGACCACCCACCGCGCAAACCCCGCTGATAATGATCCTGGTAGACACTTCGATCTGGATTGAACTCCTATCTCGCAAACCACGCCGAACAGTGCCTGAAGAGGATCTTTTTCGTTTCGTCACCTGCGGTCCGATTATTCAGGAGGTCTTCCAGGGACTTAGGCCGGATGCACAGAGCCAGGCGTTTCGGAGACAGTTTCTGGCCATACCTGTGCTCAGCGACCCGATTCCCCGCCGTCTGTTTCTTGCTGCGAGCGATATCTACCAGCAGGGCAGAAGGAAGGGTATTACGATCAGGTCCTCGGTCGACTGCCTCATCGCTGCCGTGGCAATCGACAATGATGTACCTGTGTGGCATCGTGACCGCGACTTCTCCGCGATTGCACGGTACACCGGACTCACATTGGCTGAACTTCCGTATTAAGCCGCAGATAGACGCGGATAAACGCCGATATGAATAAAGCTACGCTCACTTCCGTGTCGGGGATATTGCGGAGTCGAACCGCCGAGCGATATTGGGACTGCTTGTCTCCTCACAACTGTCGATCGGAGCGTTCGAGCGTCCGCTTAGTATGCCGCAGGCGACAGTTTCAAAGCATCTACGTGTGTTGGCCACTCGCCGGAGAAAAGTCGGGAGGCGCTTACCGACCCGGGCTCCCTTTGATGCCGATGGGAGTCTGGGTACGGTCGTAAACACGGTGAAGCTCACGACCGTAGGAGCGCCCACGCCGCACGTTACCGAAACAAAGTGATACGAGCCGACGCTCCCAAGGTGCTTGAGTACAAATGGCGAATCGGGGATTCATCTCGATGGGCGCCGCCGGGTGGCATACTTCTTTCGATGTTTTGGATCGCCTGCTGACCAACGCTCCTATCGGCCGATTGTTGCTGGTGAAGCGATGGCCGGCTCGGGCCTCGCGAGAGTCGTGAATGGAGGAGGATGGTAAAAGAAATGGGCACGACAGGCAAGAGTTTGAAGGGCATAGTACGTGAGGAACTGCTCACTACATTGAAGGCCCGTTTTGAGAAAAACATGAACCGCCATATCGGCCATACATGGGCGAAAGTGCAAGGAAAGCTGGAAGCTAATCCTGAAAAGCTTTGGTCACTCCATGAGATGGAACGAACTGGAGGTGAACCGGATGTTGTTGGTCTTGATAAGACGGGCGAGTATGTCTTTTATGATTGCTCAGCGGAAAGCCCGAAAGGCCGCAGAAGTGTTTGCTACGACGGGGAGGCGCTCCAGTCAAGGAAAGAACATAAACCAGCAAATAGCGCTATTGGCATGGCGACAGCGATGGGCATTGAGATTTTGACAGAAGAAGAATATCGGGCGTTGCAGCAGCTTGGAAAGTTCGATACGAAGACGTCGAGTTGGGTGAAAACACCTCCTGATATTCGAGAACTGGGCGGCGCTATCTTTGCTGATTTCCGCTATGGCAAGGTGTTCGTGTATCACAACGGCGCTGAATCTTACTATGCCGCTCGGGCGTTCCGTGGGTCGCTACGGGTGTGAGTTCGGGGACATGAAGCGCAGAAGTCCTAATAATCAAATCAACAGTTCGTGAGTTCAGTCTAGCTTCCCGCGTCTCAGCAACTCAGATCGCAATTCGAGGCGGCCGGCGTCGTTCATGGTTAGCAGTTGCGCCGTCGCTCGACCGACCGGCGTACGTCCTTCGACTCTCATCCCTCGAAACCGAAAATGATCAAGCCATTTGTCACGTCTTGGGTGGAAGAGGGGTACTAGCGCACCCGTCTCCGGATCGACTCCGGTGAGGTTCGGACCCTTCTTTAAGTTGCAGCGCTGGCAAGCCAGTGCGAGGTTTTCAAGCTCCTCGAGCCCACCATGCTGCCTGGAAAGGATGTGTTCGACGTGGTGTGTTAAGTCGCAGTGCTGCTGACGCAGCGGGCAATATTCGCAACGGTTATCCGCATGCCGTCGGACACATCTCGTGTGGCAGCATCCACCACTAGCCGGGATTGGATCCAAGCTGTCGCGCGGCTTTGAGCTTCAAGATAGAGATGAAGTCGGCAGCATTGATGAAGGACTCATATTCGGTGCGTTCATCGTCGCTGAGCACACCGTCATTCGCCCGTTCTGCCAGGATATCGATCCGCGCCTGAACCGCAGGACCAATTTGAAATTCAGCCACCCGTTGCGCTGACTCATCGTCGAGGCAGCGACTGAAGGGCTCAAGGAGGGCGTCAAGCGGTGTGGCAATCGCACCCATACACCTTGAGAGTAACATCAAGGGCACGGTTCCGAACGGAGAAAGAGCAGGCCCGAGCTAGCCCTTACCGTGCCCGGTCAGACTGCTTCTTTGGGGTCGGAACCAAAGCGGAGGATGTGTCCGTCCGGGTCACTTACCTTCATCTCAAGCGCCCAGGGATAGTTGACCGGGGCTTCGAGGATTGTGGCGCCTTTGGCTTTGTATTCTTCGTGAAGCGCCTCGGCATCCTCTACACCAATCCAGACCCAGGTTCCGGGGTGACCCTGGTCGCCTTCGCAGAGGTAAATGCCTGCTCCATCGCGGGTCACGAGGGTGAAATCGTCTCCGCCCCAATCGGCATTTTCGAACCCTAGAGTATTGACGTAGTAATCGACACTTTCGGCCATCTTCGACACATTCAGTATCGGGTTGGCGCCTTCGAATCTGGTCCGCGTCATATCAGTTTACAAAGTCTTACACACAGTGAAACGAGTCCGAACATCTCATGAAGTGAGATGACTACGATTGTCCAGGAAGCTCCCAAAGTTTCGCAACTGAGACCTGTTCCTCCTCCTCCGCCGCGGAAGCGGTCGCGGAAGCCCTGGGTGTTTGCAGCGGTGGTCGTGCTATTGGCGGCCGTTGCGGCTGGGGTTTGGCGGTGGCAGGCGAAGGCGCCCGCGCCAGAGTGGGGTACCGCTGAGGTTCGACGCGGCACGATCACCAAGAGCATTAGCGCTACGGGGAAAGTGGACGCTTTGACCACGGTGAGCGTCGGAAGCCAAGTATCGGGCACGGTAGCGGAGATCTATGTCGACTACAACTCGCCGGTGAAGAAGGGGCAGATTATCGCAAAGCTCGATCCGTCGCAATTGCAGGCGCAGGTGACGCAGGCGACTGCCAATCAGTTGAGCGCGAC
>DASQLD010000295.1:0-7649 GCA_035630195.1 Bryobacteraceae bacterium
CCATGGTCACGACCATGTCCCCAAAGAAGCGAACGTGCTCTACATCCTTTGTCATCGAAGTGTATTTGATGATATTGGCTTTAACACGTTCGATGACTTTCGGCTTGTCAATGACCTGATTGAAAGGATTCGTTACGATCATGTCGTTCGGGTAGAAGCGTTCCATCGCAGCTATGTCGCTGCGCAAAACAAGGTCCACCTCATAAACGGCCAATCGTTGCATTTCTTGCTTGATAGCTTGCTCCTTTTTCTGGCCCTCTGGAGCTTGCGCGTGGCTACTCCCAGTGGCGATAACCAGCAGTACCGTAAGTACGAAGGCATTCTTCATTCCGTCAGTGCACTCATAGAGTTCATCCCGAAGATGTAAAGGGCATTTCCCATTGTCACCGCGACAAATTGCTTTCCATCGACCAGATAGCTGATGGGATTCGAACGCGCAGCGCCGCCTGCTTGGAACCGCCACAATGGCTTTCCTGTCGAGGCGCTGAGCGCGAATACTTGTCCTTCGTTCGTGCTACCGAATAACAAGTTGCCTCCCGTCGAGAGCAATCCCGCCCATGGGGGAGAGAACAGCTTGTGCTCCCACTTCAATGCGCCCGTGGCAGGATCGAAAGCGCGTACTGCTCCCCATTCCTGCTCTCCTTGCACGCTGCGGAAGCCGCCGCCGTTGAACTGCTCGCCTTCCTTGTACTCCGGATCGCCAATGAAATACGTCGAACCCGATTCCCTTACGGCGACATACAAAAGGTTTGTGCTTGGACTATAAGTCGGACTGTACCAGTTATTCGCTCCGGCGACCGCGGGCCAAACACGAACACCCTCGAGACTCGGAAACGTTTTCGGCTCTCGAAGCGGACGGCCCTTATCGTCGAGCCCCTTAGCCCAAGTCTGCTTGGCATACGCTTTGCCGGCCAGAAACTCGCCCGTCATCCGATCCAGCACATAGTAGAACGCGTTGCGATTCGGAAACACCACAAGCTTACGGGGTTGTCCCCGCACCTGCCCATCCACCAGCACCGGCACTTCCGTCGCATCCCAATCGTGTACATCGTGCGGTGTGAACTGGAAATACCACTTGAGCTTCCCACTGTCTGCGTCGACGGCTATCAAACAATCCGAGTAAAGATTGTCACCCTCGCGAACGTCGCCGTTCCAATCGGGCCCCGGATTGCCCGTTCCCCAATAGATCAGGTTTGTCTGCGGATCGTACGCGCCCGTCACCCATGTGGTCGCTGAACCGGTCTTCCAACTATCCCCCTTCCAGGTCTCATTGCCCGGTTCCCCTGCCGCGGGGATCGTCCAGAAACGCCATGCTCGTTTGCCTGTCCGGGCGTCGTAAGCGTCCAGAAAGCCGCGCACACCGTATTCGCCTCCTGCGATGCCGATGACGATCTTGTCCTTCACTGCGAGCGGCGCCACAGTGATCGAATGTCCGGTCTTGTAATTCGCAACTGTCGTGTCCCACATCACCGATCCCGTCTTCGCATTCAACGCCACCAGATGCGCGTCAATCGTCCCCACGTATACGAGATCGCCCAGAATCGCGACACCGCGATTCACTTGCCCGCAGCACACACGCACATCATCGGGAAGACTGCGTCTATACTTCCACAGCGGACGTCCCGTTCGTGTGTCGAGCGCCGTTACATTGCTCGGTGGCTCCGAGATATACATGATGCCGTCGACCACGATCGGAGTTGTCTCGAACTTTTGCAGCGATGTCACTTGATACGACCACAGCGGCTTCAATTCCGAAACGTTTCCTTCGCTGATCTGGTCGAGGGAAGAGAACCTGTGCGCCGAGTAATTACCGGAGTACGTGAGCCAGTTTCCCGGTTCACTTTCAGCCTTCAAGATCCGTTGGTAGGTCACCTGAGCCGGCAGGCCGCTCACCAGGATCAACGCGATGGCAAGTCTCACTGCTCGCCTCCTGTACTAGCAAGAAACGCGACAACATCCGTCAGTTCTTTTTCATCAAACTGCTTGGCATAGGACGGCATCAGAGTCCGTTGCTCTACTTGAAGCTCAGCCAGGTCCTTCTTCCAAAACGAATGCAGATTAAGTTTGGCATCGCGCACCTGGATGGACCACGTATCTTCATTCATCCGTACGCCTGTCATCTTTCGCCCGTCGCGTGTCGTCAGGTTTACCAGACTAAAGTTGCCCGCCAAATCCTGCCCTGGATCCACTAACTTCTTCCGAAGATACGCGGGACTCCGGCGCACGCCGATGTCGGAGAGGGAAGGGCCCAGATGACCGCCCTCGCCGTTCAAGACGTGGCATTGCAGGCAGCTTCCTTTGCTTCGTACCAATTCTTCCCCTTTGCGGATGTCACCACGTGCGCCTTCGCCCGCCTTGCCCAGCGTTCGAACATACGCTGCCATCTGCCAAATCTCCCTCTGCGTCATGTTGTGGGCCGGCATCTCGGTTTCGGGTAAGCCATAGCGAATCACCCGGTACAACGCGAGATCACTCCGCCCCCGCGGGAGCACCGGCGTCGCGAGATTTGTGCCCTTGCCGCCATCTCCGGATGGGCCGTGACAACCGGCGCACCGTCCGGCGTAAAGCTTCTTGCCTTGCTCGATATCCGCCGCCTTAGTGTAAGGGTTCTTCTCGACGTTAGGGAGATCCGGTAGAATCACGTGTTGAAAGAGAAATAGAGCCACAATCCACATGGGAAACTAGTAGATTGTATACACTTTCAGGAGCTACGAAGTTGAACATCCGCCCTGCGAACCCGGATGATGCCGCCGAGTGCGGACGTATTCTCTACGAAGCATTCTCCGGCATCAATCGCGAACACGGCTTTCCACCAGAGATTCCCTCCGCTGAAGCAGGCGCGGGAATGCTGGGAATGTTGTTCTCTCATCCCGGATTCCGTTGTGTCATTGCCGAATCGGAAGGACGAATCGTCGGTAGCAACTGCCTCGACGAGCGAGGGGCTATCGCCGGCATCGGACCGGTTGCCGTCGATCCGACAGTTCAAAATCGCGGCGTTGGTAGGGCCCTTATGCTAGCGGTGATGGATCGGGCGCGAGTACGCAACTTCCCCGGTGTACGCCTCTTGCAGTCTGCATTTCATAACCGTTCGTTATCGCTCTACGTGAAGTTGGGATTCGACGTGCGCGAGCCCATGTCAGTCATGCAGGGTCCTCCCATCGGGATGGTTATCGACGGATGCGACGTGCGGCCGGCTACCGAGGATGACGTCGACGCTGCCAATGCGCTTTGCCAAAGGGTGCATGGCCACAATCGCGTCGGCGAGTTGAGGGAAAGCATCGCTCAGCACACCGGTATCGTCGTGGAGCGCCATGGCCGGCTCACCGGCTACGCCACAGGGTTCGGATATTTCGGCCATGCTGTCGGCGAATCGAATCTCGATGTGCAGGCATTGATCGCTGCTGCCGGGGAATTTCAAGGACCCGGAATCATCGTGCCGACACGGAATATGGAGCTGCTGCGTTGGTGTCTCGACCACGGCCTGCGCATCTTTCAGCCGATGACATTGATGACGATTGGCCTTTACAACGAGCCCGCCGGAGCCTATCTCCCTTCGGTGCTCTACTAGCGATTACTGGCAAGGTTCGCACATCTCCCTCTACCGCCCGCCAGTAACATCCAGAATCATTCCCGTAATATAAGATGCCTCCGCAGAGAGCAGCCAGAGAATTGCTGCCGCGACTTCCTCCGGTTGTCCTCCGCGCTTCATCGGCACCACCGCCTTCACCCGCTCGACACGATCTGGCTCGCCGCCCTTCGCATGCATGCCCGTGTAGATGTAGCCTGGCCGAACTCCATTCACCCGAATGCCTTCTTCGGCCACCTCTTTCGCAAGCCGTCATCGTGTCGACCGCGCCTTTGCTGGCCGCATAATCGACATATTCACCGGGTGACCCCACGCGCTGCTACAGAAGAAATATTCACGATGTTTCCGCCCCAGCCCCCATGGCGCGTCGACATGCGTTTTACCGCTTCGCGAGAGCACAGGAACGGACCAAACACATTCGTCGCAAAGATGCGCTGCAATCGAGCCGTATCTACCGATTCCAGCCGCGCCTGAGTCTCAAACGTGGCGGCGTTATTCACCAGAGCCGTAATGCCGCCCAGTTCTTTATCGACCGTCCCAAAGATCCGCACATCGTCCGATTCAGATGCGACATCTCCTTGCACAGCAATGGCACGTCCGCCTTCGCGCTCGATCGTGTCGACGATCGCGAGCGCATCGTCCCGGCGCTGGCGATAATTCACCACACACTGCATACTTATGTCGAGCGGCAAGAACTGCCGTAGCTGCTCCGATTCCACTGCTGGCGCCCGTGATCAGCAAAATTTCTCCAGGGTTTGTATCGCGGTTGGTCACTCGATTGCTTCCTGGTCTCGGGCCTCAGCTTTCACGCCGATAACGAAAACGCGTTCCAGGATCGGAGTTGGCATTAGAAACGTAGCCTCCTTTCAGTCGGACAGACCTAGTCGGGTTTCTTACTACGAGTACTCCGTGAACTTGGTGAACCATTCACGGCGTTACCTTGGAACTTAGTACTGGCTGGCAATCCTCGGAATCACAGACAGTGCGAATGCCTAATTCCCATTGTTGGGAGCCAGCCAGGCACATACGCCCTCAGCGATGGCTACCCTACCTTATTCCGCAACACTCCGATCGATTGAATGTCTACCTCAACTACGTCCCCCGGACTCATCTTCTTTGTCGCCCCCGGTGTCCCGGTATAAATCACATCCCCCGGCACAAGCGCGACATACTTGCTCACGAAGCTGACGATCTCCGTAGGTTTAAAAAGCAAATCAGACGTATTCTGCTGCTGCACAACTTGCCCGTTCAGCCGCGTCGTGAGTAACAGATTGTCATAGTCGAGCCCCGTCACAATCGCCGGCCCCATCGGACCGAACGTGTCCGCCCCCTTAGCGCGCCACCACTGCAGATCTTTATCCGATCCGTTCTGCCAGTCGCGTTCGCTAACATCGTTGCCGCAGGTCACACCAAAGATTGCCCCGCGCGCCTCGGCCGCGCTGACCCGCGCCGTCGGCTTGCCGATCACCAGCACCAGCTCGCCTTCATAGTGAACGTTCTTCGCTCCCTTCGGGATCACAATCGTCTCCTCGGGATGTTGCAGACATGTAATCGGCTTATAGAAAATCTCCGGCCTCGATGGCGGCGTTCGATTACCGATGTGACTCTTGTAGTTCAACCCCACCGCAATTACTTTCGGAGGCGTGCAGGGATACAGGAGTTTCACATCGGCGAGCTTGTGCTTCGTCTCCGTTGCCTTCGAGAACAGATCGCCGCGCAGTTCCGTGACCGTCGTCCCGTCGACGACGCCGTACGCTATAGTCGAACCCTTGCGAAAGCGAATGTACCTTGTAGTCCCCGGAGCCTGTGCGGCCAAAACCGCCGCTGCCCCCATCACCGTGCCGATCGCCTCCCGCCTCGATTGAGCCATACAATTCTCCTCCTCTGTTTTGGTATACCCTTGATATATCAGAATTTCGAGGACCATGACTGCGCCCTTCACCTCCCCGCACTCGAATCCACAAGATCCACCTGGACCGGAGTCGCGAACGGAGATCGAATGAGGGGCCTCTGGCCGGCAAACGCACATCCTAGGACCACGGCGATGATCGTGAACATCCTGCTTGACAACTACGCTTTGACTGAGATATCAGATCGATAGCCGGAGGTTTTATGCCACTACGTCCGCTGGCGTTTCTCTGCTTGCTGCCACTTCTATGCTTCGCCGACTCCAAGCCCGAATCGGTGAAAAAGCAGACCCCCCCTCGACCCGATATGTCGGAAATGCCGGCCGAGGCGCATGCGCCTCTGTTTCGTAAGAAAACCAATGATGCCGGCAATCTGACACAACGCCTCACGACCAGCCTGCCGAAGACCGCCAACAGTGCTCCTGTACCGCACAAGAACTTCATCGATGCCGAAGTGTTCGGCAAGATGAAGCGCGATGGCGTTCCGCACGCGCCGCTTTCCACCGACGAGGAGTTCATCCGCCGCGTCAAGCTCGACGTTACCGGCCGCATTCCTTCGTCTGCCGAGCTGCGCGAGTTCCTCGCGGACAAGTCGCCCGATAAACGCGCCAAACTCATCGACAAGCTAGTAGGTAGCCCGGAGTTCGTGGACAAGTGGTCCTACTTCTTCATGGATATGCTGCGCGCAAACGGAAAGATGGCGCGCGGCCACTTTCTCTTCCAGTACAACCTCAAAGAGAGTCTCGCCTCAGACCGCCCGTATAACGAGTGGGCAGCCAGCCTGATCGCCGCTTCCGGCAAGAGCAATTTTGTCGTGGCCGCTGCCAACCCCATCGTGCGCGAGCACGTCGAAGGCAAACCGGGCGAAGAAGACAATGGCGACGATCTCACGAAGATCAACCAACTCGATACGCACGATGAACTCAGCATCCTGTTCGGGAAACTGTTCCTCGGCATCAATCTCTCCTGCATTTCCTGTCACGACGGCAAAGGTCGCCTCGACAAAGTCAACGTCTACCTGACCTCGCGCAAGCGTTCGGACTTCTTCCAGCACGCGGCCTTCTGGGGGCAAACGCGCTACATCCCGCACGTTGAGAAAACGAACGCGGTGATGGGTCACTTCATCGTCGATGACTACGCCAAAGGCTACGACACCAAAGCCGACAGCATGCTTCGGATGAAGCGGTACGGCGGACCCAACACTCCTAAGTTCCTGCTGACCGACGAGACCCCCGCGCCCGATAAGCTTCCTCGCGAAGAACTCGCGCGTATGCTCACTTCGCATCCGCAGTTTGCGCGCGCCACCGTCAATATGTTCTGGGCCAAACTCATGGGTGTCGGTATCGTCGATCCCTTCGATGAATTCGATCTTGCCCGTCAGGATCCCAACAACCTGCCGGAAGGATGGGATCTACAGCCTTCGCATCCCGAACTGCTCACCAAGCTCGCTGCGCATTTCCGCGAGAACAACCACAGCCTGCAGAACCTCTTCAAGCTGATCTGTAACTCCAGCGCATACCAACTCTCCTCCCGTTATCCGGGCGAATGGAACGACACCTACACTCGATACTTCGCGCGCAAGTATGCCCGCATGCTCAGCGCCGAAGAATTACACGATGCGATTGCCGTCGCCACTGAGCGGCCCGGCAGGTTCCCAATGAAGTCCAAGCGCGAAGATGGCACGACGGATGGTGGCGCAAAAGTACTCACAATGGCTATGCAGGTCAGCGTTCCCAGTCCAACAGGCGAGCTCAAGAGCTTCATGCAGGCCTTCGGCGAATCGAACCGCGGAGCCCCGCCCAAGGCGCCCTCTCCTTCACCTCTGCAACCGATCTTAATGATGCGATCGCCCGTAGTGAACGATCGCGTACTCGCCGCTAAGGACAGCCGCGTGCAAAGGCTGCTCGATAGCTACAAAGAGAACGACAAAGTAATCGAGGAGTTGTTCGTAGCAACCATTTCGCGTCCTCCTCTACCAGCCGAAATGGCCCTTGCCTTGACGGCCATGGAAAAGAACCGCGTTGAGGGAGCCCAAAATGTCCAATGGGCGCTCCTCAATTTGTCGGAGTTCCTGTATAACTTCTAGGCCGGATTTAATGAGACCGCTATGAAAAAGCTAACCACCATCGGCGAGATCATGTCCTCGCGCCGCGAAC
>DASQLD010000296.1:0-3865 GCA_035630195.1 Bryobacteraceae bacterium
CAGGCAAAGAGCTAGTCTTCGTTCGCTGCGATAAACTGTTTGTTCACAGATGCATACGCGACGGCTCGGCGCATTTTTGATCGGTGCGTGGCTGCTGGGCAGTCTGTTGATGGCCTTCGTCCCATCTCAAGCGCTGCTGAACGTCGACCGATTCTTTAGCAATCCGCCATCGCAGCTCGCCAAAGAACTCGACGATATGGGCACTGAGGTGATGCGCCAGATCCTGCGATTCCAGGCCGTGCAGCACAACCGGCACATCCTCGAAACCTGGGAAATCGTTCAACTCGGTTTGGGTGGAGCGTTGCTGGCGACGTCATTTCTAACCGCGCATCGTAGCCGCATCGTTCTCTCCTGCTCGATCGCGATGTTCTTGATGGCGCTGACAATGTACTTCTACTTAACGCCGGTCCTTAACGCGTTAGGACGATCGGTCGATTTCATCCCTGCTGGCGCTGCCATGCAGGAACGTGAGAGTTTCTATCAATACACCGTTTGGTATCGCGTTCTCGACATCTTGAAGGCGCTGCTGGGAATGATCGTTACGGCCCGTTTGCTCTTCGATCGTTATGATTGGCAGGACAAACTGATTCCGGGTGTAATGGCTCCGTCAGGCAAGAGTGTGCGCAAAAGACGCAGACAACCATCGAACCCTAGCAGTGCTCATTCGGAGCATGTAACGGGAGAAGCGCCGCCGGTTGACAAATCTCCGTCGCCGCCAGAGCGCGACTAGCTCGAGTCTTGATACTATTCCCCTAGTCATGTCCACAACAGATCTTCGCCGCCGCGCGTTCCTTGGCGCTGCTGCCGCCTCAGCGCTTTCGTATTCCAGGATTCTTGGGGCCAACGATAAACTCCGGCTCGGGCTTATTGGCGCGGGCGAGCGTGGACGCGGCGACATGTCGAAATTTCAAAAGAATCCGGCGGTCGACGTTACCGCGGTTTGCGACATTTATGCCGATAGCATTGACAAGGCGAAACAGCTTGCTCCATCGGCTCAGACCTTCAAGGATCACCGTAAGCTTCTCGAATCCAAAGAACTCGACATCGTCCTGATCGCCACGCCGGATCATTGGCACGCACAGACGACGATCGATGCTCTGAACGCCGGCAAAGACGTTTACGTAGAAAAGCCATTGACTCTCACGTTAGAGGAAGGCCCCCTAATTGTGAAGGCGGCTCGTACCAACGAGCGCATTTGTCAGGTTGGAATGCAGCAGCGTTCGGGCAAACACTATTTGGAGGCCAAGCGCGAGTATTTCGATACGAAGAAACTCGGCAAGATTACTCTTGCGCGGACTTGGTGGCATGGCAATAGCTATCACCTGAGGCGAGCTCCAGCTCACCTCCAGCAGCAGCCCAGCAATCTCGATTGGGCTCGATACCTTGGGCCCCTGCAATGGCGTGATTATGATCCTCAGCAGTATTGGAACTGGCGCGCCTACCTCGATTTCGGGGGCGGCCAGGTAACGGACTTGTTCACACATTGGATCGATGTGGTCCACATGTTTACAGGACAGGAGATTCCGACCTCAGCCACTGCCGCTGGTGGAGTGTACCACTACAAAGACGGTCGCACCGCTCCCGACACTATCAATGTTCTGCTTGAATACCCCACAGACTTCACCGCTACCTTCGATGCCACGCTGGCGCCCGGTATTACGGGCGCAGCGATCGAGATGTGTGGGACCGAAGGCCGATTGTACATTGATCGCCAGAAGTACATCTACACGCCCGTCGGTAGGAATGCGCAGAGCCTCACAGTGCCTGCAACGACGGATCTAGACGTGGATCACATCACGAACTTTATCGAGTGTGTCCGAAGGCGCAAGCTACCGAACGGCGACGTTCTGATCGGCCATCGCTCCGCGCAGGCCTCCCATCTTGGCAACATCGCGTACATGGAGAAGCGTCGTTTGGCATTCGATACTGTCCGCGAAAAGATCATGCCGTCGTAAGGATAGGACTTCGTTCGGAGGACGCGAGGTAAATAGTAACTTCGACAAGGACGTTCACGGCGTCTCTTTTGAGCGCGCGGACTTCTTTACTGGCGCTATCACTTCGGAGACGCCACTCGGGAGCAAGCGATTTTGAAGTGACGATTGCAACAAAACTTCGCACATCTTGATTTTTCTGAGGATGTCCTTGCGCCTATATCTAAGAGGCGTACTGCGTCCGGCGTGGAAATACTCGAGCCTCATTTCGGGAGCGAATATCTCGCTTCGATATTCCAGCGCTACTTGCTCCCTATCTTTTTTGGTTTTGATGTCAATTATCATGACCCAGCGAGGTATTAATGAACTATTCTTCTCGTTCGTTCGCGTTTAAAGGTGCGTTGGCGCGAAGAGTTCCGAGCCTGCTATAGAGAACTGGAGACGGCGATTTACGAGCCGATGATAGACTCACACGGAGAGGCTTACAAAGATGCCCAGCGGTTTCACGCAAGATAATCGATTCCTGAAGATGACAACGCCGTTGGGCGCCGATGTTTTATTGATCGAATCCTTCACCGTGTCCGAACATGTGTCGGAAACATTTGAAATTGAGATCGACGCCTTGACGGAAGCCGGCAAATCGATTGATGCATCGAAGCTACTTGGTCAAAGTGTGACCGTCCATGTCAGACTCAATCCGGACGACACTACGGCGCGCTACTTTAATGGCATAGTTCGGGAACTGCGGGTCGGCACACAGAGCGACAGATTTCAGGGCTTCCGGCTAAGTATCGTGCCTAAGGTTTGGCTTGCTACTCTTTCGCAGAATTTCAGGCTTTTCGAAAACAAAACTGTGCCTGATATTCTCAAACAAATCCTGTCAGAATATGGCATTAGCCCGACGATCCGTCTCTCCGGTACATATACTCCGTGGGATATGTGCACCCAATATCGTGAATCAGATTTTCATTTCATCTCCAGGATCATGGAGCATGAAGGGATCTTCTACTTCTTCGAGCATGGGGACGGAAAGCACACTATGGTTCTCGGCGACGATCCGCAAGCCTTTCAAGCGTGCCCGAATCAGGCCTCTTACAACTATGCTCCTGACGTAGGTCCAGGAGGAGCCGGAGACTGGATTGGTGACTGGGGACTGGCGAGCCACCTCCGCACAGGTTCCTATCGTCTTTGGGACTGGCACCAGGAAAACGCTTCGAGATTCGAAGCGAGTGTACAAACCAAGGCGCCAGTCGCCGGAAATACTGCGTATAGGCTTTCCGATTTCGCGGGGCAATTCACACATCAATTTAATAAAATAGGCAACGTAAGCAAAGTTACGCCGGAGAAGGATAAGCTAAACAGAATTCGAATGGAAGAGGTGGAAACCGAGAACCCTCTTTATCGGGCGGCGGGGATGCTTCGCCCCTTGAGCGCGGGCCAACGTTTCTCGGTGGTCGGCAATGACAACAGTGGTGACTACGTCATCACCTCCGCGGAGCATAGCGGAACCCAGCATCCGCCCTATGTTTTCGGCGAGTTCGAGACCCCTCTCACATACAACACAACTCTGACATGTATCAAGCAGGGATCGACCTACCGGCCCGCCCGGCGACATAACAAGCCGGTTGTCCAGGGGCCACAGACCGCGATCGTAACCGATCGGCCGGACAAGTATGGTCGAGTGCGTGTAAAGTACCACTGGGGAAGCCCTCAGCCCGTATCAGCCTGGGTTCGAGTGGTACAGAAGTGGGCAGGGCCAAAGTACGGCGCAGTGTTTATTCCGCGGCCGGGTCATGAAGTGCTGATTGAATTTCTCGATGGGGATCCCGATCAGCCCATCATCACGGGTTGTGTCTACAGCGCAACCAACATGCCGCCGTATACCTTGCCGGACAACTTCACCCAGAGCGGCGTCAAAACGCGAAGCCTGACAA
>DASQLD010000297.1:0-10756 GCA_035630195.1 Bryobacteraceae bacterium
CTCAGGAGATTATTGAACTTGCCTTATCCGGAACAACTTATCGCGGCCATGCGTCAGGACCTCACGCAGCATGGAGTGGAAGAAGCGCGCACGCCGGCCGATGTCGATCGCCTGTTGACGACCAATTCCGAGTCGGTGGTCATGATGGTGGTAAATTCCGTTTGTGGCTGCGCCGCCGGAAAGGCTCGGCCGGGCATCGCGATGGCCTTGCAGCACCCGGTTGGCCCCGATAAGGTCGCGACCGTTTTCGCCGGCGGTGATGTGGAAGCGACGGAACGCGTTCGCGAGATTGCTGGACAATTGCCGCCGTCGTCTCCTTGTGTCTATCTGTTCCAAGGCGGCAAGCCGGTCTATCTGCTCCCGAGACATCAAATCGAGAATCGTCAAGCGCCAGAGATTGCCAAGGTTTTGACCGCTGCATTCGATCAGTTCTGCAAGCGGCAATGATCGAGATCGACGCCGTCGAATCGCGAATTATCGGATGTCTGATCGAGAAAGAGATCACGACTCCTGAATACTATCCGCTAACGTTGAATGCCCTAGTAAACGCTTGCAATCAACGTTCAAATCGCGATCCGCTCGTCAATTTCGATGATGATGATGTGACAACAGGCCTTGAGCGCTTAAGGGCCAAACAGCTTGTTTCCACGCTTACGGGCGGCGGAAACCGTGTTCCGAAATACGGTCACCGCCTGCAGGAGCGCCTCAATCTGGGACGGCGCGAAATGGCTTTGCTGTGTGAGCTGCTGCTACGAGGACCGCAAACAGCGGGCGAATTGCGTGATCGCGCAGGCAGGATGCACCGGTTCGGAGACACCGACGAAGTCGAGCGATGCCTTCAGACATTAGCGGCGCGTCCGGAGCAAAGCTATGTGACTTTGCTTCCGAGACAGCCGGGTCTCAAAGAACCTCGCTGGGCTCTGCTTTCGGGCACACCACAAGCGACCGAAGGCGCTTCGGCTGCAAGCAGCCGCCCACGAAGCGACCAGACAGATCGAGTGACAGAACTCGAGGGCGAAGTCGCGAGTCTCCGCCAGAGAATGGAAGACCTCGAGCAGCAATGGGTACGCTTCAAGCAGCAGTTCGAGTAGTTAGTTGATTTTGATGAGCCAGATCTTAGTTTGAAGCGCCTCCGCGGCCGCCTTGTCGATCTGCGCCAGGTCTTCCACAACGCTAAGCGCTCCCGCCGTATCTCCGGCCAGGTGTCGAGCAAGACCCAGTTCTGCGAGCGCTTCCGAGTTTGTCGGATTAGCCGCACTCGCTCTTTCGAGCGCCGCGATTTTGCCGGCTTGGGAGCCCGTAAGCGCCCGGCATTGGACAAGCTGCCGCCAAGCGGCCCAATACTTCGGTGCAAGGCGTACAACGAGTTCGAAATGCGGAAGCGCAGCGGAGCATCCGGCCGAATCGCGAAGCGCCAGTCCTCGCAGGTAATAGTTCAGGCTCCTAGGTCGTCAGAACCAGGAGTCCCGATGCAAGAAATAACGCAAAGGAAAGGACTGAGGAGCCTCTTCATGCTGCTGTAATGCCGCTTGAAGATGCTTCCTTTCGGCGAGTGTGTAACGGAACGGCGCCACACTACCTCCAAAGACTTCAGCCATGAACATTTCGGATATCGCGATAGCGCACGCTGACCTCGATGAAGGAGAAAAGCTAGCACAGAGATTGCGCAGCGCCGGATTTGATGTTGCTGATCCGGTAAACAGCTTCACCGCACTCGGGCCGACTGGCGCTGCAGTTGCAATCGTGGATGCCAGTCTTGGGGTGGAACGCGGCGCCAGCTTGCCTGTCATTTTGCTGGCGAGAGAGGGTTTGGGAGTCACCCATCACCTGACTTCAAGCGTTGAAGCGATTGTTTGCGAGCCACTGCGAGGCGAGGAACTCGAAAACGCTGTCCGCCTCGTACTATACCGCCTGGAAGGGAAATACGATCATGCACTGGTGCAGTCGGTGCGGCACTATTCGATGTTCATGATGGACCCCGATGGCGTCATAATGTCCTGGAATGCCGGCGGAATAGAAGTTTACGGTTACGAAGCCCACGAGATCACTGGCAAGCACTACTCGGTGTTCTACACAGAAGAGGATCGGGCGCAGAAAGTGCCGGAGGCGGAGTTGCGCACAGCTGCGGAGGAGAAATTCGCCGATGACACACGCTGGCTCATAAACAACAAGGGCGAGCGCTTCTGGGCGGAAGGCGTCACCACATCAGTTAGGAATCATCGCGGAAAGATCATTGGTTTTGCGAAGGTAACGCGCGATGCGACAGAGCGTCGCAAACTGGAACAGCAACTAGAACAATCGAATGAGGAGTTGCAGAAATTCGCATACACCGTTTCACACGATCTGCAAGAGCCTTTACGAACAATTCGTTCCTACGCTGAACTCCTGAGCAGGCGCTATAGCGGCAAATTGGACCCCGATGCCGATGAGTTCATTCATTTCCTGATGGATGCTGCCGGCCGAATGACGCAGTTGCTGAAAGATCTGCTGGCGTACTCGCAGGCCGGACGTTCTGATCGGACGACGGCCGAGCCGACTTCGACCCCCAATATTCTTCAGTGGGCGCTGATGAATATCGATCGACAGGCAAAGGACGCGGGCGCCAAGATTACGTACGGTTCGCTCCCCGTAGTGGAAGCCGACCAGATGCAACTCTTGCAGGTATTCCAAAATTTGCTGGGGAACGCCATCAAGTATCGAAGCGCAGAAGCGCCGGTGATCCATGTCTCAGCGGTTCGGGAAGGGGATTTCTACGAATTCTCCGTACAGGACAATGGTATCGGCGTCGCCCCCGAGCACCACGAACGGATTTTCGGGGTCTTCAAGCGTCTCCACGGCAAAGAAATTCCGGGAACGGGAATCGGCTTGGCGATCTGCCGGAAGATCATCGAAAGCCACGGTGGGCGTCTATGGATCGAATCCGAGCTTGGAAAAGGCGCAACACTGAAGTTTACGCTCCGGGCCCACGAATCGCAGGAATTGCGAAATAAAATACAGATCCCTCGCCGGGTGTCGATTGAACGGACAGATGACCGCCGTGGACTTCTACAACTTTCTTACAGATTGCCAGTCCGATTCCTGTACCGGGATATTCGCTACGAGGGTGAAGCCGTTGGAAAATCTGAAAGATTCTTTCCTGATACTCGGCGGGGATACCGATCCCGTTGTCTCTGACACGTACTTCCCATATCTGCTTGTTCTGCGCTGCCGCGGAAACGTGGATTTCGGGTGTCATACCTTCGCGGTGATACTTCAGAGCATTTTCGAAGAGGTGTTCGAAAACTTTAACGAACGCATCCAGGTCATACTCGACCGTTGGAAGTTCCTCGATCGAGATGCGAGCTCCTGTAGCGGCGATCCTGACGGAAAGGTTGTTTTCGGCCGCAATGGCGGCATCGGTGAGGGGCGCTTTTACTTTGACCCGATTTGCCTTGCCAACCTGCTGAAGCTGTAGAAGATCTTGAAGTAAGGACTTTAGGCGTTCGGCGCCTTCCACGGCATATTGAATGAAAGTATCCGCTTCGGCGTCTAATTTGCCCTGGTAGCGCCGGGACAGAAGCTGCAGATAGCTTGCGATCATGCGCAGTGGTTCCTGCAGATCGTGCGCCGAGACATACGCGAATTGTTCCAATTCTGCGTTAAAGCGTTCAAGATCACGCGCCTGCTGAACACGCTGCTCCGTGCTACGTTCGCGCTCCGTGATGTCGAGGTGAATACCGACCCATGTCCGATGCTTGCCTCGAACGGCAGGAACCGGGATGCCACGACTCAATACGACGAATTGTTCACCTGCGGCATTTCGCAAACGATATTCGTAGTCCCAGAAATATCCGGAGCGGACGCACTCCTTCCAGTCTGCTAACACTTGTTTGCGATCGGCTTCATCGAGAAGGCGGGTCCAACCGAGCCCGCGGCATTCCTCCATTGTGATGTTGAAAGTGTTCAGGAATGACGCGCTGATCCGGGTCATGTTACCGCTACTGTCGGCGACCCATCCGCCGAACGGAATCAACTCAGCCAGACTCCGATAACGCATTTCGGAAGCGGTTTGCGCTTCGCGCGCGCTTCGAGCGTAGTGAATCAGAAGGATGATGATTGAATTCGATCCAAGAAAAAGGAAAAATTTCGTCTGAGCGCCGGCATCAAGAAGCTCAAAGCTGTTGTAGGGCGCTAGAAAGAAATAGTCGAGCGCAAGAGCCGAGAGCAAAACGCAAGCGAATGCGTACGGGATGCCGCAAAGCCACGCTGTGATGGCGGAGGCAGCAATGAAGAGGGGATCGTAAGTCGGGTCTAGCCACGGGCGGAGTAAATGGCAAGCGAGCAGAGCCAAAGCAGGGAGGGCTAGGGTGACCGCAACCCGAAACGCCGCCGACCCAATCTGCAAACTAACTACCTCGGCAGGCGCACTATATGGAGCCAGAAATTTTCGCAGGCTCGGATCACTTCCATGTATTCGTCGAGCTCAGTAGGCTTCTTTACGTAACAATTCGCGTGAAGGTCGTAAGCGCGCAAGATATCGCGCTCGGCCTCCGACGTCGTGAGAACGACAACTGGAATTCGTCGAAGCGCATCGTCCTGTTTGATTTCCAGCAGTACTTCGCGGCCATCCTTCTTGGGAAGATTGAGATCGAGAAAAATAAGATCGGGTTTTGGAACCTCTGAATACGGAGGCACTCGTCGAAGGTAGGCAAGCGCTTCCTCCCCATTCTCGACGGCGTCCATGTTCTTGCCGCAACGACCGTTCCGGAGAGCTTCGCGCATAAGCCTCACATCTCCGGGATTGTCTTCGACGAGCAGAACATTAGCTGGTCGGGTTTGTTCTTCGAACAATCAAGCCTCCCCATTGTAGCGGTATAGGGCGGAGCCAACCCGCAAAACCTCTAGTATGAATGAAAAACTAAAGTCTTGGGGTTTTATATCACCGTAAAATGCTACATCTTTCGTGGTGACAAAATCTTGTATTGATCCTGCGTAAACAGTACTTCTCGAGTCTGGCCACGCGGCCCGAGTGGGCCCAATGGACGGCCGTTCATACGCACGTCCAAACCGGCAGCATTTCCGGTTAAGAGCGTCGCATCCTCATCGAGCGCGAAATTTTTCGTCTGGCTTCGGTCGAGAACACCGGCGAAGACGGTCCGGCCAGCCGAAGAGACCGAAACCCATGTCTTCTCGGTGGCGGAGAGGTCGACTCTGATCCGGCCAGTTTCAGGTGGGCTTGGGGAAGCGGCCGATTCTGTTGCGGGACTGGTTTGGGGAATCACAGGTTGCGTAACAGCCGCAGTCGGACCCGCAGCTTGGGCCACAGATGGCTCGACAACAATATCTAGGTTCTCCTGCGATTTGCTCCAAATGGCGTAAAGTCCCGAACAGCCAATCAAAACCAAAAACAGAAGCGTAGCCGCTACTCGAGTAGGGATTCGAGCCAGCGGCTTTGATTGCTGCTCGACCTCGGCAATGTATTTTGGCAGGTTAAGAGCGGGAATCGGATCGATTTCGGGGACCGGCGTGATGAGGGAAAGTATTCGTTTCGTGTCGGAATCGTCCAGCCCAAGCGCTGAGGCATACTGCCGGATGAAGTTCCGATGAAAAAAGTGACCCGGCAGCGTCTTGGTGTCATCTTCTTCGATCGCAGCGAGATAGCGCTTGCTAATGCAAGTTTCACTTGCAAGATCGGATAAGGTCCGACCTCGTTTTACACGCTCGCTCTGAAGAAGTTCCCCGGCGGACGACATGTTTCGCGAAAGTCCTAGTAACAAAAGTATAATACAACAGTTGGCGCCTGACCCAATCCCTTTGATTTCTGTAATCGTCGTTAATTGGAACCGACAAGACCTTCTAAGGTGCTGCCTTACCTCGCTCGCAGTGCAGAAACAGGCTCCCGCCTTCGAAGTAATCGTCGTGGATAACGGGTCTACCGACGGTTCAATTCCGATGCTCGCGGAAGCTGAACCTCTTTTTCCATTCCCGCTACGCGTAATTAAAAATTCTGAGAATCGCGGATTCTGCGGCGCCAATAATCAGGGAATTGCCGAAGCTCGCGGCTCTTGGATCGCCTTGTTGAACAATGATGCGGAGGCCCGTCCTGACTGGCTTGGAGCGATGTTCCGCGCAATCGAGCAACGCTCAGACTACGGGATGGTAGCATGCAAGATTCTCGTTTATGAAGATCCGCACAAGATTGATAAAGCGGGGCACCTGATCTATCTCGACGGACAAAATCGGGGGCGCGGGTCGGGTCAGATCGACAGAGGGCAGTTCGACCGGGTCGAGGACGTCCTGTGGCCGGATGGTTGCGCTGCGATGTATCGTGCCTCGATGCTCAATGAGATTGGCGCTTTCGATGAGGATCTGTTTGCCTATGGGGACGACGCCGAACTTGGATTAAGGGCCAGAATCGCCGGCTGGAAATGTGTCTACGTTCCCGATTCCGTCGTTCTGCACCGGCGCGGATCGACACTAGGATTGCTTTCAAGCCGTCGCCTGGAGTTGATCGAGCGAAATCGCATCTTGCTGGCGGTCAGGCATTTTCCTTTCAGTTTGCTCTCGTTCAATGGAGTTTACTGGATGGCTCGATTGATAGCAGGAGCGTGGGCAGGGCTACGGGGGAAGGGCGAGGTGGCGCGTTTCGAAGGGTCGGCTGGCAGGGCTCGACTCACAATCGCGCTCCTAAAGGGAACAATGCAAGGAATAGCGATGATTCCCGAAACGCTTCGCAAGCGCCGCGCCACCCGACAAATTCGTAAGCTGACACCCCAACAAGTTCGTGAACTATTATTGCGTTACCGTATCAGCCTGAAAGAGTTATCGGAGCAGGCGATTTGATTCATGCTCCTACAGGCGAGTGTTGTCCGGCTTGCGGTAGCCGACAATCACGGCCTCTTTTCTGTGGCGCCGACCGCCTGTACCAAACAACGGAAAAGCGGTTTTCGATAGTCGAGTGTTCCGGCTGCCGGCTTTTGCGTTTGTATCCATGGCCTAGCGTCGGTGAACTTCAACGCTACTATCCGGAATCGTATTGGTTCACACCTGCGGATAGTTCGGTAAGCCGGCTGGAAGAAGAATACCGTCGCTTCGTTTTGCGCGATCATGTGAATTTCGTCACCAGAGAATGTGCGCCGGCCGACGGTCCAATCTTAGATGTTGGATGTGGCGGGGCGTTATTCGGACGCCTTCTCGCAGATAAGGGCTACCGCGTATTCGGGTTGGACTATTCGCGACGGGCAGCAAGTGTAGCGTGGGAGCAGAACCGTGTTCCGGTGGTCGCTGGTATTTTTTCCGATCCGCCATTTAAGCGACAGTTCTTTTCGGTAATTACGATGTTTCACGTTCTTGAACACTTGTACGACCCCGGTTCCTACATTCACACTGCGTTCCATCTGCTTCGCCCGGGTGGTCGGCTGATCGTTCAGGTACCCAATGTTTCGTCCTGGCAGTTCCTTCTGTTTGGCGATCACTGGAACGGTTTGGACGTGCCTCGGCACCTGATTAATTTTCGGGTTGGTGACCTTCAAACACTACTCGAACAGAGTGGCTTTAACGTTAAGAGAACCAAGCATTTTTCACTTCGCGACAATCCGGCGGGATTCGCGAGCAGTCTAGCTCCCTCCCTCGATCCCATGGCTCGTCGGGTTCGCGGCGTCATCGAGTCGGAGCGCATGCGGATGTTCAAGAATCTCTCATACTTCGGACTGATTGTGGCTGCCCTTCCGTTTACGATGCTCGAGGCTGCCTGTCGATCCGGATCCACTGTCATGATCGAAGCCGTCAAGCCGGCATGAAGGTCAATCCTCCACTCGACCGCCTGCCCGATGTGTTGCAACGCCACATCCTACATTTTGAGGCGCGCATCGAGGACGAGGTCAAACGATTCGCGTCAGGTTTGGGCAAGAACGCAAGGGTCCTGGACGCCGGGGCGGGGGAGTGTCAGTATGCGGATTATTTCTCGTCCTTCCGATACACGGCAGTGGATCTGGCTATTGGAGACCGAAGATGGTCCTATGGACGCCTCGACGCGGTCGCCGATTTGCTCTCTCTTCCTTTTTCGAATGGCAGCTTCGATGCGGCTCTGAACGTTGTGACGCTGGAGCATGTGACAGACCCGGCGCGTGTCATTGACGAACTGTTCCGCTGCCTGAAACCCGGTGGGCGCCTCCTGCTGATCACTCCTCTTGAATGGGAGGAGCATCAAGAGCCACATGACTACTTTCGCTACACGCGCTATGGACTGGAGCATCTGACAAGACGAGCCGGATTTGCTGACGTGAGGATCGAGGCAGTGGGAGGATTTTTTCGACTGCTCTCTCGACGATTGCTGAACTCCGCGCAGTTTTTCCCGGGCGTGTTTGCGATCCTGCCCGCCATCACGTTTGGGCCTGTTGCGCTTGTGCTGCCATTGCTCGATACACTCGACAAGAAGCGGAATTTCACGCTCGGTCACGTATGCACTGCAAAAAAGCCATCGTTCTGATACTGGCGTCGCTGACGGCATCGGCCGAGCCGACCACCCGCAGCCCGCGCTTTTCCGGCGCTTCGGCCCTCGAGTTTACGCGCCAAGCAGTGGCTTTCGGTCCGCGGCCCGTCGACTCCGCCGCACACAAAAAACTACAGGCGTATATTTTGTTGAAGTTAAAGACGTTCGGTTGCCCGGTCGAACAAGATACGTTTACAGCGCAGACCCCCATCGGCGCTAAACCGATGAACAATATCATCGCGAAAATACCGGGACAGTCCAAGCAGATAGTTGTTTTGACAGGCCACTACGACACAAAACTCATGACGAATCGTGTTTTTGTCGGCGCAAATGATGCCGGGTCGTCGACCGGCTTCCTGCTTGAGATGGCCCGGGTGTTGTGCAATAAGCCCGCCAAAAACGACATTCTGCTTGTATGGCTCGATGGCGAAGAAGCAATGGAGAACTGGGCTCCGAACGATAGCCTGTACGGAAGTCGGCATCTGTCCGCACGTTGGAAGGAAGATGGAACCCTGGGCCGGGTCAAAGCTGTGATTAATTTAGACATGATCGGCGATGTCGATCTGGCTGTGGTACACGAGTGGAATTCGACTCCCTGGTTGCGAAAGCTTGTTTGGGATACGGCGGCGGGCTTGGGATATTCGCGCCATTTTTCGACGCTCGATGGCGCGATTGAAGATGACCATATTCCGTTTCTTCGGGCGGGCGCTCCTGCGCTCGATTTAATCGATTTCGAATATGGACCACAAAATTCCTGGTGGCACACGGAGCAGGACACAGTTGATAAGCTATCTCCGCAGAGCTTCCAGGTGATCGGAAACGTTCTACTGAAAGTACTCTCGAAACTGGAGAACTGAAAATGAAACGCAGACGCTTGCTTCTTAGCGCGATGGCTCTCTCGATGCCCGGCGCGGCCGCTTCCAAGCTTCCGGACGGCACGATGGACGAGAAAGGAGCGAAACTCACGAAGGAGCCGTTTGGAGACCTTCGCATTTACTACGACGGTCCGACAGATCAACTCAAAGCCATGACCGCGGGCAGCTTGAAGCTGAACCCGGGCGCGACTCCGCATCCTCCTCATAAACACCCCGAGGAAGAATTCATGCTGATTACCGAGGGGACGGGCGAGATGAAAGTTGACGGCAAATTAACCCAGGTCGGCCCCGGGACGATGATGTATTGCGCCGCGAATAAGCTGCATGGAATCGTGAATACCGGCAAATCATCAATGCTGTTCTATTTCTGGAAATGGAAGGCATGAAACTCTATGCAATTGTTCTGATTGGCGCCTTTGCTATGGCGGCGGATCAGCCGACCTATCAGGACGTTCGGAAGGCGCTCGACGCAAAGTCCCCACAGCTTGGAGCACTCGTCGTAGCAGCCGCCGGTGAAGAGTCTTTTAAAAAGGGTCAAGCCGTCATCGCGGAAGGCGGGAACTTCATCTTCGCGCTCGACTCTGCCGCGCCGCCAAAGATCGTCATCAATGAAGACTCGCCCGTTGCCATGACAAAGACGGGGACGAATTTGTGGGTTCACACTGCGGCTCTGCCGACATCGCGCACCCACAATTTCTCTTATGTCATCGATGGTAAACCTTTCGGAGGCCGGACGGACGTGCCGGCTTTTGGGCCTTACAGCTACGATAAGCCGGGTGTGCCCAAGGGCAAACTGTCGGAGAAGATAGTACACACCAGCAAGATTTATCCCGGCATGAAAAGCGACCTATGGATCTGGGCCCCTGCTCAATACGATACGTCCAAGCCGGCTGCCGTCATGGTTTGGCAGGATGGCGAGGTGCTCGTGAACCGTGAGCTTCCGTCGAGGGCTCAGGTCGTTTTTGAGAACCTTACACACGAACGCAAGATCCCGGTTATTATCCAGGTCCTGATATCCCCCGGAATGACGGATGGCCGCAGAATGCGATCTATCCAGTACGACACCGTCGATGACACTTACCCACGCTTCATTCGCGAGGAAATTCTTCCGCTGGTCGCTGAAAAATACAACATCCGCAAGGATGGTTACAGCCGCGCGTTGGCGGGCGATTCCTCGGGAGGAATTTGCGCGTTCAACGCGGCATGGCAGATGCCGGACGAGTTCAGCCGTGTTCTGTCGCGAATCGGCAGCTTCACCAGCATCCAGTGGCATCCGGGCAAGATCGATGGGGGCAACGTCTACCCCTTTAAGATCCGGAAGGAACCTAACCGGAACATCCGTGTCTGGCTGCAGGATGGAAGCGGCGACCTCGAGAACAATCACGGAAGCTGGCCTTTACAAAATGTCCAG
>DASQLD010000298.1:0-4656 GCA_035630195.1 Bryobacteraceae bacterium
CACGGTCAATTTGCGAGGCCGTTTCTCGCTCTCACAGTGCTCAGTCTTCCGCTGATGTTTACACCCAAAGCAGTCCCGGTTTCGTTGGTGATGGCCGGCCTATTTTTTGCGATGTTTGCCGGCGCCGGCTTCATCATCCTCTCTATTGCCTATGCGACAACGGTGTTTGCTCGCTCACAATCCGGCCTCATCGCAGGAGTAGGCGCGGGTTCGTGGTCTGCCGCGGTGGCCGTTGTGATGCCCATCTTCGGTCGTCTATTCGACAGAGGCCACTACGACTCCTCATTTCAGTTGGCAGCCATCTTTCCAGTTGCCGGATACATTTGCTGGCGATTGCTGACTCTAAGCCGGCTCAAGCATCAATCAGCCTGAGGCTGGCGCCTGCTAAAATAGGGAGTCAAAATCGAACGAGCCAATGCGCACTTCGAGAATTCTATTTCCTGTTCAGTCTGGAGCTAATTGATGAAAGGCGTTGTCCTAGCCGGTGGCACCGGTTCCCGCTTATTTCCGCTGACCAAGATCACCAACAAGCACCTGTTGCCGATCTATGACAAGCCGATGATTTATTACCCTATTCAAACGCTTGTCGACTCAGGAATCCACGACATCCTGGTGGTCACGGGCGGCCGAAATTCGGGTGATTTCCTTCGGCTCCTGGGCAACGGGAAACAATTTGGCGCCCATCTGAATTACACCTATCAGGAAGGCGAGGGCGGGATCGCCGAAGCGCTTGGATTGGCCGAGCACTTCGCCCATGGCGACAGTATTGCGGTGGTTCTCGGCGATAACTTGCTTGAGAAGAGCGTCAAAAGCGCGGTGGACGCATTTCTGCAGCAGTCCTCCGGCGCCAGGATCCTTTTGAAGGAAGTTCCGGATGCGGAACGCTTCGGGGTGGCCGAGCTAAATGGTGACCGCATAGTGGGTATCGAAGAAAAACCATCGAAACCGAAGTCGCACTTCGCCGTCACCGGTATCTACATGTATGATGCTTCGGTATTCGACAAGATCAAGACGCTCAAACCGTCGGGGCGCGGTGAACTCGAGATCACTGACGTCAACAACGCATACATTCGTGAGGGAACACTATCCTACAGCGTTCTGGACGGTTGGTGGACCGATGCTGGAACATTCGATTCACTCCTTAGAGCAGCCAACCTGGTGTCCGGCAGTGAACGGACCAGGCCGGAAGAAACATCAACTCAAGCTGCGGGAATCGTGGGATGACGGCTAGTTTTGCATCCGACTCGACCTTGGCAATTCCTCAATGTGAGAAGGGTATTGGAGACGTCATTCTGTCCTCGGATTCTCCCAAGCTGATTGAGGGCGTGAAAGTCTCGCCCTATCCGTTATGGCCGGATGACCGCGGGTATTTTCTCGAGATCATGCGCACCGGCCACGGACTTCCCGTCGGATTCAATCCCGCTACAACTCAAGTGTCTGCCGCACTCAGTTATCCAGGAACCATCAAAGCATTTCACTACCATCTGGACCAGACCGACTTTTGGGTTGCTGCAATGGGGATGTTTCAAGTTGCCCTCGTCGATCTGAGAAAGGACTCCCCGACCTTCGGTCGAAAGAACACGCTATACGTCGGAAAGCTTCGACCATGGCAGATCTTGATACCCCCAGGCGTTGGTCATGGATACAAAGTGATTGGGATCGATCCCGCGATGCTCGTTTACGTTACCAATCAGTTTTATAACCCCAAAGACGAAGGCCGAATCGTCTATAACCAGCCGGAGATCTCCTACGACTGGGAATTACAACACAAGTAAATCCTGAGCTCGAAACGTTTTCGTCATCACAGTTTCTAATCCTGTGGAGATGTGGATGAGAAAGCGTTGGCACCTTCTTTTTGTTTTGACTGTAGTCTCTGCGGGAGTAAGTGACGCAGAGCAAAAAAAGCGGAATGCTCGCGCGCGAACCGTGGAACCGGTCTTCGATGCCGCCGCCGTTAACGACCCCGCAGGAGCCGTGCGCAATCCGTCTGTCGGGGTTCTTCGAGCTCAGATTCTTCTCGACCGCGCAAACTTCTCTCCCGGAGAGATCGACGGCCGGCCTGGGGCTAACTTCAAACGAGCTGTCGCGGCTTTTCAGGAATCTCGAGGATTGCCGATCTCTGGAGATCTCGACGAGGCGACATGGCAGGCACTGAACTCGGATACGACACCTGTTGTTGTGCCGTATCGCATTTCAGATGCTGACGCGGCCGGACCGTTCGTGACAGTCCCCAAGGACTTGGTCGAGCAATCGAAACTTGCGTCCTTAGGCTATCAATCCCTGGAAGAAGCTTTAGGAGAGCAGTTTCACACAAGCCCCGCTCTATTACGGCGGATCAATCCATCGGCCCAATTCGGCGCCGGAGAGGAGATACAAGTTCCGAACGTTTTGACCGCCGGCGCTGTGCCAGTAAAAGCAGCAAAGCTGGTCGTCAGCAAGGCAGGCTATGTACGCGCACTCGACGCGGATGGGAAAATTCTCGCACACTACCCTGCCTCTTCGGGTTCTGAGCACGATCCGCTGCCCATCGGCGAATGGAAGATCAACGGTGTTGGGAAGAACCCGGTTTTTAACTACAACCCTACACTTTTCTGGGACGCAAACCCTGCGCACACCAAGGCTAAAATCCAGCCAGGCCCGAATAATCCCGTCGGATCGGTTTGGATCGACCTGACAAAGGACCACTACGGGATACATGGGACACCTGAACCCGAGAAGGTGGGCCATACCCAGTCGCACGGTTGTGTCCGTTTAACCAACTGGGATGCTAAGGAACTTTCCGCGATGGTTAGTCCCGGAATGAAAGCGGAATTGACGCAATAGTCATGGTACGCGCCCTTTTTGCACTCATCCTAGCTGCTGTCATCGGCGGTATTGGATTCTATTTTGGTCGCTCGTCTGCCCCGATCAAAGCGGCTGCCCCGGTAATCTCCGCGCCTCTTCCGGAGCCGGCCCCGCAGGCGGGCAACCAAACACGCGCAAGAGCGGAGATACCGGCGTTACCTTCTCCTCCTTCCGTTACGCCGCAAACGGATCTCTCGAGCCCGAATCTGCCTCATGCCGAAGTGGGGCAGGTTCCGGGAGATGCCGCTCCGCTCTCTGAACGCGTGCTCGGTTCTCCAATCGTCGGTCTAAAGGCCTCGGCGATCCAAGATACGTTCGCCGATTCTCGTGGGGGAGGCGAGCGCCGGCACGAAGCCGCCGACATCCTAGCTCCGCGAGGTACTCCCGTCGTAGCGGTCGACACAGGAATCATCGCGAAGATCTTCGATAGTAAGCCCGGAGGGTTGACGGTCTACCAATTCGATCCTACACAGAAGTATGCCTACTACTATGCACATCTCGATCGCTACGCAGAAGGTTTGAAGGACGGCCTGCTTGTAAAAAAGGGCGACGCGATTGGATATGTCGGAACCACTGGCAACGCCGATCCCAACACGCCCCATCTCCACTTCGCGATCTTTGAGCTCGGCCCTGAAAAACGCTGGTGGGAAGGGAAGCCGATCAATCCTTACCCGTTCTTGCTACGCGCGGTGGCAAGATAGGGGAGTGCGCATCCAATGTGCAGTCGTTGCCGCGGGACTTCTCTTAAGCGCCTGCAACAAGGCCCATTCACCTGTGCAAACTTCAACCGAAAAGTTCAGCGACCAGCAAGACCATCATTCCTACGCCAAGCCTGAGGAAGCTCGCGTGCGTCACATCGCTCTCGATTTGGACGTACTCTTCTCAGAAAAAATCTTGAAGGGGTCGGCAATGTTGGTAATCGATAGGGATCAACGCGATAAGCCATTGCGTCTCGATTCGCGAGATCTCAAGGTCTCGCGGGCGGAGGTATCGGCTGATGGCAATACATGGTCTACGACAACATTTGAGATTGGTCCCTCCGACAAAATCCTGGGCGCGCTCCTCACCGTCCAGCTCCCACAGAATTCCACGCACGTCCGCATTTTTTACCAAACGAACCCGACAGCTTCAGCTCTCCAGTGGTTAACGTCCCAACAAACCGCCGGCAAGAGGCATCCGTTCCTGTATACCCAATCGCAGGCGATTCACGCGCGAAGCTGGATCCCTACTCAGGACACACCCGCTGTACGGGTAACCTACTCGGCCAAGATACGCGTACCCAAAGGGTTACGCGCGGTAATGAGCGCGCGTAACGATCCACACCAAACCGTCGGGACCGAATATACGTTCGACATGCCCCAGCCGGTCCCCTCCTACCTGATCGCCCTGGCAGTCGGAGATCTGGAGTTCCGGCCGATCAGCAAGCGAACCGGTGTGTGGACTGAGCCTTCCATGATCAACAAGGCGACAGCCGAATTCTCAGACACCGAGAAAATGGTGCAGGCTGCGGAGCGCCTTTACGGACTGTACCGCTGGGATCAGTACGACATCCTTATTCTGCCGCCGAGCTTTCCCTTCGGAGGAATGGAGAATCCGCGACTGACCTTCGCTACGCCTACGATCATCGCCGGCGATAAAAGTCTCGTCGGACTGATCGCTCACGAACTAGCGCATTCCTGGTCGGGCAACTTGGTGACGAATGCCACTTGGCGCGATTTCTGGCTCAATGAAGGATTCACGGTGTACTTCGAGCATCGTATTCAAGAGGAGGTCTATGGCATCGAACGGTCGGAAATGGAAGCCCTAATAGGA
>DASQLD010000299.1:0-13348 GCA_035630195.1 Bryobacteraceae bacterium
TGGGGTGTCACTTCGCGCTTGACCTTCCCCGGCACGCCCATCACGAGGCTTCCGGGAGGAATCTGCATCCCTTCGGGGATCAATGCCCCGGCGGCAATGACCGAGCCTTTGCCGACACGCGCGCCGTTCAACACAATGGCGCCGATACCGATGAGCGACTCATCTTCGATCGTGCAGCCATGCAGCGTGACCGAATGGCCAACGGTCACGCGATCGCCGATGACAGTCGGAAAGCCGGCCGCATCAGGGTCGGAGTGCTCGACATGGATGACGGAGTTGTCCTGGATACTGGTCTCCTCACCAATGCGGACATAGTTCACGTCGGCCCGGATCGTGACGTTGCACCACACACTCGAACGTTCGCCGACAACTACGTCGCCGATCACTTGAGCGCTGGTATCGATGTAACAGGAAGCGGCAATCTTGGGCACGATGCCGCGATAGGCGCGAATCATGACAGCTGATTTCTCATGCTAGCACGCGATATGCTGACGGCAGATGAATCGACGTGACTTCCTGGGCATGATGGCCGCAGCCCCGGCGCTGGGGCAGTCGTCCGCTCAGCCGAACATTATTGTTATCCTCGCCGATGACCTCGGCATCGGTGATGTTAGTTGCTTCGGCGCCAAGGACATTAGGACTCCAAACCTGGACAAGCTGGCCGCCGATGGCGTTCGGTTTGCCAACTGGCATGCCAACTCGCCGGTCTGTTCGCCGTCGCGGGCGTCGGTGCTGACGGGCAAGTATCCGCAACATGCCGGTATCCCGGAGATCCTGTTCTCCAGGCCCGACTTCGACGTCCCCGGCCTCCGAAAGGGTGAGACGACCATCGCGACCGAGTTGAAGAAGCGTGGCTATCGTACCGCCGCAGTCGGTAAGTGGCATCTTGGCAGCGCCCCGGCTAGCAAGCCGCGCGCGCAAGGGTTCGACGAGTTCTTCGGCTTCTACTCAGGCTGGACCGACTACTACTCGCATCGTTACTACACGCTCGGAGGTCAGCCGCTCTTCCACGACCTGTGGAGGAATGACGAAGAGGTCTGGGAGGAGCCGGCCTATCAAACCGAGCTGCTGGCGCGTGAGGCGAAGGCCTTCATACAGAAGCAGCGGTCGCCGTACTTCTTGTACCTCGCCTTCGGAGCGCCGCACTACCCGATGATGGCGCCGAAGCGGTATATTGACCGGCTGCCCGCGACGATGGACCGCGACCGGCGAATGCATGCCGCTGTCGTCGAAGCGCTCGACGACGCAATCGGAAGCGTGCTCAGCGCCGCGAAAGGAGACACAATCGTCTTCTTCCAAAGCGACAACGGAGGCACGCGAGAGCTTCGCGCCGACCATCGGGGGCGGGAGTACTTCGGCAGCTCGAACGGCATCTATCGAGCTTCGAAAGGCAGCTTGTTCGAAGGCGGTACTCGTGTGCCCGCCATGTTGCGATGGCCCGGCAAGGTGCCGGGAGGGCAGGTATCGGAAACGGTCTGCATGGGCATGGACATCGCGCCGACGCTTCTTCGAGCGAGTACGGGCTTCGACGGTATCGACCTGATGCAGCATCTTATGACGAAGACACCTTATCCCGAGCGGACCGTGTTCTGGGAGTACAAAGACCAGACGTGCGCGCGGCGCGAGCAGTGGAAGCTGGTCGTTGATCCGAACGAAGGTCTCGGCAAGCCGACGATACCGGGCGTGATGCTCTTCGATGTCGTGGCCGATCCGTCCGAGAAGAACAATCTCGCCGCTTCTCAGCCGGCGATTGTTCAGAGGCTGACAGAGGAACTTAAAGCTTGGAAAGCCCGCGGCTATAAACAAGTCGCAAAGACGTAACAAATGGGTAATGCCCAACTCGTAGGATGACGCTATGAAACACTTATTACTCTCTCTCGTTTCGCTGAGCGCTTGCTTCGCCGCGAGCCCGGTCGGCGACTGGAACGGCACGCTGAAAGCTTACGCGGACTTGCGGCTGACCCTCCATGTACAGCAGGAAGGCGGCGCTTACAAGGCAACCATCGACAGCATCGATCAAGGCGCGAAGGGCATTCCAGTATCGAACGCCACGTTCGAAGGGAAGAAACTCAAGCTGACGCTCGATGTCATTAAGGCTAGCTATGAAGGAGACCTGTCCGATGACGGTAAGACGATCACCGGCAAGTGGTCGCAGAACGATGGCTCTATACCGCTGACGTTCTATGTTGCCGGTACTGAGCCGAAAGAGAAGCAGGCGCCGGATCAGTCATCAGCGACAGTGGCTCCGCTGCTGGGTGTATGGACTGGAGTGCTGGATACAGGGTCCAACAAACTGAACCTTCGTTTCACCCTCACTAAAGAAGACGACGGCCAGATCAAAGGCGCATTTGACAGCATCGATCAGCGCGCTAATGGCATGCCGATGAGTGGCATGTCTCTTGCGGGATCGAAATTCCACTTCGACCTTCGCGGAGTAGCCGGCTCGTATGACGGCGAAGTCAGTGACGGCAAGATCAAGGGAACCTTTAAGCAGGGTGGCGGGGAACTCCCGCTCGAATGGACTCAGTCGTCTTCCGGAACTCCAAAGCGATAGCCGATGTCCCTCACTTATGGATATAGGCCGGATGACGTGGATCCACGCTCCGGCCTGTGAACATGATCGAGTTACCCCAGACTGTCCGCAATATCATCCCTCGTTAGCGCCCTTCCGGCCCGCGATACGAAGTATTCCAGCAGCTTGAACTCCTTAGCCGTGAGTATCACTTCTTCGCCGCCACGATAAAGTTTGTGGGCTACCGTGTCCAGTTCGAGGTCTCCGAAACGGGAAGTATCTGCCGGCTTTTGTGAGCCTCGCCTTCGCAGGAACGCATTCACGCGAGCCATCAGTTCTCGGATTCGGAAAGGCTTGGTGACATAGTCGTCGGCGCCGAGATTCAGACCGAGGATGACATCTTCTTCCTGCCCTCTCGCCGTGAGCATGATGATCGGGACATCACTGCCCGACTCGCGAGTCGCTCGGCAGATCTCATAGCCGTTGACCTTCGGCAGCATGATGTCGAGCAGGATGACATCGGCGGAACCGGCTAAAGCGCGATCGAGGCCGGCCTCACCATCAACGGCTGTCTCGACGACGAAGCCCTTGGCGGCAAAGTTGTCCTTCAATCCGCGCAGTAGCACGGGGTCGTCTTCGATGATGAGGATGCGATTGCCAGTCATGAGTTCACGCAAGGCACGGCCACCTTGAATGTCGTCCCTTCTCCTACACGGCTATCGAGCGATACGGTTCCTTTGTGAGCTTTGACGATGAACTTCACGATGCTCAGTCCTAAACCACACCCGCCTTGGGATCTGGCGAGACGGCTGTCTACCTGGTAGAAGTCTCGAAACACCTTGGATGCTTCTGACTTGGGAACCCCAATACCATTGTCTTTGACTTCGAAACAGACATTGCCGTTGTTTTGGAATGCGCGCAAGTCGATACGCTTCTCGTCCGGCGTGTACTTGTATGCGTTATCGAGCACGTTGAGTAGAACCGTTGACAGAGCGCCGGGGTCGGCGTGAATCGGCGGCAAATCGGAGGCGACGTCTACGGTGATACACGCAGCTCGTTCGGCGAAGGCTTCGACGGCCCGATCGACAACTTCCGACGCGCTGACTTGATCGAACCGGAAGTTGTAGCGGTTGCGCTCCAATCGCGAGAAAGCGAGGAAGTTCTCAATCATCTGGGTGAGTCGAGTGTTCTCGCGGTCCATCAATTCGAGATACTCACGCGTGCGCTTGGGTTCGAGCTCGTCCGCCTGGAGAAGCGTATCGAGCAGCAGACGAATCGAGGCGAGCAGCGTTTTCAACTCATGGGAGACTGTAGCGACAAGGTCGGACTTGAGGTTCGCCAGACGCATCTGCCGATGTATAGCTCTGCCGGCAACAGCCGCGAGTACGGCAAGCAGCACGAGCGCTCCGGTCCAGACGTATAGCCCCAATTGCCGTGATTCGATTCTGCGGCAGTGTTTGAGCGGCGATAAAACCTTCGACATGTTTCTTGACCGACTCCGTGCGAAGCAGTCCTATGACCTGTCTGGTTTGCGAGCCGATAGACCAAACATCCTTTAATCCCGAGGGCCTTAAAACGCTGTCAAATGCGCGGGCTACTCCGGTTTCTACTAGCTGAACCGCGAGGTCTTCGGCTTCCAAAGTTGGGTATGAACCTAACTTCATTGTCCGCATTGAGTTTGCGCGATAGTCATTCAGCAAGCGAGTCAACTTCTCTGCCGTCCTGGTGCGACGGCCGTCGCATGGCGAAGAGAGTTGAACCGCCATCAGCAGCGCGTCTCCCGCTATCGATCGAGCTTGCGCATCGAGGGCGGAGTCAAGACCAGGAGGGAGAAAGCGGTCAAATATGATCGACGCCGCCTTAGTTTTATCGCCCGCCTGCCGGAGAGACCGCGCCTCGCCCTGAACGGCAAGAGCAGTATTGTCCGGAGCGGCGATCGAGGCCGTCTGTACAGCGGAAGGATAGATGACTTGGCCGTTTGCGTTGTACAAGATGAGACTGTCAGCAAGCTTCTCATTCACTGCGTCGGCCCAGACTGCAGCAGGGGGACCGTCCTTGACGCGTTCGGCAAGTGTTAGCGACTGTTTACGCCAAAAGTCGTCGAGGCGTTCCCCGACGACTTTCAACTGGCTGCGATAGGCGTCGGCAAGCTGCTGACGGGTAAGCTGACGTTGCTTTGAGATCGAATCGTTGATGAGCCAAAGCAGACAGGCGGTCGGCAGCAGAACTGCTGCTAAGAAAAGACAGAGTACGAACCACAACCGCCTATCGTTCATTACTGTAGCCGGGCCGTCTCGATTACCTTGTCGAACTGAGCCTTCATCGTGTTGAGGTCGGCTGCCGGGAATCGGGCGAAGAGCACCATGCCTTTCGTGTCCTGCTTGAGTATGGTGACGTACTCGACCATGGCTACCTTGTTTTTCTCAAAGTCGGCGAGTACCGAGATCGCTTCCGCGCCATTGATGGACCGCGTTTGCCAGCTATCGGGTCGCGGGGTGTAGCCTTTTAAGCCGTTTGGCCGCTGCTTTAGCTTCTCTTCCATATCCGTTCGGAGATCGCGGGTAATTTTACCGGCCCAAAGGAGGCAGTGGCACTTCGCTTCGGGGTCCATGATGAGCGCATTGGTGAAGTCTCTCGCCGGGGTCATTTCCGCCTTCATGACCTTCCACGGCGAGTTCACCGAGATGGAAACGTTCTGCTCGTCATCGCGGAAGTTGATGACGCCGCCATCGATGCGTGTGATCTCATCGAGCTCGCCGACGATACTATTCATCTCCATTTTTGACGATGTATCGATGAGAGTCATTCGATATCCAGAACGTTTGCTGGATGGGGCTCAACTCTACTTTGAATGTCCGGAAATTCCCAGCGGGCGTTTGGATTTCCTCAGCCGCGGCGACCTCAATCGTGATGGACATGTTTGAGCCCGCCAGAGGGGATACTACGTCGATCTTCTGTTTGTAGCCCTCCGCGAGAGGCAGTCTGCGGAGCAGCGGAAGTACGCCCTCGTTGTCGATCGAGAGCGCCGTCAACTCAACCGGCTTGAGATCCTTGCCGTTCGCGTTGACACGGACCTGGCGGCTATCGTAAGTGAGCTTGTAATTGCCGACCATGCCGTGGCGGAACAGGGTCGCTCTAGGACGGAGTGTTTCGAGATCCGCTTCCATTCGGGAGAATTGATTAATCGCGCCGGTGTGCGTGCGCGAAGTCACTGTGACGGAGCTCGCGCCGGATTTCTCTATGGCATGAGTCCACATGCCGATCGGCATGCCCGTGGGCATTTTTCAGCTTGAGCTTGAGCATCTCGCCTTCAACCCAAGAAGGCGGGAGCAGTTTTAGGCTGGACGGCATCTGCTGGCGGGCGGCGGCGATGAGCTCTTTTTGTTCCGGATAGTCGGTGATGAGCTGCTTGCGCGGCTTGGGTCCGAGTGTCCGAGCCGAGCGCGATTACCTGCTGATAGATGCGGATAGCGGCGTCAATATCGCCAACCGTCTCCTGTGTGTAGATGCCTTTTTGCAGCAATTCTGCGGCGGATTGAGCGGATACCGGACACGCCAGGGCAAGAAAGCCGAATAGCGCGATCGTGATTAGCTTTTGCATTTTCCTTCCTTCCTTTCATATCAAAGCTACGAGTCCGGTGTTACCGCTTCGTTACGCGTGCGTCCTTTGTAAGTCCTGATTGTGATCTCGAATGGAATCTATCGGGTCTTTTCGTTACCGTACTGCGCTGATGGCATTGTTAAGCTCGTCGTGCCATGAAGCGGATCGTCCTGCTGCTTGCTCTTGCGCCAAGGGGACGCGCGGCGGGGATATGGATTTCAATGCGGCTCACTAGCCGGCTCACTAGCCGTGTCACTAGCCACGAACTTCAATCGGCGATCGCCTGGTAGAAAAGCGTCGAGAACTTGTCGAGCGTCGGCGAATCGAACGGCATGGATTGCAGAAAGAGAAGGGCCAGCGTTTTTTCTTTCGGGTCCATTGAGAAGTATGTGGTGGCCGCTCCACTCCAGCCGAATGTTCCGACGGATCCGAGACGGGCGCCTTTTGCCAGATCGATCCGCACCGATCCACCGAGGCCGAAGCCGTCACTGCCATCGCTATCTATGGATGGTTTGGACATATGGTTCAGATGATTCGCAGTCATCAACTCGACCGTTTTGCGGCTGAGGATGCGAACACCATCCAGTTGTCCGCCGTTAAGCAGCATTTGTCCGAACCGCGCGTAGTCGCCGATTGTCGAGTACAATCCCATGCCGCCATAAGGAACTCCCCGGTCGGTTAGGTCGACTACCTGTGGAGGAGGAACCAGCTTTCCATCCTTCAGCGCGTACGTCTTTGCCAGCCGGGACTGTTTTGCGGCAGGCAACTGGAAAGTAGTGTCCTTCATCTTCAGCGGTTCCAGAATTCGTTTCTGAACGAACTGGTCGAAGGAAATGTCCGAGACGACTTGCACTAGATAGCCGAGGATGTCTATGTTGATTCCGTACTCGTATTTGTCGCCAGGGTGCGCAATAAGCGGAAGCTGCCCCACCTTAACGGCGAACTCTTTCAAATTGGCTACATCGAACAATTTGGAACGCCTGTAGAGCTCAGGTACGGCCGAATCGCCCCACGGGTAAGTCAGGCCGCTTGTATGTGTGAGCAGATGTTTGATCGTGATGGGCCGCGCAGCCGGAACAAGAACCGGATTATCGGCTGTGCCGCTTTGATAAACCTTGAGGTCTTTCAGTTCCGGTATATACATATGTACCGGATCGCTGAGTTTCAGTTTTCCTTCTTCCAGCAGTTGCAGAACCGCGACACTCGTGACGATCTTCGTCATCGACCAGATACGGCAAATCGTATCCTTCTCCATCGGCAAACCGGCTTCAATATCCCGGTGACCGAATGAGCGCCAGTCGGCGATTTTGCCGTTGCGAGCAATCAAAACGATCGCCCCTGCTTTCTTGCCTTCAGCAGTTAGCTTTTGAAATTCCTTGTGTAGACGCGCGAGCCTCTCGGAGGAAAATCCTTCCTTCTCCGGAGTTGATAGCGGCAGCGGCTGACTGAAGAGCAGGCCCGCAAAGACAACGAGAACTATCACGATTCGCATACTATTTCTTATCTCACAGGGACTTGAGGTACTCGATCAGAGCCCAGCGATCTTCTTCCGATAGGGCTGGACCGATCACTCCTTTGCCTCTCTCGCCGTTGCGAAATTCGTGACCCTTATTGCTATTGCCTTCACGGCGAATATCGTACAAATAGCCGCCCTTGATCTCGGCTGTATCGTAGCCGACCTTTACCGGATCGAAACGTTTCGTTCCAAGCCAGAACTCTTTGGCCCGCTCCTCGGGAGGGCCGAGCAACTCATAAAGATTGCGTACGGATCCGTTGTGGAGATAAGGCGCCACCGCCCAAATACCGTTGAGCGGACGCGCTTTGTAAATCCTGTCAGCGCGAACATCGGGAATACGCGGATCACGGAAGCCGGTCCATTCCGCTCTTTGCTCAGGCGAAAAGTTCATTTTTAGGAAGAACTGTTCGGCGATCCCGTTGGTGACGAGATCGAGGCCCTTAGTCGCCGAGACACGGCCTTGCTTCAGGTCCCCGGTATCGGCTGTCCGCTCGACGAAGTCCACGGCCTCGTGCGGGTCGGTTCCGATATGCTCGAGCGGAACGTCTGTGACACGGAGGAAGCGTCTGCCTTGAAGACCCGTTTCCCAATACTTGGGGTGTTCGCTGCGAAGATCGGCCTGAAGCTCGTCTTGGGGTGGCAGGTGACATCCCTGACAGTGCTGCTTATAAAGCTGCGCGCCTCGTTGAACCTTGACGTGATCGAGCGCCGGAAAAACGCTCGGCCATTTGGGAGAAGACAAGCCTTTGTAGGGTTCGGGTCCAGAGAGCAGGTCTTCCAGCACTTTGAGGTTCGACACATGGACGCTGTTCTCAAACTTTGCCGCGTCAGGTCCATACAGTTTTGCTGCTGCGCGAACCCCAAGGGCTTCACCGATGTTGCGCACCAGGGGATCACCGATCGACGAGTTGTATTGCACCCAGTTAAACCACGAGGCATCCCAGATCTGGGGATATCGAACGGCAGCGTTGGCAACGGCAAAGTTGTCGTTGTTATTCATGTCGACAGCGAAGACCTGATTTCCAATCCGTGTCAGAGCGTCGGTACGCGCGAAGCCCGCAGGGTTGACGTAAATCTTCGCTTGTCCAGTCGCCTTCAACTCGGCCTTCGCCACTTCGAGCAGCCGATCGAAACTCTGTTTCAGGTTCTTCTTCTGGTCTTCCGTCGCGTTTGGTCCGAGAACCCGCTTTTCGAAGCGGCCGTATCTTCCAGGAACGAGTTGCGTAAAACCGAGCGCCAGCCCTAGCGCTTTCTGAAACTCCGCCACTTCGATCATCGCCGGGCCGCCCTCGATTCGGACAGCGTACTTGCCGTACTCGAGTTGTCCCGTGTGGCAGGCGGCGCAGGTAAGCCCCACGACTGGATAAGTGGTGTTGGCGACCGGATCGTAAAAATCTTGCTGCCGGGCGAAGCCGATCGGTAAGCCATCGGGATTCAACTGCGGGTGTTGCTTACTCTCGAGGAAACCGAATCGCGCGAGATAGGTTTTCTCGACAAAGGGAGCGCACCCGAACAAGGAGAAACAGGGCTGCTCCAGGGCCAAGAACCAGCGATACGGCAGAAGCCTTGTTCCTTGCGCCGTGTGATGAAAGCGCATCCATTGTTGTTCGTTCCAGCCTTGCGGAAGATGAACCAGTTCTCCGGAAGCGCGATACTCCGGCACGCTTACTCGGTATTTTCGTAGCAAAGGAGTGAGAAAGGCGCCGATGAAAACGAGCAAAACTGAAAGCGCTCCGACGATGATCTTTCTGCGCATATTTGGCCTCCTTAGTCTTCGTGCGAGATATCGCTGGTTTTTTGATCACTCTGGACGGTAATACATTCGCGGACGGACTATTAATCACGGAGCCATGAGTACGCCGCGACTGCGAAGCCAATGGCTACCACGATTGCTCGAATCAAATTTGCTGGCAATTTACGTCCGACGCGGGCTCCGATATATCCACCCAGAATGGCGGCTACGGCCATCAAGGCAGCGAAATCCCAGCGGACGATACCGGCGGAGCCGAACATAACCGCCGAGACGCCATTCATTGTCGCCGCAAGGATGCTCTTTACGGCGTTCATCTGATGGATGTCCGGCAAGCCCGCGAATGCCAGGGAACTCAGCATCAGGATACCGATGCCGGCGCCGAAGTATCCGCCGTAAATGCCGACAAGGAACTGGAAAAAGACCATCACCATTACGGTCCCGGCGCCCGGTTCTTTGTGCGGATGCGCGCCGACGTACCTCATCAGAGGGCGCTGAAGAAGCAGTAACACGGAAGCGAGCACCAGCAGCCAAGGGACGAGTTGCGCAAACACGCGCTCCGGCATTCGAATTAATAGAAGGGACCCGGCGATGCCCCCGAAGAGGCTGGGTGGCAGCAGCATCAGGAGCGTCTGTCTGCATTGCGCCAGTTCCTTGCGATAGCCGAGTCCCGATGCGAGCGAGCCCGGAAGAAGCGCCACAGTGCTGGTAGCATTCGCCGCCACAGGGCTCAGAAAACTGAGCAGGCTCGGGAATGTCAATAGCGTGCCCCCGCCTGCGATGGCGTTCACGGCCCCGGCCATGAATGCGGACAGAAATAACAAGGCCACGCTCAGGGGCGAATCAAACATCTGCACGCTTCGACTTGGAAATCATGACTGGGAACTCCCTCTAGCATAATGGGCGTGTCATGGAGATTATCGCCAGGTTCGCCGATCAAGCTCTCGAAGAAGCGCTTGTGACTTATCCGCGCTTTCGCACGCTCCATCCAAGGCTGGTTGCGCGAGCGCTATTTCAGGGCCATGCGCTGATGCTGGAGTATACCGAACAACCGCCAAAAGATGATCCGGACGCGTGGGAATTCCAGAACGCCGTGGTCAAGCGCTATAAAGTGCTGGCGGCGGGATAGAGATCGCTACGCCGGCCGCATTTTCCCGCTTAGCGATGTTGAGGGCACGTTGAAAAGAGATTTTTGGTTTGGCAGCGTTTCGTACAAGAGTAGTCGGTAAGGAGGCGCCTCGGAATAGTCCTTTTACGGGGCTTTCTTCACGTTCAACTGGACGAACCTTCGAGGGGGCTGGGAGGGTAGGGTGACTTCGCCGATTTCAATCCATTCGCCCGATTCGCCAAGGTTCATCCGATTGACGATCTTAGCTGGTCCGGACTGATATCCCCATTCGAACGAACGATCACCAAGCTTGAGCTCGGTGTCGAGATAGCGGCCCTGATTGAAGGCTCGGATGCGATATTGCTTCGCAGCATCATCATACGAGACGGTTGCGAGCGCGTTGAATAGTACTTTATTCGACTGCAGATCACGGCCCGTCCCTTCGATCAACATTACGAGGCCATCGAGCGGTATTGCACATCTTCGGTTTGCTGCATCTTGACGGGACCTTGCGGGCCCATGGACGCGGTGGCGTCGCCCGTCCATTTACCCGCAAGGAAACTCAGTCTCTTCATGGCTCCTTTCTGAGCCGCGATGTCGGGCCCCTGCGGAGCCTGAAACGCCAGAAGAGAACAGCAGCATAGCCAATAGCAGCACAACCAATACGCCGGGGACTTTCGCATTCATGAGTTTACACAGTTCAGATCTTGCGGTCCTTCCATTTGCCACGCCAAAACATGAACAGGCCCATTAGCGTGATGAACACTTCGGCAATCGGGATCGAATAGAAGATCCCGCGCACCTCAAGTCCCGCTGGGAAGGCGAGCGCCCAGGCGAGGGGAATCTCGCATAGCCAGAAGCCCACAACGTTGATGAGCGTGGGGGTGACAGTGTCGCCCGCGCCATTGAAAGCTTGCACCATGACCATGCCGATGGCGTAGGCGAGGTTGCCATAGCCGACGATGCGCAGACAATCAATTGCATAGCGCGCCTCCTCCGGATTCGAGCTGAAGAATGCAACGATTCGCTCCGGAATCAAGATGAAGGCAACGGCGATTGTGCTGAGATAGATCGCGTTGTAGAAAGCAGTGAGATATACCGCTTTGACGGCTCTCTCAGGCTTTTTGGCTCCCAGGTTCTGCCCGACCATGGTCGCCGCCGCGCCGCTCAATCCCCAGGACGGAAGTATCACGAAGATGAAGATACGGATGCCGATGGTGTAGCCGGCCACCGCTACACTTCCGAATGCGCTGATCATGCGAACAAGCGCGATCCAACTGGTGTGCGCGATCGCGAATTGGAGTACTCCGGTGATGGACACACGGATCAGTGAGAACAGCACATCGGGCACAAGACGGAAGTCGCGGAGTTGTAACGCCACGCGGCTACGGCCGTTGAGCAGGATCCAGAACTGGTATGCGACACCGGCGGAACGGCCGATGAGCGTCGATACGGCAGCGCCTGTTACACCCATGGCGGGGAAGGGGCCAAGGCCAAAGATCAAACACGGATCGAGAACCAGGTTGATCAGGTTGGAGGCCCAGAGTACACGCATGGCGATGGAGGCGTCTCCCGCTCCACGGAAGATCGCGTTGTTCAGGAATAGCAGCATGACAACCAGGCTGCTGCCCAGCATGATGGCGGTGTATCCCCATCCTAGTTCGACGACCGAAGGCTGTGCTCCCATGAGGCCGAGCAATTGCTTGGCGTAGATGTATCCGGGTATGCCCATCGCGACCGACAGGACGATGCCAAGCAGGATCGCTTGTGTTGCGGCTATGGCCGCGCCGCTCAGATCCTTCTCGCCGGTGCGGCGGGCAACCATCGCAGTGGTGGACATACAGACACCGATGGCTACGGAGAAGACTAGCGTCATCATCGACTCAGTGAGTCCGACAGTGGCAACGGCTTCCGAGCCGAGCCGGGTTACCCAAAAGACGTTGACGATTGCGAATAGCGACTCCATCAACATCTCGAGGACCATCGGTGTCGCGAGTAGAAGTACGGCGCGGCTGATGGACCCTTCGGTGAAGTCCTGATGACTTCCGCGTATCGCTTCTTTGAGCGATTGCCAAAAAGTAGATCGTTCTTGCGGTATGGCAACTGTAGCCATAGGGCTCGCCTCCTGAGCGAGAAAAAGGTGCTCTCTTGAAGATGACCGGGAAGAACGCGGAAAAACTACGCGACGCGGATGCGAATTGTCGCGAGCGGATTCGAATCAAACGCGACATTGAACGCAACAGGGATATCCACGAACTTTCCGTCCGCGACAGTTGACGTGATGTATGCGTTGATTTTCATGGTAGGAACCTCTGGGGCTAGCCCAGTTTTTCTAATATACGCCCAGGTTGGGGTGGTGTGCAAGAGATTCTTTGCCGGGTCGGCTAACAAACGGTGTGAGCGGGATAGTACAACGGTTTGTGGCGGTATTCCTTACGGTTTATACCTCGCGGTCTATTGGCATTCGGCCGCGTGAACTGGATACTGAAGGAGGTGAGTTTGTTGTTGCCTTCTCTCAAGGGGGGCTGGCTCGACCGGTCACGACATTCGGCGTGACAAGCAGGACAAGCCTGGCCCCCATACTTTTTCGCCGCTTACTTTACGATTACTTCATCCCGATCATCGGAACGAAATAGCGACGCTGGAAGACCGGCGCCGTTGACGAGATTCGCCTCCACGGGATTGTAATCCCAGGCGTAGCGCACGGCTTTTGGACTGGTCACTGTGGCGCTGGAAACGAGCACGGTGGCGCCATCGATTTTCGCCTCCGCGGGGACATAGTTCCCGTCGGCTCCGGCGATGGTGAAACCCTTCAACGGTCCACTGTCACGCGTCTTGAGACCTTCGGCGTGATCGAACCA
>DASQLD010000300.1:0-6110 GCA_035630195.1 Bryobacteraceae bacterium
CGGGATTGCCGGGTATGTTCGCCTCGTCGACCTGCACGCACTGGCACGGAAGTCCGCGAACCTGATCGGCCAGAACATCGGCAATCGCAAGCGTCAGTTTTGCGAAATCTTTGTAGTGCGTATCAAGCAGCGTGCGCGACAGCATATATGGGCTCGTCACCGTGAACTTGAAAGGGCCACCGGCCACGCTCGCCGCTTTCTCGCAATCAGCGTACAGGTTCAAACCGCCTTCACTCAGTGGACCGGTCACGGCGGCTGCCGGTTTACGCCGAAAACCCATGGGATCGTATCGTCGAAAGGCCTCGAAGTCTTTGCGTCCCAGATTCGTGCGGACACCTTCCATCGGCGAGATGAAGTACTCGATCATCCCGTTGGTGTCAGGATGATTGACGTCAAAGCGATACAATTCGCCATCGGTCGGCAGGTCGATGCCGGCCTGTCGCTGCAGGTTGAAGACGACGCGTGTTGCGTCAATTACGGCGGCTTCACTGGGTAGCGCTGCGAGCCAGTCGGGGACGGGATAGGAACCGACAGTGGTCGTAAGAATGTTAGGTTTGCTCATGTCGCTGGGATTGCGGTATTTGTCGGGAATGATATCATTCACGCTCCGACAAACTTGGCGGGAGCCGTTGCGCTACAATATTGCCTCAGCTCGTCCTTCCTATCTGCGTTCATCTGCGTTCATCGGCGGCTGAGAAGTTCATGTTTGAGGAGCTTTCCGATGGCAGCAGATCTTCCACGTCTACGTACGCCGCTACCCGGACCACGCGCGCAAGCAATTATCCAACGCGATCACGCAGTGCTCTCCCCGTCCTACACACGCCCTTACCCGTTTGTGATGGCCGGCGGACAAGGAGCGATCGTCGAAGACGTCGATGGGAATCGCTTTCTCGACTGCAACGCCGGCATCGCAGTAGTAGCAACGGGCCACACGCACCCGCGTGTCGTGCAAGCAGTACAAGAACAGGCATCGCGATTTCTGCACATGTCCGGAACGGACTTCTACTACGAGAACATGGTTGTCCTCGCGGAAAAGCTGGCGCACCTCGCGCCGGGCGGAGGACCGAGACGTGTGTACTTCGGCAACTCCGGAACAGAAGCTGTCGAAGCAGCCTTGAAGATGGCCCGCTATTCGACAAAGCGGGCGCAATTTATTTCGTTCTTCGGGTCCTTCCATGGAAGAACTATGGGAGCGCTCTCGCTCACGGGAAGTAAGAACGTTCAGAAGAAAGGTTTTTTTCCACTTGTCCCCGGAACGCATCACGTTCCCTATCCGAACTGTTATCGCTGCCCGTTCGGCACGACACCCGATCAATGCGGCGTAGAGTGTGTCAAGTACATCGAAGACACAGTCATGCGGCAGGTGGCGCCGGCGGATGAGATTGCTGCCATCTTTTTGGAGCCGATCCAAGGCGAGGGCGGCTACATCATTCCTCCGAAGAAGTTCCTGACGGAGCTGCGAGCATTAGCCGACCGTCACGGCATTCTTCTGGTGTTCGACGAGGTGCAATGCGGTATGGGTCGGACAGGCAGAATGTTCGCCGCCGAGCACTTTGATGTCGCGGCCGACATCGTCACGTTGGCAAAGGGTATTGCGAGCGGCATGCCGCTCGGCGCCACCATCGCGCGCGCGGACATCATGAGCTGGAAGCCTGGATCGCACGCTTCTACATTCGGCGGCAATCCCGTATCGATTGCAGCGGCGCTAACAACTATCGAACTGCTCGAAGAATCTCTGATGGCCAATGCCACGGTTGTAGGAACTCACATGATCGGCCGCATGCGAGACTGGCCGAAGTGTTTCTCCAAGGTCGGGGATGTACGCGGACTCGGCTTGATGATAGGTTTCGAACTGGTCCATGATCAGTCGACGAAGGAGCGCGCGCCCGACCTTCGCGACCGTCTGGAAACGCTGGCGTTCGAGCGCGGATTGCTGATTCTGGGCTGCGGTCCCAACTCCATCCGGCTCTGTCCTCCTTTGGTGATCACGAAAGAGCAGGCCGATTGGGCCATCGATACACTGGAGAAGTGCCTCAAAGAACTGGACGGCGTGTCCTCGACGTCGGATGTGGGATCAATAAATTCCCCGGCGCGATAGGGATCGATCGCATTGCCGGGACACACGCGGACGTTCTTTGTGACCTCGATCGTTTTCCCTATCCTTTTGCTGACGCCTCGTTTGATGAGCTACGCGCTGTCCACGTCATCGAGCATGTCAGCGATGTTCTCCGCACCATGGAAGAGTTTCACCGGCTTCTCCGCGCAGGCGGGGAAGTGTATATCGCAACGCCCCACTACACGGACTTCAGCTCGTTTTGCGATCCCACGCATCGCTGGCATTTGAACAGCTTTTCGCTGCGCTATTTCGGCCAGGACGACGCCGGCTATGGTTATTACTCGCGTGCCCGATTCCGTGAGAAATCCGTGCACGTCAAGCTACTAGCATTATGGCGCTATCTCGGGTTCGAACTGCTGGTGAATGCGTTCCCGCGATTCCGCCGCTTTTGGGAGCACTACCTTTGTTATCTGGTGCGCGGCAAAGTCATCGAATGGTGGTTGATCAAGGAAGATGCGGCTCATCTGGCGGCTGAGCGACTGGTTCCGTCACAAAGCGCGACTGCGGCGCGGTGATCCTCGCCACGCATGGGGCGCACGCGGAGAGGATTTGGCGCACCGGTTTCTTCAAAAGCTCGGATATATAGTCGTTGCTCGTAACTGGCGCGCCGAAGATGGATCGGGTGAGTTGGATCTCGTTGCGTGGGACGGATCCACGCTGGTAGTTGTCGAAGTCAAGACACGCGCATCCATCGAGTTCGGACTTCCCGAAGAGGCCGTCGACCACGAGAAACGTTACCGTTTGTCAAGAACAGCGGCGCGCTACACGCGGGAATCCGATGTCCCTGCCTCGCGTGTACGCTTTGACATTGTCAGCGTTGTGCTGGGAGCAAAACCGGAGATAGGGCATATCAGGGACGCATTTACATGTCAGTTATAATTCGTGATGTTCCCTCTGCTAACGGATGCCAGAGCTTCGGAAAGATCCGATAACAGGTCGATGGGTGATCATTGCCACCGACCGAGCCAAGCGCCCAAGTGACTTCAGCCGGCAGCACGTAGAAATCAAGGGTGTTCGTTTTTGCCCGTTCTGTCCCGGTAACGAACTCAGAACACCGCCGGAAATTCTCGCCTATCGAAGCCGCGGCGGCCCGAATGAAGAAGGTTGGAGCCTGCGAGCAACCTCGAACAAGTTTCCTATCCTCCGAGTCGAAGGCCGGCTGACGCGCAAAGCAGAAGGTCTATTCGACAAGATGAATGGTGTCGGAGCGCACGAAGTCATAATTGAAAGTCCCAATCATTTCGAAACCCTCGCCACTATGCCGGAAAAGCGCGTCGAGGATCTCTTTTGGGCCTATCGTGATCGTGTCCTCGATCTTCGGCGAGATACGCGGCTGCGCTATTTGCTGCTATGCAAGAACCACGGCGAACCAGCAGGCGCTGTGCTCGAACACACCCATTCTCAGTTGATCGCTTTGCCGGTCATTCCTAAGCGCGTGCAAGAGGAGCTCGATGGAGCCGCGAAGTATTTCGAATACAAAGAGCGTTGTGTCTATTGCGACATCGTTGCGCAGGAAGCCGACTCGAACGTTCGAGTGATTCAAGAGACGGACCACTTCATGGTTCTTTCCGCCTACGCCGCGCGATTCCCGTTCGAGACTTGGATTCTGCCCAAGGCCCACAACTCGCACGCGGAAATCATGTCACACGCCGAGATTCACGATCTCGCGCCCGTGCTTCGCAGGCTTCTACGCCGTCTGGATTCCGCATTGGAGAATCCGCCGTACAACATGGTCTTGCACACCTCTCCGCTCGGAGATCAACCGGATCCTCATTACCACTGGCACCTCGAGATCATCCCGAAATTGACACACGTGGCCGGCTTCGAATGGGGAACAGGTTTCTATATCAATCCGACGCCGCCGGAAGAAGCAACGAAGTTCTTACGCGACGCCCAGATCTGAATTAAATACTCAGGAGGATGTGGTCCGGGCAGTCCAGCCGGACGGAGTCATAGAGCCGGTCGACCAAATCGAAGCCGTGCCTCGCAAGAAAAGGAAGGATGCTATAGAACCGCTCTTGCAGATGCTTGTGCGGATAGATGGTGTTATAAAGGAACTCCGTGTCTTCAGAGGCCTTTTGATTCCTTCGCAACGTTTCGCGCGCCACCTTGGCGCGAAGCTTCGCTAGCTGATACGTCATCTTCGCGCGGCTCTTGTCCACTGCCGATGACAGGGTAGGATCGTACGCCAGCACTTCTTTCCGGAGCGCCTCCAGACTCTCAGACATCGACTGGCTCAACCCGTCAAAGCGCTGATCGAGATTTGAGGGAACAAGCCGGGTCGCAATCAACTCGCGCAAGGCCTCTTCTCCACTGAAGAAGGCTTTTGGCCGCAGGCCGTAACGTTCCATCAATTTCGCCGATCGGCTGTCGAACAAAGTGAATCCACTTCGAGAAACGACACGAGGCATGTGCCCGAGAAGCCGCTGGTATAACACTTGAGACTGCGCAAAGTAAGCGATCTCCGCAGGTCCCCCGATGTACGCCGCAGTCGGAAGCATGTAGTCTTGTACGACTGGCCGAAGGAGAGCATTCGGCGAGATCTGTTCGGCCCGCTCTGCAAGCTGCTGCGACGTGTACTTCACATCGCGCACGGGAATTCGTTTCCCGCCCTCGAGGAGGAAGAACAGCGACGTCCCACGCTCCACGTGAACCTGGGCGTGATATCCCGCTGCCTCGAGTTCCTTACTCCGATTGAGCAGTAGTTGGTTCAGCTCTTTACCAATCGAAACCGCCTGTTGCAGCATCGGCGCGGCCAGTTTTCGCGTTGCCGGGTGCAGAGGATCGACGAATAAGAATCCGTATGGTTTCAGCAAAGGCTCGAGTAGCTTTTGGAACGCGCCACCTAATGAGGCGCCGGGCCGATAGGCGCCCTCGACAAGCTTCACGACTTCGTCTTCGTAGGGCAGACCCGTCAAGGATGCGCGTAACTGCTCGATGGGCCAATGTTCGATCTCAATGCCTCCGACCGGTCGATTACTTCCAGAATGTCCGTTTACTTCGAATCGAACCGGACGTGTGGTCTGATCGAATCCCCAGCAATGACTGACCTCCGCGAAGTCGTGGTCCTCTGTCGCAAGCCAAAACACAGGGACGGCCGGAGTGCCCGCGGCCGTCAATTGTTCGGCGAGCCTGGCGGCGGTCAGAGCCTTATAGATCGTGTACGCCGGACCCGAGAATAGCCCCACCTGTTGGCCTGTAACAACAGCGACGGAACCGGAACGATTCAGAACGTCAAGCGACGGATGGGGCCCGTTCTGGGCTTCGAGCGCCGCCACCATCTCAGGTCGACGCTCTTCGGGGTACCCGGCGGACGGCGGAGTCGTGAAAAATCGCTCAACTCGATGATATTGATAAAGAAAGTCGCTGAAAAGCCTGGACGTGTGCGGTAATTCCGTGTGGCGAAGACAGGCTGGTTCCATCCGGTTTCTCAAGGGTAGCAGATGCGCCAACAGGTCATTAGGATGCTACCGTTAAGGTAGTTTCCCTATGCTCGATTCCCAGGAGTTTCAGCGCAAGTCTGACGATGCGCTCACTAAGTTGTACAAAACGCTGGCACTCGCATCGGATGAGCACGGTTTCGACACCGATTTCGGGGGCGCTTTAACGATCGAATTCGAGGATCCGCCCGCCAAGTTCGTTGTCAGCCCGAACGCGCCTGTAAAGCAGATCTGGGTGTCAGCTCACATGACGAGTTATAAGCTCGACTGGGATTCTCAACGCGGCGAGTTCGTCCTGCCGGAGACCGGGCAGGATCTGAAAGCGCTGATTGAGGACGCAATTTCCCGTCAACTGGGTGAAGCAATCAAGCTGTAATGCCTGGGGTTTACATCTCATTCCCGTTCTGCGCGCAAAAATGCTCGTTCTGCAACTTTGCGTCAGGGACGTTCTCGCGAGACCTCGAAAGTGAGTACAACTCCGCTCTCTTGCAGGAAGTCAGCGGCCATGAATGGCCGTGGACCCCTGACAGTGTCTATCTCGGAGGTGGCACTCC
>DASQLD010000301.1:0-20092 GCA_035630195.1 Bryobacteraceae bacterium
CGGAGGCGAGGTCCACTCTGCGGTGGAAGTATTCGGACTCCAGCGCGCATCGTGCCGACTTCCTTTTGAACCCTCCGCGATTGTTGCGGCAATTGTCACTGACGCGCTTGAAGTCCTCGTCGCAAACGAGGATCGAAAGAATATCGCTTTAGTGCATTTCGCTTCGCCCGAACCACTGCCGGTTGTCACCGATCTTTCCCCATCAGATGCCGAGTCACCCGGCGGCCAAGACGAAGGCGACGACATGGATCAGGATCGAGAAGAGGACGACGACTCTCCTCTGTTTCGCGTAACTATCCCTCCACCGCAAGTGAAATGGACTTTGCAATTGGATCAGCCCGCTGTCGGCATCGCCTTCGCGGCAGGGACCGGCAAACAGCAGGAACTACGCGCTCTGTGTCTTGTCACCCAACAGAGCGACGGAGTAGAAGTTCGCTACGCCACAGTTGATAACGACCAACGTCCGAGAAGTTTCACTTCGATTCTGATTGCCGGTGGCTCCGCACTTCAGAACTGCGAACCCGTCATGAAGTTCGATTCTTCCGGCAATGCGCATATCGCTCTTCTGCTGAATTCGACGACACCCGGCGGGCACGCTACAACGCTCGTTGCTCGAACGTCCTTCGACCGGAACGGACGTCCGAGGCTGGACAGCGGAACCATCTATCATGAGAACGCCGAAACTCCGACTGAGCCGCGCGGCGGGGCAATCTCTCTTTATGTCGACGATAATGGCGGGCCCTGGTATATCGACTGGTGCGTGCTTCTCAACGACGATACTTGTGTGGCCAGCAGCCGCATCGCAACTGCCGGCCTAAAAACGGGGCCGGCTACGATCTGCCGGCCTCCTCAACTCCTGAGCTTTCACAACAGGTTCTACCTGACTTCATTCCGTAGCGGCAGGCCCGCGTTCATTGATTGCGTGTAGCCACGCAGCTACACGCAACCCGTCACGACTTACTTTGCGCCGCTTTCAACATCGAATTCATGCAACCCAGCAGATAAGCCAATCCGGGGCTGGGGCGGAAAGCGCCATCTCTCGCTGGCCCGCGTGTTGTATCCGGCGCTGTGGGCGAGACCCCCAACGCCGGAATATGATCGGGAATCACGATGCCATCGAAGCCCACTTCGACAAGAGCCCTCATCACTTTGCTCATGTCGTAGTAGCCGTCGTCGATCAGGGTCTCGGTGAAATGCGGCAGAGGAGCGCTTACGTTACGGAAATGAATTTTGAAGAGCTTTTTCTTCCCTGCAAAGTACTTGATCATCTCCTCTGGATAGGCGCCTGTCAGAGCCTTACCACCCTCCAGCCACGACCCGACACATAAGCAGACACCGATATTGGGGCTGTCGGCGATGTCAATCGCCTTCTTGTAACCTTCAAAGTTACTAAAGATGCACCGTGGCACGCCGGCCAGCATTGGCTGAGGCGGGTCATCCGGATGGATGCCGATACGTACACCCGCTTCCTCCGCTACCGGAACCACCTTTTTGATGAAGTAGGTGTAGTTCTCCCAGATCTCCTCTTTGGTGAAAACTCGGCCGTGCGACAAGGGCTCGGTATACACTTTGCCCGCCCAATTCCCCTTCCAGTCAGGGCTCTTGGAATTGCCGTCGCGTGCGGAATACCCGCGCGGGCTCGTAACCCGGCCACTCGACCAGATTCCGTTTCCCATATGCGCGTAGGTCGAATACGGAATCCCGGCCTTTCCCAAGTACCGGATATAGTTCAGATACTCTTCGATCTTCTGGTCACGCCCCGGCAGGTTCAGCGTCACTTCCGGCATGTTGTGCAAACTGCCGCTCGGTCCCACACCGCTGCCGATGTTATAGACCTTGAACCCGCCCGCTTCCCATTGTTCGCGCTGGGCAATGAACCCCTCCGCATTTGCGGTTTCCCGCTGTGGGGCGACACTGAGCCACGTCACGCCAAGTTGCTTGAGGTAGCTCATGTACTCCGGCGAGGGCTGATTTACGCTCATGCCGATCTTGATCCCCGGAGGAATCGGCCGCAGCGTTCCAGACGCTTTGTTCGCCGCTGCAAGCGCTGCCGCGCCGCCCAATGCTACATTTGCCAGTTCTCTTCTGTTCATGGCTAAAACTCCGCTCTGATCGACATCTGTACGTTTGCCTGTGCGGTACCGAAATTGGAGAAGTCGCCAACCACGCCCGTGAAACGGCCCCAGGCGTTCGTATTGGTCAGGTTGTAATTGGTGTTGGGGGCGGCCAGATTCGGCCGCTTATGTGGGAGGTTGTGTCCATCAACTCGGAAACTGAGCATGAATCGCTCTCCCACCGGACGCCAGCTCTTTGTCGCAAAACACTGCATCCACAACAGCGCGGGAGCCTGCAAGACACGTGCTCCCAAAGATCCGATCGTATAGGCATCCGGGTAGGCAAACGAACTCATCTTGAAGTAGGGCGTCTGCGCTGCCGTCGGGAACCTTTGGCCCATGTCATAGTCTGGTACTCGGGCATCTTCAACCTTCGTCGTCGGATTGACGCGAGACTGCGTTAAATAACGGTTTGGACTGCCCTCGTGCGTCACGGAGACGGGCACACCAGAGTTGATGTTCTCGGTAAGGGCCACCTTCCACCCGCCAAACACGCTGTTCATGAAGCCACCTTGGTTCATCCACTTCTTGCCTTTTCCTACCGGCAGTTCGTAAACCAGAAAAGCGCCAAACTGGTGCCGCGAATCGTACGGGGTCCGCGCCTTGCCCTGCCGGTTGTAATACGTTAGCGAATCGTCGTTGCTCAGCGACTTGGAGAGGGCATAAGTGGTGTTGAAAATCAGCCCACTGCTGTATCGCTTCTCAATCGAGACATTCCCGCTGTGCCAGGTGTTGTGATTAAAGTTGGACAGGAAGTTGACCGTGCCGAACTGGGGATAAATCATGTAGTTCTGCCGCGCTTCAAACACCCTATCCTGCAGAGCTCTGTCGCCCCCCAGCGCGATCTCTAACGGGATGCCATTGATGTTCCACATCCGCTGCAGTCCCACGCCTGCAGATGCCTGATACATCATGTTCACGACCCAAGTGCTTCCTGGTTGATATTGAAACCCGCCGGACCAGTTCATCACGTACGCGTTTCGCAGGTTCGGGTCGCGCCAGAAAGCTGTGCGTTGGCCATAATTGGCGCCCGTGTAAGGGACCGTCCCATCTGGGTTCACGACATAATTGATCGCCCCTGGACCTTCCGACAGCCGGAACACGCCACGCGGATCGCCTACTGGTTGGAGTACGTTGTAGACACCGGCGTATTCGTCGAAGCCACCCTGAATCCCGGTGTTGTCTACGGTCATGATGCCGAACGAAGCACGGTATACCCACTTGGGATGGAACGTCCAGGCCAAGCCCAGTCGCGGCTGGAAGTTGTTCAGGTCTTTCTTACCGATCGTGCCCGTCGGATGCGTAATCGCCCCTCTACTTCCTGTTACGGGGTCGATTCCGTTCGGATCGAACTGCGATTGTTCTCCCCACTTCGTCGTGTAAGGGGAAAAGTATGTCCATCGCACGCCCAGATTCAGCGTCAGACCCGGCCTCACCTTCCAGTCGTCCTGGAAGTACAATTCCTGGTTCCACTGCCGCGGCATGAAGATCGCCAGTTGCTTGCTGAACGTAGCGCTCGTCACTTCGCCCATCAGGAACGCTGCAAAGTCGTTTCCGGTGTTCTGCGCAAAAGGCAAGGATGCCCCGCCGCCGAAGTTGTACTGGCCTGACGGCAGAATCGCGGTGTTGGTCCCTGAAATCGTGGAGGGTTTGTCGCTGTACAACGTCCGGATCGTCTCGAATCCCATCTTCAAGTTATGCCGCCCGGCAACATACGTAACGTTGTCCTGAATGATCCTGTCCTCACCCACTTGTCGCGTGTAACCCATCGGCGCAATCGAGTACCCGATGTTGAAGTACGGTAACGTTTCAACTGGCACACCGGGAATGGTGATGGCGTCCTTAGCCGATTCCGGCCGCTCGGGATTCGACGAGGCGCGTCGGTTATATCCCACGCGGAACTCATTAAACAACTGGCTCGAGATGATCTTTGTGTAGCTGATCACGCCGTTGATGTCATCGGTCGGGTTAATCTCGCGCGAGGCATTGAACTCCGGATTTCCGAAGTTGTCGCCATTTTGCCCGCGATGATATCCGTGCGAATAGCGGAAGAATATCTTGTTGTCTTGATTAAAGTGATGGTCGATTTTTGTGTCCCACCGGTCGCGGTTCAAACATCGGCAACTTTCCGCGCGCTGAAGATTGCCGTTGGGACCGGTTCTTGCTGGCGAACCCACCTGGTTGGGTGGCAGCCAGATGCCCAGGTCTAAGAACTTCAGGGCAACGGGATCCATCATGCTTTTTGGAATGATATTGCCCGGCAGTGGGTCGCGCGTCCAGGCGCCATTCACCATGCGTGTCGAACGCGGATCGTAAATTGGCAACCCGCCACCCGGCGCCTCTTTGAACGAGAAGTCGCCATTCAGCATCTCCGGTGTCGGAACTGTGGTCACCCGATAATTGATCGTACGCTCGTGATTGATAGCGTAATCTTGCAGCCAGAACGTCTTATTGCGTCCGTCGTATATTTTCGGGATCACTACGGGGCCGTGCGCCACCAGATCGAAAGTCTGGTAACTCCAGGGAGCCTCGGGGGGTAGTGGATTTTGCGTGATGTAGTTCCGATGGACCCATTTACCGTTCAAATAACGGTCTTCAAATGACGCATGCAGTTGGTTGGTTCCGGATTTATAAACCATCTTCATGGAACCGCCCGCCGAGTGCCCGTACTCAGCCGATGTTCCCGTAGTCAAAACCTTCACTTCTTCCATTGCATCCGTGCTGCCCTGAATCACGCCGTCAACCTGATTCACCGTGCCCGTATACGGGGACTTTGCGCTGATTCCATCCATGGAGAAGCCGATGTCGTTCTGCGCCTGGCCTTGGATGTGAAAGCCCGCCTGCCCGACAACACCCACCACTCCGGGCATGTACTGCAGCAGGTAAACGGTCCGCTTCATCACCCCGGGCGTTTCCACCAACGCTTTGGATCCCACTACGTATGCGCTCACCACATTCTCTGTGTTCAGCAGTGGCGTCTCTGCAGTGACCGTAACGCTGTCGGTTACCGAACCAACCTCCATCACGATGTCTATGCGTGGCACTTCAGAGGATCGCACCGTAACTCGCTCGCGAACGTACTCCTTGAAGCCGGTTGCCGTTACTTTGATCCGATATTCTCCCGGAGCCAGATAGGGCATGTAATAAGTGCCCTCGCTTGTAGTAGTGACCTCAGTCACAGTAGCTGTAGCGACATTTACGGCTGTCAGCTTGGCGCCCGCTACCAGAGCGCCGCTCGCGTCAGTGATCGTCCCCACCAGAGTTGCCCCACCACCGGTCTGCGCCACAACACAGTTCGCAGCCAGAAACAACGTAGCCGTCAGGGACGCACCGGTCCGCAGTAACTTCGACATGGAAACCCACCTCTTTCCGCTAACCTTCTTGAAGCGAATTGTTCTCGCGTGCGACTAGCTTATAACAACTTTCCGGAAAGCGTGTCAACGACTCTTACACGTCGATCTTGAGTGTCTTTTCGATATACGTGCGGCTGATGCGCGCGCTCTCCTTCGGCGGCCGCCAGGGCGACGTGTCCAGCTCAACCGTCAACCAACCCTGCCAGCCGATCCTGCCCAGGTGGGCCTTCAATCCTTGAAAATCCACCCCGCCGGAACCAAGCGGGAAAAAGCATGGATCATTGATGCCGTCCATCTTCTCCAACCGCGTTTTCGCGCCGCCCCGGTTCTCCGGCTTGACATCCTTCATGTGGAACTCCACAATCCGATGCCCCAGCTTCCTCGTTAGCTCTACTGGATCGATCCCCGCCATCGTAATGTGACCCGTGTCCAGCACGAAGTGCACGTGCTTTGGATCGGTGTTCTCCATGATGTAATCGATCTCTCGCCGGTTCTCGAACTGACTCCACATGTGCGCGTGTGGAGCAAACTTCACACCCTCGTCGCTGATCCGCCGCCCGAGTTCCTGCAGCGCGGTCGCCATATGCTTAAGGTCTTCCGCGGTGGTCCCTTCCGGTCGCCGTCTTCCCAAATTGATCTTCAGGTGCGTGCATCCGAAATTCTTGTTGAACCGCACAAGCTTCAGATGATCCTTGTAGATCTGCTCGTGCTTGGTCGGATCCTCGAATCGCATCTCGAGCGGCGCGCCATTGGAGATCGTGACGAACTGAACGCCAATCTCGTCGATCTTCTTCTGTAGCTCCTTCGGCTTCTCCCAATAGTCAACGAAGTAATGGATGAATGACTCGACATGCGAGTACCCAACCTCGCGAGCTTCCCGAAACGATAGGAAGACGTCCTTCTCCCAACCGCCTCGCGTGTTCGTAGTAATTCCTACTTTGTAGCGCGGTGAGGACGCAGCAAACATGCGCGCCGCCAAAAGCGCAGTCGAGCAGTCGACAAACTGTCTTCGAGTAACCATCACGACTGGAGATAGAATACTGCAGAAAGGCGACTGATGAGACAATTTGTATTCGCTCTGCTGGTCTTCACTTGTGCAGTTTCCGCACAAACCAAGAAAGTCATTGCCAACCTGTCCCCCGAAATGACGGCGGAGTTGGCCAAGACAGCGCCGAACGTTAAAATCGTGCCCGCCCGAAACGCGGACCTCGCAAAGGAGATAGTGGACGCCGACGCAATAGTCGGAGTCCGCTTAACGCCCGAGCTGCTCAAGCAAGCCAAACAGTTGAAGTGGCTTCACATCTCGAGCGCAGGCGTTGAACCTCACGGCAACCAGACCGGCCTCTTCCCGGAATTGATCGAGAGCAACGTAGTTGTAACCAATGCCAAGAACGTGTACGGCCCTCAAATCGCCGATCACGCCTTCGCATTTCTTCTTGCGCTGACGCGCAAGCTGAATATCACCATCCCGCGACAGAACCTCGAAGAGTGGCCCCAAGGACGGGAAGGAATGTATGAGCTCGACGGCAAGACCGCCGTCATCATCGGCGTAGGAGGGATCGGAAGCCAGATCGCTCAGCGCGCGCACGGGTTCGGCATGAAAGTAATCGGCGTCGATATCCGCGACATTCCGCGGAACAACATCATCCAGCGTGTTGTACCACCGGACATGCTCGACTCTGTGCTGCCCGAAGCAGATGTTGTCTTTGTGGCAGTACCCCACACCAAAAAGAGCGAGGGGATGATGGGCGCCCGGCAGTTCGAACTAATGAAGCAGGGTTCATACTTTATTGCGATATCTCGAGGCAAGATCTATGACCACGCAGCCCTTGCAAAAGCCCTCGACAGCAAGCGGATCGCCGGAGCAGGCTTGGATGCAACCGAGCCGGAACCATTGCCGAAAGGACATGCGCTCTGGAAGTTCCCCAACGTCGTAATTACTCCGCACAGCTCAGGCGGTTCTGACAACCTGCAGGCGCGCCAAAACTATCTCGTGCGAGAGAACATCCGCCGATTCGGAGCCGGCCTTCAACTACTCAACCTCGTCGATAAGAAGGAAGGCTTTTAGCGCAGGTGAAACTGCTTTCGTTGTTGATAATCGCAACGGCTGCGTCTCCACAAACGGCGCCCATAACAGTCACAGCGCCGCCTCGAACTCTTCCGCAATCCGTGTCAGCCAAGCTGTCGCCGTCCGATCGGGCGCTATTCGCGAAGCTCATGAGCGTGGGCCTCGAAGCGGCGTGGTCCGCAGTGACAAGCGAAGGCTACCCGCAGTGCTTTATTAACGAGCTGACTCCTCTGAACACCGACCGCCGTATCGTCGGCCGAGCTAGAACGATCCGCTATCTCCCCAATCGCAAAGATCTGCGAGACAAAATTTACGCCTCCGGTCCGCAGCTCAACTACCGGTCGGCCGAAGAAGCCCAACCCGGTGACATTTTGGTTTTCGACGCGGGCGGCGAAACACGCTCAACCGTTACCGGCGCCATGGTAACCACTCGTTTCGTAGTGCGTGGCGGCTCGGGAGTTGTGGTCGACGGATGCATGCGTGACATCCCCGACCTCGCGGCAATGCCGATCGGAGTCTATGTACGCTGTGGCCATGCTTCGAGCGTCAGTCCAATCATGATGAGCGTCGATTACCAGGTCCCCGTGCGTATCGGCAGCGTCACAGTCCTTCCCGGCGACATCTTGATAGGAGAGAGGCACGGCGTACTAGTTATCCCTGCATCCATCGTCGACAAGGTTCTCGAGAAAGCTATGCAGCACGACGACCGCGAGGACTTCCAGCGTCGCCTTCTTCTAAGCGGAGAGCCAATCTACGGCGTATATCCAACGCTCAACGACGCCAACAAAGCAAAGTTCGAGGAGTCCCAGAAGCAAAAGAAGCAAAAGGAGTAACCCGTTGCTTCTATTGCTGCTCCTCGTTGCTCCACTACTACTCGCGCAAAAACCAGATCCCTACAACTACCCCATCCGTGTCCCCCAATTAGACCGCGCTCCGGTGATAGACGGAGATTTATCCGAGTGGAAACACAAGGCATTCAACGACGGCCTCTGGGATATCGCTCGTCTCGCCCAATCCCCCTGGTACGACCCGAAGATCAATCGCATCACCGATCACGGCAATGAGCCTGCGCCCGAGGATGATCTCGCGGCCCGCTACTACATAGCGTGGGATAGCCAGTATCTGTACCTGGGCTCCGAAGTAAAAGACAATCGCAACGACGTTTCCGACCCCGCCCACGAGCCCAAGCGTTGGTACTACAAAGATGCGATCTGCTGGTTTATCGAAGCGCCCCGGACGCCACAAGCCAAGAAGTTCGGAGCCGCAGACAATGCGTTCTGCTTCGTCATCGACACATCGAAGCCAACCTACGGAGCATGGTGGAGACACGGCGCCCCAGGCAAAACCTACATCGAAGAACCAATTCCGAAGAACGCTCTGCAATATTCCATTCGCCCGCAACCACAAGGCAATTTCACACTCGAAGCCCGTATCGCGATGGCGCCCACTCTAGGCGTGAGCAGCCCCGACTGGCGGTCTCCACGTATCGGCGACATCTACGGGCTCGAAATCGTCCATACCGATCCCGATGGCGGAGACTACGGCGGACACTTTCTTATCTACGGCCGCGGCGACGATGATGCAACCTGGAGTCGGATGGAACTGGTCGGACCGGCGTCTCCCATCGAACGAAACTCAAAATAGCCATACAATCACAGAAACATGCGGCTCCTTGTCTTCCTGACCCTTGTCGTTGCGGCCATCGCACAAGATGCGAGCCAGCTTTTTCAAAAGCACTGTGCGGTCTGTCATGGCGACGGCCACGGCACGGAACGCGGACCCAACCTGATCGACAGCCGTCGGCTGCGCGCACGTTCTCTCAACGAACTCCGCGACGTAATCCGCAACGGCGTTCCTTCGAGAGGAATGCCGCCATTCAACCTGCGGCCCGCGCAACTGGAAACGATAACGCTGCTGGTCCGCTCATGGAATGCCGCCGCATCCGAAAGCAACCCTCCAGGAGACCGCTCGTCGGGCGAGCGTTACTTCTTCGGCGCCGGAGGGTGCGCCCAGTGCCACATGGTGAACGGGAGAGGCAAACCTGTAGGACCCGATCTCTCCATGCTTGGTCGCGAAGTTACCCTACACGAAATTGATGAGTCCATCCGGCAGCCCGCCGCGCGAATCAAACCCGGCTACGAGCTGGCAATCGTAAAGCACAAAGCCGGAGAAACCATTCGGGGCTTTGCGCGAAACCGCAGCCGCTACAACATACAACTCCAGGATCTGCAAGGAAAGTTCCACTTGCTCGACACCGAGGAAATCTCTGACCTCAAGATGGAACCGGGCTCCACGATGCCGGCGCCTCGATGTTCTGCCGACGAGTGCCGCAATTTACTCGCATACCTCAGCTCACTAACAGGCCTACCAGTTGGGGCGTTAGGAAAGGCACGCGAGGACGAGGGCGGCCCATCTTTCGAGCAGATCGCAAACCCGAAGCCCGCTGACTGGCCCACCTACCACGGAAACATCAGCGGCAATCGCCACAGCCCGTTAAATGACATCAACCCAACGAACGTCAGTAGCCTGCAACTGAAGTGGGTTTTCCCAATCGACCATCAGGTCCTCGAGGTCACACCAGTTGTGATCGATGGCGTCATGTACGTCACCGGTCCGAATCAAGTGTTCGCTCTCGACGCGCGCGCAGGACGCACCATCTGGCACTACAAACGCGCACGCTCCGGCGAGACACGTGGCGATCCAGCGAAAGGCACCAACCGAGGTGTCGCCGTTCTCGGCGATCGCGTCTTTCTTGTCACAGATAACGCGCATCTGCTGGCGCTCCATCGCGTCACGGGACAGCTGCTCTGGGAAGTCGAGATCACCGCCGGTGTTACCGACAAGCGAAACATCGGCAACACAGCCGCCCCATTGGTCGTCAACGACCTCGTCGTCGCTGGAGTCTCCGGTGGCGATCTCGGTATGCGTGGCTTCCTCGACGCCTACAAAGCCACAACCGGCGAACGTGTATGGCGATTCTGGACAGTGCCGAAACCAGGCGAACCAGGCTCCGAAACCTGGCAGGGAACAGCGCTAGCCGAGTTCGGCGGCGGCGGCGCCACCTGGATGACCGGCACCTTCGACCCCGCAACAAACACCGTATTCTGGGGCGCAGGCAATCCCTACCCGGCTCTTAACGGCGACGAACGCAAAGGTGACAATCTTTATACAGACTCGCTGCTCGCTCTCGACGCTGCGACCGGCAAGTTGAAATGGCATTACCAGTTCACACCCCACGATCTTTACGACTGGGACGCCGGACAGACTCCACTAATCGTCGATCGCCGTTACCGCGGCGAAGACCGCAAACTAATCATCCAAGCCAATCGCAACGGCTTCTTCTACGTTCTCGATCGCACCAACGGAAAGCTTCTGCTTGCCGAGAAGTTTGTCGATCGCCTCACCTGGGCCAGCGGCATCGGCAAAGACGGCCGGCCAATCCTACTCCCAAATCAGGAGCCGACCCGTCAAGGCACAAAAGTATGCCCCAACATTCTCGGCGGCACGAACTGGCCCTCAATGGCACTCAGCCCAACGACCGGGTATTTCTATCTGATGGCGCGCGAGGCATGCGGCATCTACGCAAAGCCACCCAGTTGGAATGCGACGCCCATCGCGCTCGAGCCCGGCCAGATGTTCCTCCGCGCCCTCGACATCGAAACAGGAAAGCGAGTCTGGGAAGTACCTCAGGTTGGCCCCGCAGACAGTTGGGGCGGCGTCCTGTCAACAGGCGGCGTTATCTTCTTCGGCGAAGATAGCGGAGCCCTCGGCGCCGTCGACGCAAAAACAGGCAAGGACCTCTGGCACATCCAGACCAACGCCTCCGCCGCGCTCGGAGATGGACACAGTTGGCGTTCGTCTCCAATGACCTTCGCCGCCGGCGGCGGTCAGTACATCGCGTTTGCGGCCGGTCCGAACATACTATGTTTCGGACTTCCATAAGGCAGATCCGCAGCCCCGTTTCGATTCCCGCTGGTCACGCGCACACGAACCCTGCCGGCTTCGACTTCAAGTTCCGACGACAGCCGGCAATTAATCTGGTCCACCCCAGCAAGCGAGGGCGCGCGCCCGGCATATAGGACCTCACACTGACGATCAGCAATCGTCACCACCGGCTGCTCAAGAGCAACCCCCGCGCCCAGGCCCGTAAGGAATAACGAAATCACTTCGCCGGGCGCGGCAGGATCAGCATCAGACACCGGCTTACCGGACGACGAATGCAAGGCTGCCGCGACTCCATCCTGAAGAAACAACGCCGGAAACGCGCTCTCCAGGAATACCCGGACCATGTGTTGACCCGCTGAGTTGCGCAATCTCAATTCCCCGAGACCAATCACGTCTTCGGGGATCAGAGCCGTCAACTTGCTATTGCTCACAGACAGCACGGGAATCGGCTTGTCTCCAAGAAACAGTTCTATGGAGCCCACATTCAGATCCAAACCTCTGATCGAAACCAACATGCCAGGCGCCAGAACCAGTGGCCAGGAGCGTCCCGCGGCAGGTTCCACCGCCTCGATCCACGGACCGGTCTTGATCACGTGAGCTCGAGTGCCTCCGGGAAGCAGCGTGATCCGGCGTGTGACGCCATCAATCGATAGAGTTCCCTCTCCGGCCGGCAGCGAGTCCGCATGTGCATAGCCCGCACGGCTGATCGCAAGTTGCGTAACGCTTCCGTTATCGTGTAAGAACGTCGCAGACTGTATCGGCCGAGGTAGGTCATCCGCGGTTCGGCTCTGCGCCATCACGCCGGAAGCGCCCGCAGCAACCGTGGAGGAGCGCCACGAATCTCTGTCGTTCAGAAATGCAAGGACAAGCTGCGCAGTGGGATGATCCTCGCTCCCTACCCGCGCCAACCCGGGAGCGCCCTCACATAGAAATAAATTTCCGATACCTCCCTGGGTATGACAGTACGGCAGCACTGCCGTCCGCCCTGTCGCTATAAAATCCAACGAAGCGCTGCTAACTCTCACGACGCTATCTGTCGCCGGGCCGTTCTTACCGCCCGTGCCAGCGATAGAGAGCGCGTCAACACCACGCAAATCGTCCGACCCTTGGTTCCACGTCGCTAGATCGAATAGAAATGCGCTGCCAAGAGACATCTCGCGTAATTGTGGGTCCTCCGAGCCTGCGACAGCCACCGGCGTTCCAAAATGGGGAGTACCCAGAAAAATCACTTTACGGATCCCCGGTAAAGCGGTTGTCGCGAACGAGCCGTTTGTCTGCTTGCCGGAAATATACGCTCTGACAATGAGGCCGCCCATACTGTGAGCAACCATATCCACCTCGCGGACCGGGTCGCCGGATTCATATCTGAGTTGCGCCAGCATCTGGCGCAGGACGTTTGCAATCTCCCCGATGGAAGGCCGGTTCGGCGCGTAGCAGGCTTCGAACACAAGCGAGATACGTCCATCTCGCGCCATGACTTTGTCGAAATCGCCGAAGGTCAATTGAAAGAAAGGCGTCTCTCCTGAGCGCGGATCGGGACAGATCGAATCGTGTCCGGTGACAAAGACAACGGGAGGCTTGTCCCGTTTTGGAAGATAGGTGTTCCACTCGGCAAGCTGAGCCGCCGCTGTAAACGGAAGAACGGCCATCCAAAGAACCATTTTCAAGAAGCCGGCGTTCACTCACCCTCCGATTATATGGATCGCAATGCTCATCCCGGCCCACATCAATCCGCAACCAATGGGAACTCATGCCGTCGTAACATTGCCCGCGCCTGCTCTACCTGCATCTCGGCCAGGCGCATAACCGATTCGAATTCCGCATGAGTTCGCACCGAACTCAACCACGGGTCACCTCTCAGTGTGGCAGGCGCACAAACGAATCCGAATTGCGCCGCCCGCCTCAAGGCATCCACCGCGGACTCCGCCTTACCGATATACGAGTAGTGCCGTGCCAGATACACTAGAACCTCTGGCTCGTGAGCGACACTCATCGACCTCATACAGGTGTCCGCTTCGTCAAATCGGTTCTGGAGAATCGCTGCCAGCGATTCCATCAACCCCCGCATCAGACCGGAAAGCGGCATGCGTGCGAGTCGGCCGCAGAGCAATTCTCTCGCTCGTTCCCTATCGCCCAAGGATGCCCAGGCCGCGGCGTCGAGGTAATAACCTGTGCGTCCGCCATAGGAATCGATCGTCTCGGCGTAATCGCCGGCAAGGAAGAATGTGTGCGGGACGCTTGTTGCGATCGTAGAGTCAAGATTCGATACTCGTCGATGCGCCGCCAGTGATTCAGAAAGCAATCCGCAGAACCGGAATACCTGCACCAGACCAGCGAAATTCTGCGGTTCAGCGGGATTACACGCAATCCTGCCAAGCAATCGCGCCAAGGCGTCTTGTGCTCTTCCAAGGTCCGCCTCCACGGGCGTGTAGAACTGATGAGCAGCAGCGAGGTTCGGGTCAATCGCAAATGCGCGTCGAAAAGCAGCATCCGCGAGCGTTACGTGATCGCCATGATCGCTGCTGAACTTCGCGAGAAACCAGCAGCACCTTCCAAGCCAGGCCCACGCTGGCGCGAAAGTAGGATCCTCGGCAATACAGATCCAGTACAATTGCAGCGCACGAGTCATGGATTCGAGAGACCTGTGCACGGTGAGCTCATTTGCCCGCACAAACTGCTCGTAGATCTCTCTCGAAACACCGGGAATACCTTGCACGCCTAAAACTAGTCGATATCCATGCTTCGACACAGTTCTGATAGCATCCTGTCCCAGCACTTTTCTGAGGCTCACTATGATGTTCGTCAGGTTTGCCTCGCTGACAAACGTCGAAGGCCAAAGCGCGCTCATCAGCTCGTCCTTAGTCACCAGGTGCTCCGCGTTTCGGACCATGTGGAGGAGCGCATCGAACGTCTTGGGAGGCAGCGCCACAGACGCGCCCAGCCGCGTAAGCGCGCGCTCACTGGGGTTGAGCTCAAAATCACCGAAACGGTAACAGTTCTCTCGCGGCATTTGAATTTTCTTTGAAATTTCTTTTACCATCTTTAGGACTGTTCCGTAGCGCGTCCCATATGCTGCCAATATGCATGATGCCAAATCACTGATCATCGAGTATCTAGCCGCGCTGAGCGGCCGGCCCAAAGAGCAGAACAGCGTTCGCCAATATGTCTCCGACGAAGGGCTGGCCAAGCACATCGCTGAGGTGGAAGCCGCCTTCCCGCGTTACGAAATCCTAACCGAGGACATACTGGCGGACGGCGACAAAGTGGTGGTTCGTGGCGAATTTCGCGGCGTCCATCGTGGCAACTTCGCGGGCGTTCAGCCGACCGGCAAATCAGTTTCCGCGGGATTGATCATCATCTACGTTGTCGAGGACGGACGCATTGTCAATCACTGGATGCAGTTCGATCTTTTCTCGCTCATGGAACAACTCCGAGCCGCGCCTGTCAGCCAGACAGCATAGCGGCGCCGAACGCAAGCAAGCGCCCGTCGCAATCTTTAACCACAAACTCGCGCATGTTCCATGGCATATCAGCGGGTTGCCGGGTGAATTCCACACCGCGACCCGCATACTCGGCATACAGAGCGTCGGCGTCCTCAATGAAGAGGTACGCGTCGAGTAGTTCCTCTTCATATTTGTCGGCGTTGGCAGTAGGAGGCTCGGCGCACCGAAAGTGAATCGCCTGCTCGTCTCGCGCCACAATCGCATAGACCGGCGGATCCTGCCATGTTCCAAGACATTCGAACCCGAGCTTCTCTTTGTAATAAGCGAGAGTGGCCGGAATATTCAAGGTGAAGAACTGAGGTGCAATCTGCCGGATCATTTAGCAAGTCTACGGCGCCACACGAAATGCTAAATCTTCAACCGGATCACGCCTGGGAGCAAAGGAGAACGTGACAATGATTCGATCACGTAAACTTTCGGTAGCTCCGGCGCAGTCCTCCCTCGTCTGCCTTGCCACACTGTAATCCACTGACACCGTCCCGCCACGCAGAACAACAGATAGAGTTCGCCCAGCAAACGAACCAGTGATCTGATGTTGGCGGCCCTCTTCGCCGCTCTACTGCACGGCGCTGGCCCGGTGCGGCCTTCTCATGGAAGCTGCGACTACAAGGAGCGGTTAGTTGTAGGCTAAGTCGCAACTTGGTACTAGCACGTGCTTCGATCATCTTTACCTGGGCGTATGACCCCAGTAGCCAAAGCTTGTGCCGTGGATGAACAGTGGCGAGACGATTGCACGCTCATAGGCAATGCGCTGTTTTGTTCTGCTTATCGTGGCCACATTCCTTCCCGCTGAGGATCCAACTTTTCAAACGCAGTCGCGCCTCGTGATTGTTCCGACTGTGGTCACAGACGAAAAAGGGCGCAGCATCAATGAGTTGGATTCGGCCAGTTTCATCGTCTTCGACAACGGTCGTCCGCGCCGGATCGCTGTTGACACTCTGGCAACAGGTGTCGCGTCGATTGCACTGGTCATCGCCGTTCAGTCTTCAGGAATATCTGGCGCGGCCCTTGAGAAGGTGCAGAGGATAGGTTCGATGATTCAACCTCTAGTTACAGGCGAGCGGGGATGTGCTGGTCTGTTGTCATTTGATGAAGCTGTGCATTGGCTGCAGGAGTGTACGAAGGATGCTGATTTGCTTGTACGTGCGTTTAGTCAGCTAAGAACAGGTGAATCGAAGACTGGACGTATGCTTGACGCGGTAGATGCTGCTGTTGATCACCTGCGGCATCTTCCTAATTTGCGTCGCGTTCTGCTGTTGATCTCCGAATCTAGAGACCGCGGGAGCGAAAGCGAGCTTGAGAACATTCTGTTGGATGCCCAAGCTGCCGGCGTCACCGTATATGCAATCACATACTCATCCTTCAAGACTGGATTCACTTCTAAGACGGCGCCACCGCCCGATCCGCCCCGAGAGGATCCCAGGCGGCCACAGTCTACCCGCACTGAGCCCTTGACTGCGCAAGGCAGAGCTCCGATTCCCCCAGCGGCGTCACGTGTTGACGTTCTGGGTGGGATTGGCGAACTTGCCCGTATGGGCAAAGAGAAAACGACAGAAGTGCTCAGCCGAGGTACGGGTGGAACGACATTCTCGTTTGTACGGCAAACGGGGTTGGAGTCAGCCATCGAGAAACTCGGAGCGGAACTGCACAGCCAATATCTACTCAGCTTTATGCCGCCACATGATGAACCGGGATATCACCTTTTAGAGGTGCGCATTCCCGCACGCCCAAAGCTGCGAATCCGCGCACGACCCGGATACTGGAAGGCAGAGAAAACCCAGTAGCTGTTGTGAGTGCCCAATGGCAGTCCGAGTCCTCCGACAACTGCCCATTCGGAAAGATTGTGGTCCTGTTCGGAGCCGTCTATCGAGGGATATCTTTCCAACCACCTGGTCTCCGAATTCTGATCCACAGGCGTTGGCGAAGCGCACTCAAGTTGACGGTGAGGCGAGTTCTCATTCCATTCGCGGAGATCGTGACGCGGTTGCTGTAGGTACCGGAGAACCGCTGGTAGTGCTGGTCCGTCTGAGGATCGGGATGAATTCGCGCCTGCCCTGCAGCGCACCGTGTAAGAGTCGGCGCTGCCGTTGGTCACTCCGTGTGCCACGCACAATGCGTTGAGCGCCTCCGGAGCACATTCACAATCGGCAGATAAACCCAAACCAATACCGGCCTCTGCTCCGCCTCGGCCAAGACTACAATACCGCCGCTCTGCCCCTTTTCATACCCCGTTTTGGCCTGCGCAATGACCCATTCACCGAAGTCGAAAATATCCTTAACCCTACGCGCCACAATTAGTTGTCTGCGAAACCATCCACACAGACACCGTGAATTCGCAGCCTCATTGCTACCGTATTGGCAGGTATGGACTGCTGTAATGTATACAATCCGGTCGCCGCGACAGCCACATGAGCACGCCGACAATTGCCCAGCTGCTGGATCCTTGCTCCTTCGCCGAAGCGATGCTGGGCTTTACTCCCGATCCGCATCAAGAGCGTGTGCTCCAATCCACCGCAAACCAGGTCATTCTGAATTGTTCTCGGCAATGGGGCAAATCCACCGTATGCGCGGCCAAAGCCGTCTATCTAGCCTACAGTCAGCCAAACGCGATGATTCTCGTCGCCAGCCCCTCGGCCCGCCAGAGCGGCGAGTTCGTCCGCAAGGCGTCCCACTACTTGCGCCAACTCCGCATCAAGCCACGTGGAGATGGCGATAACGAAATCTCTCTGCTCTTGCCCAATCATTCACGCATCGTCGGCATCCCCGGCGTGGAAGCAACCGTCCGCGGATTCTCGTCCGTCTCGCTTCTTCTCATCGATGAAGCCGCGCGCGTGTCCGACGAACTCTATTACGCTCTCCGTCCCATGCTGGCCGTGGGCGGCGGCAGCCTGTGGGTCTTAAGCACCCCTTATGGCAAGCGCGGTTTCTTCTATCACGAATGGACCAACGGCGGCAACGATTGGGAGCGCTTTCAAGTGCCCGCAACCGAATGTCCACGAATTACCGAGCGTTTTCTCGAAGGCGAGCGCCGCTCCCTCGGACCGCGCTACTTCGCGCAGGAATATCTCTGCGAATTCCATGCGACCAACGATGCTCTCTTCACCGAACAGCAAGTCAGACAAGCCATCGTTCCGGATATCGACCCTCTCTTCACCAAGGCGCCGCCGTCGACCGCTCCCGGATGGCTCTCGCACAATGCCATCACCAGCATCCTCAGCCGGCAATACTTCATAGGCGTCGACCTCGGCCAGCGCCGCGACCGCACTACCATCGTCATCATCGAAGTCGCTGACATCGCTTCAAGCCAGCGCAACGCCGTCACCTATGCGCCGGATCGCCGCACCCGCCGCGCCGTCCGTTATATGGAACGCCTGCCGCTCGATACGCCCTACACCGCGATCGTCGAGCGAGTCACCCGTCTCGCCAACGAACTCGCTGCTTCAAACCCATGCACGGTTGTCGTCGACGCAACCGGTGTCGGTCTCCCCGTAGTCGACTCTCTTCGGATGCCAACGGCCAGATGGCGTCTCATGCCCGTGACCATCGGCCATTCCGATCGCGACACCTACGTCGATGGCTTCTGGCGCGTCGCCAAACGCGACCTCATCGCTCGTCTCCAGATCGCTTTCGATTTCGAAGAGTTGACTATCTGCAGCGCTTTGCCCGAAACGGAAACGATGGTAGAAGAGCTCACCGCAATGCGAGCCTCCCTGCGAGCCTCCGGCCACACGCGTTACGAAAGTCCCGGCGAGGCGCGAGACGATCTCGCCATCGCGCTTTCCCTCGCCTGGTGGGCCGCCGACGCCCGCCGCGCCGGACAAATCGGCGAAGACAAGCGCCTTCTCTAGGCCTTTCACATCGACTCTTGATAACCTATCCGTAGCGCGCCATGAATCCGTCTGTACCCACCTTTTTCGAGTTTTTCGCCGGTGGCGGCATGGCTCGTCTCGGCTTGGGGTCGGATTGGCTTTGTGCTTTTGCAAACGACATTAGTGAGAAAAAGGCAAGTGCTTACAGAGAGTATTTCGGCGATTGCGCGGAACTCCTTGTCCGCGACGTAGCGGAAATAGCGTCGACTGAGCTTCCCGGGACGCCAACGCTCGTCTGGGCCTCATTTCCTTGTCAAGACTTATCGTTGGCTGGCTCCGGAGCGGGGCTGAACGGCCGCCGAAGCGGGACCTTCAAACCTTTCTGGTCGCTTATACAAACCCTGGTTGCCGAGGGCCGGATTCCTAAGCTGATCGTCCTCGAGAACGTCATCGGAGCGTTGACATCCCACGGTGGGCAGGATTTCCAAACACTTATCGGGACCTTAACCGCCGCCGGTTACAAAGTCGGATGCCTCGTGATGGATGCCGTTCGATTCTTGCCGCAATCCCGACAGCGGCTATTCATCATTGGCGCTCACTCAACCATCAACATGACAGATTGCGTCGCTGGACTCAAGGCTCCCGGCCCAGTGGCGCCATGGCATACCACCTCCCTGCGCAACGCTTACTCCGCGCTTCCAAAGAACCTGCAAGCTGAGTGGGTATGGTGGAATGTCCCCGTCCCCGATCGCCCGGTTGCCCCGTTCGCATCTCTGATCGAAGACGAGCCGACGGGAGTGCACTGGCATACGAATGCGCAAACCGAACGCCTCATTGGCTTGATGGCTCCACTTCACAAGAAAAAGCTCGAGGCGGTCATGCGATCAGGCCAGCGGCTGGTTGGTACTCTTTACAAACGCGCTCGGCCGAACGAACAGGGTGTCAACGTTCAACGGGCCGAAGTTCGATTCGATCAGGTATCCGGCTGCTTGCGAACTCCCGTGGGTGGTTCCAGCCGTCAGACGATCCTCGTCGTCGAGGGGAAGCGTGTTCGATCCCGTCTCTTGTCACCGCGAGAGGCCGCACGTCTGATGGGTGTTCCGGATTCTTACCCGTTGCCATCGAACTACAATGATGCGTACCACATCTTTGGAGACGGCCTTGCGGTGCCTGTAGTAAGTTGGCTCAATCGACACTTGCTTCTACCGCTTGCCGCATCGCAGCGAATCGGAAAAGCGGCATAGTGGCGGCAGATCAACAAACGCCGCTTGGCGTGCCGGGCGACGTTGCGGCCATTCGG
>DASQLD010000302.1:0-7491 GCA_035630195.1 Bryobacteraceae bacterium
GCGGAATACGCGCAACTTGAAACAGCGATTTAATCTTCTCGTTGGCATGACCGGGCCGGGTGAACCGATCACCGGGATGCCAGTTGCGTAACTCCACCGGACCAAATAGCCATTGGGCGTCGATTAGCCCGCCCCCTGTATTATACCCTTCGTCAGCCATGACGGTATTTGTATTTTCAGCAACTTCGACGCGGACTTTTGACGATTGGCCAGGCACCTTGACTTCTCCCGGTATCGGCAGGGGGGTACAGTAGTCGCGTTCCCACCGTGATTCCGACCGTGGCAGGCAGATCTTGAGCCATTCAAATGAGCGAAATACATCGATTCCGGGGGCTTGCCGCCGTCCATGCCCTTCCGGTTCGACTGCCAGGGCGAGGATGGAATCGACATGGAACAAGTCGATTTGTCGAAGGTCACCTTTCACCTCCGAGATGGCTCGCCGGATCAGACGCCGGGAAACCGCAACAGGAACCTTATATAGGTTATCGACATTAATCAGAATGGCAGGAGGGCGCCTTGTAAAAAGATCGCCGGCAAGGCGTTCGATTTCCGCTGTCCAATATTCTTCTTCATCGCGGGCGAGCTCGGCCGTTCGGGCCAACGCGGTTTCGGCTGCGGGACCGAGTATCGGCAGGAATTCGTGACGGATCCGGTTTCGCGCAAATCTGAGATCGGCGTTCGAGCGGTCTTCGCGCCAAAGCAGGCCTCGGGACCGGAGGTACTCGAGAACCTCTGCACGGCTGCAGTCAATAAGGGGTCGAATGCGGCGGTCAGCAGCCACTGGGAGGATGCCGGCCAGCCCGGCCGTACCCGAACCGCGCAGGAGTCTGTAAATCACGGTTTCAGCCTGGTCGGAACGAGTATGACCCGTCGCAATCTTGCTTGCCGGCAGACCGCGAAAGAATGCGAGCCTGGCATCGCGGCCCGCCTGCTCCAAGTTGCCACCCAAGTCGAGGACATTCACTTCGTCGTAGAAGAACGAAAGGCCCATCGTTTTGGCGAGGTCACGAACAAATTCGGCGTCGCCGTCCGACTCCATCCCGCGCAATTTGTGATTGAGATGGGCGACCGAAAGTTCAATCCCGAGGGACGGTGCAAGTTCGTGAAGAATATGAAGGAGACAGACAGAATCGGCGCCGCCCGAGACCGCTACAGTGACGTGGTCCCCCGCAGAGCACATGCTATAACGGGAAAGAGTTCCCGACACACGATCTAGCAAGCTTCTCCATTGTAAGGGCGAAGCTTGTAAGGCGAGGATCATTCTTGGACATTTACCAACTGGCTGCCGGCATCGAAATGGTGTTAATGGATGTCGACGGAGTCCTGACGGACGGAAGGCTTTACAACGTACCCGACGCGCAAGGCAAAATGGTCGAGACAAAGGGTTTCGACTCACAGGACGGAATCGGACTGCAGTGGTTGAGCTGGAACAACATCAAGACCGGACTGATCAGCGGGCGTGTCTCACCGGCAACGATCGAGCGCGCCGGTCAGTGCAAATTCTCCTATGTTTATCAGGGGCATATCGAGAAGATTCCCATTCTGCAAGAGATTCTTGCAGATGCGAAGATCGATTCTCAGCGGGTTGCCTACATAGGGGACGATCTCACTGACATTGTCGTGATGCGGCGTGTGGGCCTTTCCTTTGCCACAGCCAATGCGCGCGACGAAGTTAAGAGGGCCGCCCACTACACAACATCGCAACCGGGTGGTTCAGGAGCCGTTCGCGAGGTGTGTGAATTCATTCTCAAGGCGAAAGGGCTTTGGGAACCACTCCTGCGGAAATACGAAGTTATCGTATAAGAATGGCTGACAGAATCGGGATCGTGGTTCATGCTGAGCGTGGGCCTGGAATCTTGCATCAGGTAACGGGAGTGATTGCCCGGCATGGCGGCGACATCTCGTCGGTCGACATACTCTCCAGCCGGCCGCCGGAAACGCGTATTTACTTTGAAATTGAGCTGCCTGACGAAACCCCGGAGTTGATCGAAGAAATCCGCTCGCTGTCAGTCGTGCATGACGCAACCGTTGCCAGAAGCCTCACGAAGATCTACGGCAAACGCATCATCATCATCGGTGGCGGAGCTCAAGTAGGCCAGGTTGCTATTGGCGCGATCTCGGAAGCCGATCGACACAACATCCGCGGCGAGAAAATCTCTGTTGACACAATCCCGCTGGTGGGAGAACAACCTTTGGCAGAGGCTGTGCGCGCGGTAGTGAACCTCCCACGCACACGCGCTGTCGTGCTGGCGGGCGCCATTATGGGCGGCGATATTGTCGAGGCTGTTCGAGAAGTTCGAGAGCAGGGCCTGCTCGTGATCAGTTTGAATATGGCCGGCGGAGTGCCGGAGGCAGCCGATCTTGTGGTCACCGACCCGGTTCAAGCTGGAGTGATGGCTGTCATGGCGGTTGCCGAGACTGCCAAGTTCAATATTGACCGTCTCAAGCGACGGGTGTTTTAGGAAGTCATTCAAGTGGTATGACCCACTCGCCGCAACAGGTTCTGAAAACGGGGGGAGGAGCGAAGGGAGTCGAACTTCGGATCCACCTTCACCCAGAGCGCCAGCCACCCACTGCGATCATCACAGGCTTTTTCCAACCAGACCAGCGCTTGCTCCGTCTCTCCGAGTCCCGCATACACAGTGGCCACGTCGTAGGGCGACACGTACCTGCGACTAGAAGTCTCTTCGAGTAGCGAAAGCAACGTTTGCGATTCAGCGCGCCGTCCGGCCAGCGCATAAGCGTGGGCGAGCGACGCCTTCACTTGTGGGCTATCACTTAAGCTGTTCGCTCGGTTCAACGCGACGATGGCGGCTGGAAAATCCTTCCTCTGGATGTGAGCCCAACCCAGCACCATATGCGACCAGTACAAGGTTGGGTCCAACGCGATCGACCGTCGACACTGCTCGACCGCCTGCTCGTACTGTCGAGAGAAGTACTGCGACAGGCCCAGTTCCATGAGGTTGAAGTCGTTCGTTGGGTCAGCCGCGAGCGGGCGCCTCAACGCTACCTGCGCTTCTTCGAATCGTCCGAGAGCGGTGAGAAGCCAGCCGTAGAGTCGTTGAGCTGGGGCAAATGAAGGCTCGAGCGCATTGGCACGCCGGAACTCCTGTTCGGCGCCCGCCCAGTCCCAATCGTATTGCATCTTAACGACGCCGAGATTGACGTGGGCCCACGCCAGGGAATCATCCAGCCGAATGGCCTCGAGCGCGGCAGCTTTAGCGCGCGGCATCGCCTGGTGCGGTGGAATGTGCAAATCGGAGAGGAAGTTCCAGCCTACAGAAAGCCCCGAATGAGAGGTCGCCGAAGTCGGATCGAGCGCGATTGCCCGCTGGTAATATTCGATGCCTTTTCTTACGTCAGCCTCAGTCCACTTCGAAACATGAAAATCCCCTTGCATTTCGAGCCTGTAAAGCTCAGCCTGACGGCCTACCCAGCGGTTCAGCCACGTTCCGAAAACAGTGAGTGCGAACAATGCGCCGACAACACTGACCAATATGGCAGTGAGACGCTTCGATCGAGCCCGAGGCCGAATAGGATCCGAAACCGCGGGTATCGGTACATTTCCTTCCCCCGCACTTTCGATTGACTCCGGCGCAGACCGTACCTGGGCTACGAATCGATAACCGCGACCCGGCAAGGTCTCGATGAAGCGGGGATGGTCGGCCGAATCTCCCAGAGCTTGACGGAGCCGGTTTACCGCTGCGTTCAATCCATGTTCGAAGTCACCGGCTGTCGCTCCCGGCCAGAGGGTCTCGCACAAGTCTTCACGCAGCACCAGATCTCCGGGCCGTTTCAACAACTCGGCAAGGACCAGTCGGATCTGAGAAGGAAGTTTGATTTTGGTTCTGTGCTTCCGCAACTCGCCGGACACCGTGTCGAATTCGAAAGATCCGAAAGCTACTGTCGACGGCCGGGAGCGTAAGGGGTGCATTAAACCACCGGTGATGAAGTATAGCACTCGTGAGGTGGGTCCCTTAAACCCTTCTGTTTCAACCTCCAGCCGGTGATGTGGATTTGCATGAAACGGAGAGGCCCGATTTCACGCAACGGGCGCTACGGTGAGTTTGCCGCTGAACAAACACAAGGATCAAGCGGTGAAAGCGAGCAACCTATGAAATCCTCCGTCCTTCTCCTTACGCCGTTGTTACTGTACGCTGAGGCCCCAGACCGCGTTTCGCAATTGGTCGAAACAATGAGGGAGCAGACGTTTGCCGGCGACCTAGCGGCGGTTGGCCGCACAGTTCCCATCCTGATTGGTGAACTCGCCAAGCCCCATCCAAACGCCGGACTCGCTTGGAACCAGATCGGTGTTTACCAAGCTATGCAAGGCAATTACGCCGAGGCCGAGCGCGTCTATCAGCACGGCATCCGGTTGCTGGAACAATCGGGCAAAACTGGCGACGTGGCACTTTTGCAATTGAACCTGGGTGAACTGTATCTGGATGTTGGACGGCCCGGGCAAGCTGAGGCTCTTCTCCGTCGCGCTCTGACTCTGGCGACAACAACGATTGGGGCTGATGCGCCAGAGCTCGCCAATTACATTTATGTGCTCGGGGTATCGCGCATGCAACAAGGGGCCTGGGAGGACGCTCGACATTATTTCGAGCGTGCGCTTACGCTGGCGGGTGAAACCAGAGACGGGAAGATACGTCGTGGCATCATCCTGGGGAATCTCGCCGTGCTGTATGGGCGCGACAAGCAGTGGCGCCAAGCTAAGGATTCGATGTTCCAAGCCGTCCCCTTGCTTGAGCAGAACCTCGCATCTGGTCATCCCGATCTGATTCCGTTGTATATCAACTTGGCGGCAATTCACGAGCACTTCAAGGAGTGGGATTTGGCCTGCTCGAGTCTGGAAAAGGCTCGGGCTGTCGCTGTAACTCGCCTGCGACCCGATCACCCGTACATGCCGGCCATCCTCAACGCCCAAGCCGAAATTTGGAAGAAGCTGGGGAACCGATCAGAAGCGAAAGAACTTAGCCGGCGCGCCAGAGCGATTGCCGCGGCGCAGCCGCGCGACCCGTCCGGAGAATCGTCGGTTCACATATCGGACTTGAAGAAGTGATCGAGAATGCGCCGTCCGTTTCGGGTCGACTAAACGCCCGACATCCGGCGCCGCTTCCGGAGCGGAGTCATCATATCGATGTCATTCGTGGGCTCGCGCTCTTTGGAGTATTGCTAGTAAATGAACTCACGATGTACCGTGTTCCTTTGCTGGAACATGTGCTGGCGCCCGGCGCTGGCAAAAGCCCGCTGGACTCGCTGGTCAGCCAGGCAGTCGCGATCCTGCTGGAGTTTAAGGCGCTCACGATCTTCTCTTTTCTATTCGGCGCCGGAATGGCGATACAGTCAGAGCGCGGCGCGGCCAACGATGCGTCTACGACGCGATTTCTCGCTCGCAGGTTGGGATGGCTCGCTCTCTTCGGCCTGGTTCACATGGTGGCGATCTCGAATGGAGACATTCTCGCTCTATATGCGGTTTGTGGTCTGATGCTGTTGCCCGTACTACGACTCTCGAGTCTAGCCCTGGCTTACATTGGCGCTGCGCTGATCGTCGTACCGGAAATCGTGCCGTTTCGGCCCAGTCTGCCTTCTGCTGATGAAGCCGCCGCGCACCTGATACGAGCACGAGAGGTTTATTCGACCGGCAGCTTCGAGAACTTGACAAGCTTCCGGCTCTATGAGATCGGAGCCCTGATTCTTCCACTGCTGGCAGGAATTGCGCCTCGCACCATTGGAGTGATGATGTGGGGTGTGGCCGGCTGGCGCAGCGGCATTCTCCAGAAGCCTGGTGAGCATAAAGGCACGCTAACAGTTGCATTCGTCTGTGCAATCTCTGCGGCGCCGTGGAGCCCGCTGATCGTGGCCGTCGCATACGTATCCGGGTTTCTGCTCGTGTTACCGAAGTTGCGGGAGAGTACAGTCGCAGGGTTTGCCGCAGTGGGACGAATGGCGTTGACGAATTACCTGCTCCAATCAGTAATTCTCGGTTTCGTCTTTTACGGCTATGGGTTCGGCCTGCTGGGGCGAGTAGGAACGGCCACAGCAGCGGCGCTCGGTGTCCTGCTGTACGTCATACAGGTGAAGGTAAGCAGTTTGTGGCTCGGGTATTTCCAGTTCGGTCCTATGGAGTGGGTGTGGCGCTCACTGGCATATCGCGAATGGCAGCAGATGCGACGAGTCTCGGCGTTCTCGGAGGTTAAACATGATGCGGCTTGAAGGACGCCTGGTGTCAAGACGCGTCGGCACATTGTTGCACGCGCTCGGTCAGATTAGCGTGCATGCTGGTTTGCCGTGGTTGGTGTCGCTGAGAGGAACGCGACACGGGTGGCTTGCCGGGTCGCCGAGTGCTTACAACATCGCGGGATGTCTCCCGGTCGTTATTGGTTTTCTAGTCATTCTGTGCTGCCTTATTGTTCACTTTGAAGCAGCGCCCCACGGCTGGCGTATCGAAAAAACGCCGCACTATCCCACGCCTGCCCACCTTGTTACCACTGGGCCGTATCGGTTCAGCCGGAACCCGATTTACTTAGCGGAGGCGGCGATCTGGCTCGGTTGGGTTGTGTTTTACGGGAGTCTACTCGTCTTGGGGTTCTTCAGCCTAGGCGTACTCTTCGGACCGAATATTCTGAAGCGCGAAGAGCACGGGCTGGAGGCGAGGTTCGGAGAGTCCTGGCGCGCCTACACGAGGCGAACGCCACGATGGTTGTCGTGGAAATGGTCTTAAGCCGTAGACTGTACCGAAGCGGCGGTAGATTCTGTTCTAGTCCCAGTCTCCTGTGCCAGCTTTGACTCTCGCGCGAGCGATTCGGCCAGGAAAAGCAACGATCGATTCTCGCGGAAGCCACTTCCGGTTCGGATCGACGTCGTACGGGCTAGTACTACGAACGCTTCCACAATCGCGGGATCGAATTGCTTTCCGGCGTGCTGTTCGAGAATCCGAAGCGCATCCTCCGATTTCATGCCTGATCGATAAGGACGATCGGAAGTCATCGCGTCGTAGGCATCGGCGACGTGAACGATACGAGCGGTGAGCGGAGTTTCCTCTCCTATCAGGCCATGAGGGTATCCAGTCCCGTCCCAGTTCTCGTGATGAAGCTCCACGGTGCTGAGGTACGGGGCGAAGCCGTGGACTCCCTGCAGGATCCTGCGGCCGATCTCCGGATGTTGACGGATCAGGCGCAGATCTTCCCCGGTGAGTTTCCCGGGACACTGCAGAACACTATCGGGAACTCCGATCTTTCCAATGTCATGGAGAAGGGCGCCAATGCGCAATTCGTCGAGTTGCGCCGGGGCGAATCCGAGGCTTTCCGCGATGGCGCATGAGTACTCGCTGACCCGATGGCTGTGACCTGCTGTGTAGCAGTCACGGGCATCAAGCGCACTCGCCAAGGAGCCCACGCACTCGACGTACGCTCTATGAAGGCTGTCCTGACCGTCACGAATGACGGTCGCCGCACGGCTAAAACTATTGATCAGTTCGCGGACCTC
>DASQLD010000303.1:0-9289 GCA_035630195.1 Bryobacteraceae bacterium
AATCTGGCGGAACCGCAGATCCACCTGGCTCAGATCGTAGTGACTTCCTCCGCCGATCCGAATGTTCGCAATTTGAAGAATGACGACGCTACGACAGAAGAACAGGCTAAGAGTAAAGTACAGGCTCTCGAAGCGCGCTTGCGTCAAGGCGAGGATTTCTCGATCATCGCGCAGAACTTCTCGGAAGATCCGAGTTCCGCTGCCAACGGTGGCGATCTTGGATTCATCCCGCAGTCCGCGCTCGATCAGTTGGGCGCCGAAACCCGCACTATGATTTTGCAGGTTCCCTCGGGCCAGATCAGCAGACCGGTCGGCAGTCAAGGTTCTTACCGGATTTTAAAGGTCGTGTCGAAGGAGCCCGCGGGACAGCGGGAGTTGACCGACCCAAAGGTCCAGCAGAGAATTCGAGAAACCCTGCTGAACCGTAAGGATCAGTTGCTCAAGGCGGCTTACTACGAAGTAGCTCGCAATGAGGCCAAAGTGGTAAATCACTATGCGCTCCGAGTCACTCAAAACAGCGCGAAAAAGTAACTTCAGGTCCTGACCGGCGGTAGCGCGGCCTCGATCTTGTCTCGCATGGATTCATAGGACGGAGGCAGTTTGAGACTCTGTCCAAGCGATTCCAACGGCTCATCAATGGTGAATCCGGGGGGATCGGTCGCGATTTCGAACAACACGCCGCCGGGTTCGCGAAAATAGATCGACTCGAAGTAGTTGCGGTCCATTACGGGGGACACGTTATAATCCAGCCCAACGAGCGTACTCCGCCAGCACAACTGCTGCTCAGCCGAGGGCGTTCGCCACGCGATGTGATGAACTGTGCCGGCTGCTACCATGCCGCGCGCGGCATCCGGACTGCATAATACATCGACAATCTTCGAAGGTCCACCACCATCGGCCGTGAACCGGAACCGGTTCCCGTCTTCGCCGGCGAAAGCGAAGCCCATCACCTCAGTCAGCAGCCGAGCCGTCTTCTCGTAGCCTTCCTCGGCTATGGTTGCGCTGTGGAAGGACTCAACGGCTTCGCCTTCACCATCCATCGACCCGACGACCTCCAGTTTTAGACCGTCTGGGTCGGAAAAGACTAGCGTTTCTTCCCCGAAACGGGTGAAGGGTCCATCGAAATCGATGTCTGCCTTGGATAGCTTCGTCACCCACGCGCCAATGGCACTTCGCGGCACGGCAAATGACGTTACCGTGACTTGACCATTACCCTGACGCCCCCGGCGCGCTCCCGGCCAGGGAAAGAACGTCACGATTGTACCGGGGGAACCCGTCGAATCGCCGAAATAAAAGTGATAGGAACCGGGATCGTCGAAGTTTACGGTTTTCTTCACGAGTCGCAAGCCTAGGAACTTCGTGTAGAAATCGAGATTCGCTTGCGGATCGGATGCAATCGCTGTAACGTGGTGAATTCCCGAAATCACCGCGCCGCCTCGTTCTGTCATGCGCTATAGATGCAGCAGAATCGTTGGCGATTCAGCTGCACTCAAGCGACTAGAATGAGGCGCCGACGGCTAAAGCAATCGGCGAAATGGGTCGAGTATTGGCGAAGAATCTCTGCTGCGACAGGTTTCGATAAACTTGACCGGCGATTCCGGAGGCCACAGGGCCGTTGACCGGGCGTCCACCGGTTAGTAGAACGACAACGACCAGCTTCTTATTGCCGACGTCGTTGAAGGATCCGAACCAGCCGAGGTGGGTGGGTGTTGCCCGGTCCGAGCAAGTCCCGGTCTTGCCGAAGATCGGCTCATTAGGATCGTAGGCCGCGCGGCGAGCCGTGCCGTATTCGACAGCGCCGAGCATGCCTGGCTTTACTTCTGGAATGAGGTCCTGAATTGGCAGATGACGCTTTATGCGCGGTACTAGCTTCTCGGCCTCTTCCTGGCTCCGAGGATACTGGAGCCAATACAAGGTGCCGCCATTGGCGATCGCGGAAAGAGTGGAAGCCAGTTGTAGCGGGGTAAGCTTGATGCCTTCGCCGAAGCTGGTCATCATTCCCATGCCGCCGTTGGCGGGCGGAGCATCGGGCAGAAAACCCGAGTTCTCTTCTTCGATGTTCAACCCGGCTTTTTCGCCGAGGCCGAACAGCCGCGCGTAGTAGTTGATCTTGTCGTAGCCGAGACGAATACCGATGTTGGCGAAGTAGGGGTTATTCGAACGCGCCAACGCGGTCGTGAGATTCATGCGAGTGCGGCCGTACAAACGTACGTTTGTATCCCTATCGATGATGCCTTCGTTCAACCCTGCCAGAGCAGCATAGATCTTAATCGTTGAGCAAGGTTGAAAACCGTTTCCGAACGCAACTCTTTGGTTGACGATCGTCAGAATCCGACCGGTTTGCGGATCTGCTACGACAACACTCCCGTTGTAGGGACCAAGCGCGTCGACGGCTGCGCGCCGGACTGCCAGATCTTCTCCCTCTACGCTATCGCCAATTGTGGAATCGGCGAACGTCGGTTCCAGCCAGGGACCCCCGGCCACAAACCTTTGATGGGACCGGCGAGAGGCCCGGAGCCGCCGACTCTTAGATGTCGACGCCTTTGTACCAACGCGAACCGTCCTGGTGGACGTCTTCTTGACTGCCACCGACCGGCCCCGTGTAGTTGTTGCTTTCGCTTTTTTCGAAGAAGTTGTTGCCTTTTTATTGGGAGTTCGCTTCTTCGCAGTGGTTGCAGACATTAGAGGGCCGCAAAGGAATAGCCCTAAAGAGAGCGCGAGGAATCGTATGAATGGGGGATAAACGGTCATGTTCTCGTTCAGGTCCAAATGATGTTTACATTCCAACTGTTCCGGATTCTGTGGCTAGGAGTACATTTTACACACAGAATGTTCTCGCCTATTGTGCAGGACTAACTGTTCTGCCGTCAAGACAGTAATCGGCTCAACATTGGCTCGACTTGAGGTCAAGCCGCAGTCCAACCTCCATCAATAGTGACAATCGACCCGGTTACGAAGGCGGCTTCGTCCGAAGACAGATACAAGGCCAGCTTTGCAATTTCCATCGGTTTCCCTAGACGACCGACGGGTTGCCGTTGGTTCAATTGAGCTCGTACCTGCTCCTTCTCATGCTTGTGATACTTCTCCAGATAGGATTCTACAAAAGGCGTATCCACCGTACCGGGACATATGCAATTCACGCGAAATTCGGTGGGATACTCAACAGCCAACTGCTTGGTCATCGCAACGACTGCGCCTTTGGTGGCGCAGTAGGCGAATCGCTTCTTGATACCGACGAGACCAGCTACCGAACCCATATTCACGATCGCTCCACGGACTGCACTCAATAGCGGCACTGCGTACTTCGTAACCAGAAAAGTCCCTTCTACATTGACGCGGAAAAGTCGTTGAAGGTCACTTAAATCAGTCTCTTCCACGCTTCCGACCATCCCGATACCCGCATTGTTGACGAGGATATCGAGACGATCGATACCCGCAAAAGCGCTTTTGACCGAGGATTCATCCGTTATATCGCAGGACACCGCGAGGGCGCCGGGTAGCTCACGAGCTAGCGCATCAGATTGATCTTTATCGATGTCAGCGATGAGGACAGACGCGCCCGCATCAGTGAAGACGCGGCAGATCGCTTCGCCGATTCCGCTGGCGCCGCCCGTGACAAGCGCGCGCTTGCCATCGAGACGAAAGGGCATGGACATATAGTCCTGATTGTAGGATGGTTAACCTGGCAATCTGGATTTTCTTTTGGTATGCGAAGATCGAGGAATGCTCCAGAGGCGGGCCGACTGGCTGGCGGCCTTATTCTGCGTCATGTTTGTCGCAATCGGCTCGCTTTGGATAGGCGAGATCGGCCTTCAAAATGATGAAGTGCTGTTCGGCGCGGGAATCTATCCGCCCTTTGGCGACTCGATCTCGATCTTCGGCAAACGCTTCCCCATGATGGTCATGACATACGTCGGGACGTTGAAGTCGCTACTCTACACTCCAATTCTCAAGCTCTGGGACGCTTCGGCAGTATCCGTACGGTTGCCAGTTCTGTTAATTGGCGGACTGACCGTAGGGCTTTTCTACGCCTTTGTTAAGCGCACTCTGAGCGTCCGGGCCGCGCTGGTTGCCACCGCTCTTCTTGCTACTGACACGACATTTGTCCTTACGACTCGATGGGATTGGGGGCCGGTGGTCCTGCAGCATCTCTGTCTCGTCGCGGGAATGCTAGCGGGAATCCGCTTTTATGAATCGAGACGCGTAGGCTGGCTGTTCACGGCGTGTTTCCTGTTTGGCCTGGGTGTTTGGGACAAAACTTTGTTCCTATGGTGTCTTATCGGACTTGCCGCCGGCTTGATCGTAGTATTCCCACGGAAGACGCTCCAGGCAATTACGTGGAAGGCCGTGGTTACGGCAGCGTTGGGGTTCCTCATTGGAGCCTTCCCGCTGATCCGCTACAACGTTCGCAACAATTGGGCGACATTTCGCGAAAACGCCGCCTGGTCACCCGAACGGTTTCCCTACAAGTTCCAGATTTTGACCAGCACTCTCGATGGTAGCGGCATGTTCGGATTGGCGACCCGCGAACGATGGGATGGGCCTGTACGGCCGCCGGATGATCGCGTGAAAACCATGTTCACGAATTTTTTGATTCGCATCGGAGAGCCGCGCAAGAATGCGCAAGTGTTTTTGCTGATGTTCGTGCTGCTGCTGCTTCCCTTCGTTTGGAGGACTCCGGCGCGCGACGCTGTTCTATTTGTTCTGGTTTTCTGTTCGGTTGCGTGGACGCAGATGGTTTTCACGAAGGACGCGGGCGGCTCGGTTCATCACACGATTCTCATGTGGCCTCTGCCTCATCTCGCCTTCGGGGCCGTGCTGGCGGAAGCATCGCGGCGCGCCGGACGCTTCGGAGTAAGGATGCTCGCCGCGGTTGTCGGTGTAGTGTGTCTCTGTAATGTGGCAGTGACGGGGTCACATTACACAGCAATGCTCCTCAACGGACCGAATGTTGCGTGGACGGACGCTATTTATCCGGCGGTCGACGCGATTCCGTCTATGCGCCCCGCGCCCCTGTGTGTCATGGACTGGGGACTTTATGAGCCGATCCGGCTCCTGCACAAAGGCAAAACGGACTCCTGCAATTCTGTCGATCCGACCAACTCACCGATCGAGTTCAAGAAGATGATTGACCTTCCCGCTGTGGTGTTCATGACTCACGTGACGGGACTCGAGTTCGACGCGGGCGTGAATGAGCGCTTCGTTGCAGGCGCGCGATCGCATGGGTACGAGCCAACCGACCGGCGCGTCTTCTATGATCGCAATGGCCGGGCAATCATTGAGATTTTTAAACTATTTAGACCGCAACGACCATAAGCCTCCGCACATCTGAACTAGCGTAACGGAGGTTACGATGCGTAACGAGAAATTGCTTCTAGTTGGAGTGGCCGTCCTGAGTGCTGTAGCCACGGCTGGCTGGGTGCGGCCCACACCTGTGACGTTAGCGCCCCAGGCGTTCACGGCCCCGGCGCTGGAGCCGGCGCCTGCGCAAGTGAATCGAGGCGAGTCGTACCAAGTTTCGAGCGTTTCTCAGCGTGCCCCAAGCGTTCGCCGGGCTCGTAATGTATACGATGACCGGCGTGAAGTCTATGACGACCGTCCCGTCCCACAAACCCGCTCGACTGCGAAATCGGCGGCGATCATTGGTGGCAGCGCTGCAGCCGGAGCTGCAATCGGGGGGCTAGCCGGTGGAGGAAAAGGCGCTGCCATCGGAGCCGTCACAGGTGGTGGGGGTGGGTTGGTCTACGACCGCATGACACGCAACAAATCGGGCGATGACGATTCCGTCTACAGGAATGAGCGCTCCACTGGAAAGAGCGCAATGATCATCGGTGGCAGCGCCGCAGCAGGCGCAGCAATCGGCGCAGCGGCCGGTGGCGGCAAGGGCGCCGCGATTGGAGCATTGGGCGGGGGCGCAGCAGGCCTGATCTACGACCGATTGACGAAGAACCGGTAATCTCCTCGAGAATGGACATCAAGCCCGCGGGCCCCGAAGTGGCTTGCGGGCCTTTTTTCTTTCGCGTCGGAATCGCCCGTTCGTGAATCCAAGAAGACATGCGACTCGCCAGCGCACTCCTGTTCCTTGCTAGCTCGAGTGCGGCATCTGAGTACACTGCATCGGTTCAGAAGTGGCGGCAGGAACGCGAGGCCCGCTTGAAATCGCCGGACAACTGGCTTTCTGTTGCAGGCCTTTTCTGGTTGAAACCGGGCGAGAATACTGTCGGGTCTCACCCTTCCGCTCGCATCTCCCTACCGAAGAATGCGCCCGCGAGCGCCGGTGTGTTTACACTGGTCGGCGATGCGGCGGCATTCCGTCCCACGCGCGGCCAAGCTGTCACGATCCGGGCCAACTCTGAGGATTTCGTCAGGGTTGGCGGAGTGAAACTCTCCCTTCTCCAGCGCGGCGCGCGTTATGGTATCCGGGTTCGCGACAACAACAGCGAATACCGGAAGAAGTTCACAAAGCTCGAGTGGTTTCCCGTCGATCCGAGTTGGCGAGTCAATGCGAAGTACATACCTTTAGAGAAGCCTCGGACGACGTTCTTCGATTCGATCACGGGAGACAAGCAGGAAATGATTATCCCGGGCGTCGTCGAGTTCAGTCGGGAAGGGAAGACCTTTCGACTGAGTCCTGTGCTGGAGGGTGAAGAGTTGTTCTTCGTGGTGCGCGACACGACGGCGGGAAAGAGTACGTATCCGGCCGCGCGGTTCCTCTATGCAAAGCTGCCGAAGAAGTCAGGTCCGATCGAGATTGACTTCAACAAGATGTATAACCCGCCGTGCGCATTCACGCCGTATGCCACGTGTCCGCTTCCGCCGAAAGAAAACCGGCTACCGATTGCGGTTGAGGCTGGGGAGAAGATGTATCGCGGGTCTGGCGTCCATTCGGAACTACCGCCCGCCAAGTGAATCGATGAACGCCTTGTCGATCGGCCAGACGCCGATCACATGTTCCGACTGTCTCTGAAACGAGCCCGATGTCAACACGCCGCTAAGATCCTTGGAACTGGGGGTTTGTTTCTCCCGAGAAATAAAAGCCTGCAGAATCTTTGTAAGTTGCTCGAATTGACTTTTCATCACGGCGGCATCTTCCGTCGTGCGGCATTTGACGTCCATCAGCAATTCGAATTTTTCCCCCTGAGGGCCTAGGGAGAACACAATGCGCTCGGCCGGCTCAAGAGCGCGCGTGAAAAGTTTTGTACCGGCGGGCAGTTCGTTCTGACGATGTAAGGTAGATGCTGGAATGTGAAGCCACAAAGGTTTCGCGGGCGCTTCGAAAGCCGGCTTAGTGGGAGTCCGCGCGCTGATTTCGCGAGCCGCTTTCTCATTCAATGACGAGGCAAACGCCATCAGCTTCTTCGAAACGGGATAGAAGGAAATGATGCGTCCGGGTGTTGTGCCCTTGACGGAACAGAAGTCGCCATCGCACGAACCGCCCTGAGCGGTCGCATAGCCCTTAAGCTTGTCCCACTCAAAGCGTCCATCGAGAAGGAAATAGTGTGTTCCTTCCGCCGAGTTCGCCATCACGCGGTCGAGATCGCGCTTATAGTCGAACCCAGTCTGTTGAACAAAGGTCTTGTACTCGGCCTCTTCACCGACTGTGGAGCCGACGAGCTTGTCGAGAATCCCCGAACTGCGTAATGCGGCCACATCGATATACAACGTCGCGGCATCACGTTCCGGCATGTAAGAAGCCAGTCCTGCACTGTCGAGTTTCGGTCCGCTTGTCAGTCGTAGGCCGATGATCGTACCCGCGACGGCAATGACGAGCAGCCCAATAGCAAGTATCCAACCGCGATAGCGTTGCAACACGTGCGCCTAGACGGTTGCAGCGAGTTCGGACAACCGGCTCTGGCGCCAGATCTGTGTATACGGTTGAAGTTCTCGCATCATGTTTCGGAACATCGGAATGTCCAGGGATTGAGCGCCGTCGCTGACGGCCTTGGCAGGGTTCGGATGCACTTCAACTATGATGCCATCCGCGCCAATGGCAACTGCTGCCCGCGAAAGAGCAGGCACCAGGCTTCGCTTACCTGTCGCGTGACTCGGGTCAAGAAGGACTGGCAGGTGAGTTAACTCATTCAATGCCGCTACGGCAGCAATGTCGCATGTGTTCCGCGTCGCAGTTTCGAAGGTGCGGATGCCACGCTCGCAGAGGATAACGTTCGGATTGCCGTGCGCCACAATGTACTCGGCCGACATCAACAGTTCCTTCAACGTGGAACTCAGTCCACGCTTCAGAAGTATTGGCGTCTGAACCTTACCGAGCGTTTTCAGGAGCGAAAAGTTCTGCATGTTGCGCGCGCCAATCTGCAGAACATCGGCGTACTCGGCCACGAGTTCGACGTCACGGTCGGACATCACTTCGGTGACGATGGAAAGTCCCGTCGCTTCTCTTGCCTTCCTCAGAAGCTTCAGTCCTTCTTCTTCCATTCCCTGGAAATCGTAAGGCGATGTGCGAGGCTTGAACGCGCCACCCCTAAGCATGTGGGCTCCGGCCTCAGCCACGGCGTAGGCCGAGTCCATGATCTGCTTTTCGCTCTCGACTGAGCAGGGACCGGCGATCACTACGAAGTCGTCTCCGCCGATCTCGCGACCGTTGACAGATACCTGCGAGCGGCCCGGGCGGAATTCCTTGCTGACAAATTTGTACGGCGCCGAAATCCTCACCGCCTTTTCAACACCAGGCATCGCTTCGATTGATTCCAGGCAGGCGGTAACATCGCCGACTCCCACGATCCCGATCACGACGCGTTCTTCCCCTTCAATGGAGTGGACCTTGTAGCCAAACTCCTGAACGCGATCGCAAACGGCCTGTATGTCTGCGCGGTCTGCATGCATCTTCATCGATACGATCATTGGTAGTTACTCCGGGCGTGAACTTTCGGTTCCAAAGTGAAAGCCCACCCGTTTCCGAGTGGGCCGCTTCGAATTCTTCTCTTGCGTTACCGCCACCCGTCCCGATTCAGGCTGCTCGCCAAAATCGGGTAAAAAACGAGCTGACTTGATAGCGCATGAAACTTGATTATATCCACCAACCACTGTAGTTCGCAAGGGCGATATTGCTCATTTTGCAAGCTAAAGATGCGCCACTGGGTTGTGGTGTATAAGGCGGGTGAGTCACTGTCTCGCGGGGCCCAGAATAGTCACCAGCGCGTGGTGGTCCGAGAACTCTACCGGACGTATCTCTGCGCTAGTGGCGGCGAGGTTTCTTAGGAAAATCCAGTCGAGCTGCATGCCTAAATGATCGAAAGTCGCGCGACGATTTACGAAAGGTGTGTGAAACCCA
>DASQLD010000304.1:0-8156 GCA_035630195.1 Bryobacteraceae bacterium
GCCGGAGTTTGAGGACGACAGAACCGTGGGCAGGGACCGTGTATTTGTAATCAATGCAGGCTTTCGTCCCCACGAGATTCGGGTTCACGGCTTCAGCCTCTTTGTTCACGATGGCCCGGTGAAAGGCGTCCTTTTGGAATGCCCTCTTATTAAGAACGCCATAGACGCGCTCAGTGTTCGATTCGTTATCGGTAAAGAGAGGCGTGCCGGAGGACTCGGCGTACAAATACCGCTTGCCCAACCGATAAGTGAAAGGCAAATTTTCCAGCGGCGCCGCCGTACTGTCGTCGGCAATCAGACAAACCGCGTCCCCTAAGGGCGAGCCCATCCGAATCGATGGTTCCGGCTGTGGTTCATCCCCCCAGCACCAAGTGTTGCGAAACCATAGATGGGGGATCAGGTGAAGCGGCGCGGCATCAGAGCCACGATTGAACGCCTCGATGCGGATGCAGATGTCCTCGGCTGAAGCTTTCACGTATTCCACTTGAACGTCAAAGTACCTATCGTGATCAAAAATACCCGTGTCGAGCAGTTCAAATTCAAATCCATGCCCACCCCGTAGCCTGTTCTCCTGGAGAAGCCGCTCATATGGATACCGCGAGTGCGGGTACTTGTATAAGTACCTCATGTAAGAGTGGGTCGGGGTGCTGTCCAGATAAAAGTAGTACTCCTTGACGTCCTCGCCGTGGTTTCCTTCGGCCGGCGTCAAACCGAACGCCCGCTCTTTCAGGATTGGATCTTGCTCATTCCAAAAAGCAACGCTGAAAACCAGGATCTGGTAGCGATCACAGATCCCTGCCATGCCGTCTTCACCCCAGCGGTACGCCTTGCTGCGGGCCATGTCGTGGCTCAGAAAATCCCAGGCCGCTCCAGATTCGCTGTAGTCTTCCCGTACCGTACCCCATGATCGTTCGCTAACATAGGGCCCCCACTTGCGCCATAGCAGTGGTTCTCCGTATGCTTCCGCAAGGCGCTTTCCTTCAGCGGTATGCGGTGCGACTACAGGCTTAGTCTTGCTGTCCGCAAGCATTTGAAATCCTCCGGGAACCGCCAATCTGCACTCCGTCAAGCCAAAGCAATCATAACCAGAATCCCATTTCGAACTCTCTCCCCACCGCACGGTCGAATGATGGGCGGCGGTATTGGTCCGCAGCATGGGGCAAGCGACACGAAGATCAGAGTCCCCATTCCAAGTGGACAGGGCCACAACTCGGGCTTAGGTCCAGATCTCCTAGTGTGCTTCGCGTAAATTCCGATCGGATAATAGATTGGGAGTTGTCACTATCATTCGATTTTCGTTCGGGCATTTATTTACGGCGGCGATCGAGGGTTGTACCTTTGGCTCACGTGTCCTGATTGTTGTCATGTTGGCGGTGGTCGAGCGTATTCGTTCGCTGGCGTCGAGTCGCTTTCGAGGATCTCTCGTTGAAGCGGGGATTGCTGGCTGGGCTGCCCACACCGTAGGCAAATTCCGGACCACAGCCAAGCCTTGTGGCGGCCTAGCCCGCATCAGCACAGCGAATTTCGACAAGCGGCACCCGTCCTTTGCCTTTGAGCTCCACCTCGCCCCGAGGGATGAGGTCGAAGCCCACTCGTTTGACTGCGTCCGATTCCACCAGCGCGACAGATTGTGGTGAAGCCGCCGAAGTCAGGCGTGAAGCCACGTTTACGGTGTCTCCCCAGATGTCGAATTGATAGCGCTCACGGCCGACTATACCAGCCATCACAGGCCCGCAGTGCACCCCGGCCCGAACTTTCCAGCCATCGCCGATGCCTGGAGCTGCAGCGGCGATCTCCAATGCACACTTAACAGCCGCTCGGAGCGGATCCACCACGGGTCTCAGCAAGCCAGCGGTTGCCAAAAAGGCGTCTCCTACGGTCTTGATCTTTTCCAAACCGTTTCGATTCGCGCACTCCTCAAACAGTACAAATAGATTGCCCAAGCTTCCCACGACTTCTTCCGGCGAGTGCCTGTCGCAATACGAAGTAAAGCCGACAAGGTCTACAAAGAGAGCCGCGACATTCTCGAAACGCTGCGGAGTGACTTTGCCCGTCGCCTTGAGTTCGGAAACCGCGCCGGAGGGAAGAATGTTGTCGAGAAGTTGATCGACCAGGTACTTTTCGCGGGCTAGTTGTTGGCGTGTCTCTCGCAAGTTGAGGTGCGTCTGTACCCGCGCCAGCATAACCGGGGGCGAGAACGGCTTGTGAATGTAATCTACCGCCCCCACACTAAAACCATGTGTTTCGTCCTTCACCTCGGTCATGGCGGTAAGAAAGATCACGGGAATCTCGCGAGTGGCGGGGTCAGCCTTCAAATGGGTACAGACCTCGTAGCCATCCATCTCGGGCATCATGATGTCGAGAAGAACCAGGTCCGGACGAGGCGAAACGTTCACCAACTCCAGCGCTTTGGCTCCGCTCGTCGCGACACGGGTCTTGTAACTGTCTTTCAGAATCTCACGCGCCACTTGGATATTCGCCGGGGTGTCGTCCACCAGTAGAATGAGCTTCTTCTCGTCATTGTTCGTCATCAGATGATCCGTCTAAAAGACGACATTTGTCCACGATCTGGACTAACTTAATTCGCCTGCTCCGTCACCAATCGCCCGAATCTTCGCTAGCGATGACTAGTGCCGTTCTTCGGTGGGCATGATCGATATATTTCGGAGCACCGTGATTCTCATGCCACAAGACTTGCACTATGTGAGTCTGGTTACAGTTGTAGCTGTCAGTTTGTTGGTATTCGCGCCGAAGAAGCTAGTCCACATTTAGAGAGTGGTCACCACCCGTTTGGCCCGTCGCACGCCACGCAGGATCCCGCGCGGCCGTTCGCTCGCGGTGCCGGTTTGTCGCTGGGGCGGCTTGCGGTTAAGGGCAAAAGTCCTGCATCGCACAGGTTTGGATATCCTAAGTTCGCACTATCCGCAATAAGACACCGACCGACATTCGACGCGTCTTTATGTTTTAACCTCAATATGAACCCGGCAAAGATCTTAGCTCTGTTGAGTGCGCCCCTGCTCGCGCAGCAGATTCAGAAACCTTACACGGCAAGTCAGGAATCTGCGAGTTACACGATCCTGTATACGGGCAGAACACTTGGTTATTATCGAGTACCGGATCAGCAAACCACCTCCTCACGCGCCTGCAGTGAGCGGGATGCAACGCTCGCGCAGGTGAACCGTTTTCTGGAGACTGCTCGCGCTGGGCCTTCCCCCAGAGTCCTTGTCGGAATGGGCGACAATTTTTCGCCCGAGCTGAATGCACGAATGATCCTGGACGACAGATCGAAGCAACTTGTACCAAAGGATCAGCTCAACTGGGATTTCTCGAGTGATCAATGGGTACGGTATACGGCAACCAGTCCTGTCCTGGATTCGGCACTAAGCGCCGGGGCGGGAACCGCAGGATTCGACAACGTCGCCTGTTTCTTCCGGTTGGCAGGATTCGATGCCGTGGTACCGGGTCGTGAGGACTTCCGCTTTGGCCCCGAACGGCTTCGCGAACTTGCACGGTATTTAGCAAGCAATGCGCCCGGCGGCACTCCTGTCCAAATGCTGGGGGCGAATCTTGTTATTAACACGATCTCTGTGAAGCCCGTGCGCGCTGTGCGCTCAAGCGAGGCGCCCACACGGAATTACTCCCTGACTGGCCTGGACGGTTCCTCTTTTCGAATACCCCCTAATCCGCTGCCGTGGTTGCGTCGCTTCGATCTAATTAAGGGGCGATCGCAGGATTCAGGGCCGCTTTACAACTTCGCATGGCTGTGCGGCGGACTGCAGGGATCCGAGTTCGATCCAGCTCGGTGCGAGGCTCTCCGGCCGGGGTCCCCCGCAGAGAGCACAACCCTGAGCTTTTCGCTGGCGACAGAGTTCCCACGTTTTCCTGCACAGGGTTCGCTTCAACCCAGTCGGGACTACTTCGTGTGTGCATCGAGCACCAACAAGACCGCTGAGATGACGGCGAATAACACTGTTTGCAGCGGGGTCTTCCGTTTTCGCCAGCCATTCTTCCACTACGGTACTGCCTCGGATCCAAACCCGAAGCCATATGTGCGTATCGGCGACCTATCGCTAGTGGTATTCGGAATCGTTGATCCCGCGCTGCTTCCGCGAATCGGAGAGATGAACTATTCATGGGTGAACGAAGATGCAGATCTGGACACGCAGCTTGAAATCCTCGATCCCCGTGAGGCGCTGATGCAAATGCTTGAGACGTGCGACGCGGATCCCAACTGTGCCGGCGCCCGGCGGATTCTTCTGGCGCAGATGCCGCCGGAAGATGTCCGGCGCCTGGCTGATCGTCTTCGCGGCCAGTTTGACGCGATCATATCGGCGCCAGAAGAGGCGCACGCTACTCGCGATACACTCACGGTGGATCGGAACGTTGCGCCTGACACGCGCGCGCCGATTATTCTCACACCGGCTGCGCACTTCTTTCGCAACTCACCAACCACCCTGGAGGTCACGTTACAGAAAGCCCGGTTGGATCTGACGTCCACTACGACGAGTGCAGACAGTCATTTTCATCGAACGACCGTTCCGCTTCGGCTGCGAAGCTACACAGGCCAGCGCTCACTGGCCGATGGCATCATCAATGCCACGGCCGAAAGCAACCGGGGAAGCGCTGCACAGAATGCGCCAACACTGATCGAGAGCACCGTTCTAAATAGCATGCGTAAGCGCTGTCACGCCGACATTGCATTCCTGCAGCATCGAGACCTTTATCGGCCCGAATATTTCGCGAAGCAACAGCCCGCAGCCGGCGAACTGCAGACGATGCTGGACGAACTGCTCTGGAAGGGCGATTTCCTCGTATGCCGTGCCGCTACCGGCGCCGTCATCCGGCAGGTTCTAGCACGGTCCGATGCATACGACGCCGGCGAGAATGGAGGAGCCGAGACCGACCGCAGTCTGGCTCGCCTCGGCATCTTTAGAGACAACTCCACCGGAGATCTGATCGTTGGCGGCGCCGTGCTCCAGGATGGCAGCCTGTACTCGGTTGCGACGACTGACTATGTGGGTTTTGGAGATACCGGCTACCCCGCTTTCAGGCAGGTGCCCGTGCCGCCGGCTACGCGGGTGCGCGATTACGAGAGGCTAGAGGAGATCAGTGCCTTGGTATGCCGCGACCTGATTCACGGCATAGCAGGGAGTGGAACGGGAGCCGAATCCTGCCGGCCGACGATCGACACCACATCCTACTTCGACGAGATAAAGCTCGGGTCGAGTCCGCAAGCTGTCAGTGCGGGCGCTCTCGAACGCTTTCGAGAGTGGATCGGGCGGAACTGGGCGAACCGCAGCAGGTACCCGCGCCCGCCGGACGAAATTGAAGCTGGAGCTCAGGATCGCCGAGTGCTGGCGCTTCGGTTGGACCGCGCCAATGCGGGGTTTCGGCACAACTACCATAACCTCTCAGAGGCACAGCAGAGAGAGCGCTTCAGCGGGGTGCAGGCGTCGCAGCCGACGGCGCCTGAGAGGATCGATGCGACGGCGGATTGGCTGCTGCGGCTAACCTACGGAGGCAGACATGCCGACCTGTTCCTGCAAACCGACGCAGCTTATCAAGCCAGTGCGATCCGGCAGACGTTCACCTCATCCACGCCCCAGGGCACAACGATCATAGAACCATTTCAACTCAGTCAGCCAAGGAATTTAGCAGGGGCGGAAGGTGGCGCGACGTGGCATCTGATTCCTCTTCATCAGAAGAGCGCCGCCGGTTTGCGTTTACTTACGTCGGTCCGTTTCGAAACGGAGCTTGCCTCTCCTCTGGTCGCCTTTCAGGCGAGGGACGGCTTTCTGACTCGTCCTCTGCCCCGGAGGAATGCTCTCTTTGGGAAAGCCGGCCTCCGCTTTGATGGTCGTCAGAGTTGGCTCGAGACGGGAATCCAGAGCGGCCCATTCAACCAGATCACATCTTTGATGTTAGGTACGCTGACATGCACTCCCGGAAACATTGGCGCTTGCGTAGCGCCGCCGGGAGCTGAATTACCGGGAGTCGCAGATCTGGACACCCGTGCGCTGGCCGTCCAGACCTTACGTCGCAATCAGTCGGGTGTGTTCCTGAACGCGAGGATTCACCTGCCCTTGTGGAACCGGTTGGATTACACGATCGACAACTCGGGAGCACTGTTTTTCAACGCAAGCGGCGATTCTCCCGCCGATACACGGTACCTGGAGGTGATGACACATGCGATCACGATCCCGATTGTAGGCAATTTGAGCATCGCTCCGAGAGTGGATCTGTTTTTCTTTCAGAACAAAGTCGCTGGTTGGCGTATTCACGGGTATCAAACTTCGATCACGGCACAATACCGGTTCGAGTGGCATACGGGGCTTCGATTCCGGTCCGCGCTGAAATACTAAAACCCGATAGCAAACAAGTGGGCTTGAGCTATTTTGTCCGAAAGTGTTGCAGCTGCGATAGCGTGACGTCATGAGATCGTGCCTCCTTCGGGACGGAGTCTCAGCGGCTCCGCCCTCGGGAAGAGTGTCAATTGATAAACGCGGGCGCCGAACTCTCCCTGAGCTTGAAGGAGAAGCATGAGAAGCTGGTAGTTCTCATCTCCGGGACGGCCCGGGCTGGCAAGTACCCGACGCGAGGCGCTCTAGAAGCCCCACAAACAGCTCTTGAGGATTAGCGATGAGTCTCGGCTGGATTCAGGCAAACTATTGTTACGCGGAAGTCCTCTGCTATGGCTGACATACTAGGCATTCGTTCGAAGGAATGAGATGAGCACGAAATCGGCAGCAGACAATCTAGGCACACTCCGTATCCGAATTGCCGAACTGGAAGACAAGCTTGCGTCGGCCGACCGAGCTAGTGAGGCGCAAGGCGCAATCGAGACCTCCCTTCGGGAAACACTCGCTTATGCGGAGAGCATTGTTGATACTGTGCGGGAGCCGCTCGTTGTTCTCGATAGTGAGCTTCGCGTCCGGACGGCCAGCCGAGCGTTCTACGAGACGTTTAGTGTCTCGAAGCAGGAAACCGAAGGTCAGTTTATTTACGACCTCGGGAACGGGCAGTGGAACATTCCGGCCCTCCGAACGCTACTCGAGAAGATGCTGCCACTGGCAAAGAGCATGAAGGATTTTGAAGTCGAGCATGAGTTTCCCACTTTAGGAATACGGGTAATGCTGCTAAACGCTCGTATACTGTGGCGCCACGGGAATCATTCCGAGCTGGTGCTCCTTGCGATAGACGACATCACCGAACGAAAGCGCCTTTCAGAAGCGATGGTCCGCTCAAATGAGGATATGCAGCGCTTTGCCTATGTCGCGGCCCACGATCTTCGGGCTCCGCTTAATGGAGCGCTGAAGCTCTGCAAGCTGGCCGCGAGGCGTTTAGCGGATCGCGTTCAAGAAGATGAGGCACATCTCCTTGCCCTCTCGGTTGAGAACCTGGAGCGGCTAAGCGTGCTGATGCAGGACATCCTGACGTATTCGGAGATGGGTAACGCCCCTCAGCAGCGAACCTTGGTCAATCTTGGGGAGCCGCTGAAGATTGCTCTTTTAAACCTTGAGCACCACATCACCCAGAACGGCGCGGTAGTGACTGTCGGAGATCTGCCGACGGTTCCGGCCGATAGAACTCAAATGGTGATGGTGTTTCAGAACCTGATATCGAATGCGTTGAAGTACCGGCGCGTAGAACGGCCGCAAATCCGTATTAGCTCGGTTAAAGACGGGAATAACTGGCGCGTGTCTGTGGCCGATAATGGCCAAGGCTTCGAAAGCGACTATGTCGAGACGATTTTTAAGCCGTTTAGGAGACTTCATGGTAAGAACGTTCCCGGTAGCGGCATCGGACTTGCGACCTGCAAGCGCGTAATCGAGAGGCTTGGAGGAACGATTTGGGCAGAGTCTCAAGTGGGAGAGGGATCTAGGTTTCACTTCACACTGCCCGCCGAGCCAATCAATGGTTAACCCTTGTTCTTCGGCGACAAGGACCATGTAAGAGCTTCATCGACTCTCGCATCGTGGAAGTGAAAAGTAGAAGGTGGAACCACAACCGGGAATAGACTCGGCCCAGATTCGGCCTTTGTAGCGCTCGACAATTCGCCGGCAGATGGCGAGCCCAAGGCCAGTGCCGGGATACTCGTCCTTGTGGAGTCTCTTAAAGAGACCAAATATACGCTCTGTGTAGCGGGGCTCGAATCC
>DASQLD010000305.1:0-10701 GCA_035630195.1 Bryobacteraceae bacterium
AGTAGACGGCATACGAGATTAAGTGTGTTTCTGAGAATGGTACGTCTCACAATGTGCCTCACAATTGCTATCGAAGGTTTGCTGTTACAGGGCTGGAGACGCCATTGCTGTTGGTCGCAGTGACACTGACAGATTGAACGGCGCTGAGATCTCCAGATGCATTGACTGTTACGCTAGCCGTGAACTGGCTCCCGAATGCTCGCGACGCGGATCCTTGATACCAGGAATTGAATGCGGCGTCGACGTCCGCGGACAGAGACGCGCCTTGGAGCTGGGCGCCCGGCACAGCCGTAAATTGAAAGTCCATGCGGCTTACGGATCGAGGAGTCGAGTATCCGCTCACGATGATTTCCATCGTTGTGGAAGACCTGAGTACGACCTGCACCGTCCGCAACCTCGGCTCGCTTCGGGCGACTGTAATGTTTTTCGTCGGAGGCGAAGACGGTGTCAGATTAACCGAGCCGTACTGGAAAGTTGCAGCTAGCGAGATCTGACCCGCGACGGTACCAGCCTGAAAGAGAATTTGTCTCGCTGATTCCCCAAAGATAGCTTCGGTCGAACCGGCCGGAATTCGAAAATCGACGGTACGACCCCCAGTGGCAAATTGAATTGTCTGATCCTCACTAAAGGACTCGGAGATGAAGGCCAAGTTAAGTTTGCCGGTCAATGGTAGCGCGTACGGTTTCTCAAGCGTGAGGCCTACCGCGGGTTGCTGTAGTGGCGTTACCGAATCCCCGATGAGCGCGAACGATACACTACCGATCGGGTCAGGCGCAGCCCCTGTACCGCGCAGTGGATACCGAAGATCATCCAACTGCAGATTTCCCGCCAAGGCGCCGACGACGTCAGGTACGAACTTCAATCTGAAGCTTAGCGACCCGCCCGCGGGGATTTTGGCGGGAAAGCCCGGAAGCTGTTCGAGTTGAAAGGCATTTCCCGTTGTGCTGATTCCCGCTACCGTCGCTTCGACGTTGCCCGTATTTTCCACTCTTATGGTCGTCACGGAGGTTGTCCCGAGCGCCGCGGTCGGAAAAGACAGTCCTGCGGTAGTTGTCACAGCGACGCTGCCCGACTCTGTCGCCGCCGTAAGGGATAATCGCGAACCCAAAGATACGACTGTGATCTCGATGATCGTCCCGTCGATTCTTACGCGCCCGATAGCTGTTCCTGCCTGAGTAGGAGTGAATGCTATTTGTAGCTCGAGAGTCCTGCCTGGCGCGATTGTAGCCGGAACAATCGGCAGGTCGCCGAACTGGAACCCCGCGCCGCTGATGCTCAAGGTCGTGATACGACCATCGATATTTCCGTTGTTCCGAATGACCAGCCGCATGTTGCGTGTAACGCCGACAGCCGTCTCCGGCACTACAACGGGCACGCTTGGATCAACTGGCTGCTCCGTGTCATCGTACTTAAGTGAATATGTAAGAGACGGCGAGACCGCAGGTCCCTCCAGCACGATGAGTCGGGCGCCCGCGTTCGTCTCAAGACGAATCAACCCCAGGCCTCGCTCCCGCTGGGTCGGAGTGAAGGTCACCGTAAAACGAACATCTCGATCCGCCGCAATTTCGACAGGCAGCAACGGAAGACCGGAAAGGCGAAACACATCGGGCCCATCGACAGATGCCCGCGTAAGGGTAGCCGGACCGTTTCCCCGATTCGTAATGAAGATCGTCGCGGAGGTCGATTGCCCAATGGTCGTGTCAGGGAACCGTAGGGGAGTTCCGTCCGTTAAAGCCGTTTGGTTACCGCCGGCAATGAGATAACTGAGAACGAGATCGGGCGCGACACCGATACCTCCCAGGAAGAATGTAAACGGCGTTCGACGACTTCCTTCTGTCACCTCAACCGTCAGGTTTCCGGAATTGACGCCCTTTGCTGTCGGAGCGAATTCGATTTCGAAGGAGGTCGCTTCCACCGCCCTCAGTTCGACAGGAGCGCGACCATTCGAAGTAAATCCTTCGCCTGTAAGGGCGATACGAGAAATCGTTACCGGAACGCGTTCAGCATTCATGATGTTGAATACGACACGCGCAGTCTGTCCTACCGTGATCGATCCCATCTGAATCGTTCCGTTCGACGAAATCACATTCGCCGTGGGAGACGAAACGTTCCGATAGCTGAACGACATCGTGACCGCTGTTTGTGCCGCTGCCACGCCGATCGAGGCCACGCAGACAAATAATGTTTTCCAAAAAGTCTTCATTGCTGATTCACGGGAACAAAGAAGGACGCCATCTCCGAAAGATCCACCAACACCAGCGGTTCAGGACCCACATCGTTGAGAAGGAGCAGATTATTCGAATTGAGAGCTTCACAACGGGTGGGCTGAGCCGCTAGATATATGGTGGCCAGAATACTGCGGCTTGATGCATCCAACACAACTGCGGTTGAATCTGCGTTCGCTACCAGGAGGCGATTATCTCTACCCAGGCAAACGGCCGCGGGCTTGTTGATTCCTTCTTTTTCATTTGCGAGAAGAGTGACTTCCCGACTTCCAGACACATCGGAAATCATAGAGAGCGAATTTCTCGCCCTGTCGGCAACCGCAACGTCTCGCCCTCCGTTCAAAAAAGCCACGCTCGAAATATCTTCGAAACGTCCCAACAGCGTGATCCCGTTGTCAACCCATCGGTAAAGGCTATCGCGGGTTCCAAACAAGACCGCCGTCCCTTCCACCGCGACAACGGAAATTTCGCCGTACTCAGCTGTGCCGATAGAACTTTGAAGATCGGAATTCATGAATCTCACGAGCTTCGATTCGGCGCTGGAGTACGCCACTCCGAAATCTCCAGTGGCACTCAAAGCCACCAGATTGCATTTCGTCAACCAGCCGCCGTGATCGCTCACTTCAGGAGTGGAAGTGATGTCGGTAATTCGGACGATCGCGCCGCTCTCCTTAACGATGCCAACCGCTGTATTCTGCGCCTGTCGAATCACAACCGATTGGAGGATCACGGGAAGGTCAACGGGTGACCCGAGCAGCGAACCACCTGGAAATCCATTAATCGGACGGATAGAGCCACTCTCTTTTTCGAAGACATAGCCCGATACAGGCCCGGCGAAATCGGCGGTTAACCCTGGCAATGCCACGAGGACTGGAAACAGGAGCAGTCTGGCAGAGCGCATCACCGGGGTCCTCCGACAGAAACACCACCGATATTCAGGTTCGTCGGCACACTCGTCACGGTGTTGCTGCTACTGCCGCCGCTAACCGCGAGAATGACACCGGCAGCCGCTCCGCCGCCGATAAGACTGATCCAGAGAGCTTTTTTGCCGCCACTGCCTCCGGTTTTTGGAGCTTCGATCCCGCCTGCATTCGTATTGCTCTGCGCCAGGAATGCCGAATGTACACCCTCATCGCCGGCTACACTAACGCGAATTCGAAAGCGTCCTTCATAGGTATTGGGAATTACCTGCGTCGTTGCAGCAACCCCGTTGGCATCGGTTTGCGTTTCGAACTTGTTGCCGGTCGGACCAAAGGTGATACTCGGTCCGACCGCAGGAGCAAGAAAGGTAACAGTCACGTTCGGCACAAGTACACCGGCGCCATCGCGAACCTCCACCTTGATATTGCGTCCATACCGGCGCTTGATGTTATTGAAAGCTCCGTCGCCTTCCACTATAGTGATCTTCGGATCAGAAATTGCGCCCATTAACGACATTTGGGGAAATATTGAGACAACTGCGAACACGAGTGGGCGATAGAATGAGAACATTGGTTTCCTTTGAAGCGGCAACAAGTCTAATTTCAGAGCTCGACGTCGTCAAGCACCTCTGGAACTGCTTCCGTTGCTGGTTGGCCCAGAGGTCCGGTCGGAATCAGTTTCAGGTCACTTGTGATGAGAAGAGCGTCAAGTTCCAATCCGGCGTCAGCCGAACTGAGAGTAAGCCAGTGAGAGCCCGCCGTCAGGTGTACAATTCTCTGAACCGGCTGCGCGTCGGAATTCTCGGAGCGTTGATTGATGAACGACCATATCCAGCCCGATCCGCCTTCCGCCGGAAATACTGAGGTGACTGGATCGGCGCTATTGACGCGCAGACTGATCTCGCTGGAACTGCCCGACGCTTGCCTGCCGCGGATCCACACGGCATAGTCACCCTCTTTCGGGATCTCAAACAGGTACGCGCCCCAACTCGATCCATCCGGCGCAAACGAAATCGAAACGCCGCCTGATGCGTCTTCGCGACTTTGGACAAATGTGGTGTCGGACAGCGAGCCGGACTCCGCTTCCGTTTGCGCCGTGAAGTTCGCTTCCGGCGGGGCCTTCGTTCCAACGACTCTCACGAGGAAGACGCCGAATTCTCGATCCGAGTGAGTTGGCGGATATTTCACCTCGCCGACCGGCTTGGAAACCTCGATCGAGGTCATCGGAACGCGGATTCGCTCCCCTTTGTAGTCGCCGACGAAGACTGGTTGCCCGGTAACGTTCTGCACGTCCCGAATTTCGATGGTGTCCTCGGGTGTCAGGCCAAGCGTCGAAAGATCCGCTTCGATCGCTTCCGCGCGGTCCCAGTTATACACAATGACGTGACCCCGTCCCCGCTCATATTTATTAGGCCGAACGTATACCGCCGTGCCAGTCGGCTGAGCCATCGTGAACGAGTTCGCTCCCGAGTACCTCGAGACATCGAAGCCTCTTGTCTGTCCGATGAACTTATTGCTTGAAATAACGTCGACTTCACAATTGTGCATCGTCAGGGCTATGCCACCGGAGGCGAAGATATTTCCCTTCATCTGCAGGCCTGTACAGCCGCTGCCGTTGGGATAGTAACCGATGTTGTTATCGCCGCCATGGTTGCCCGTAAGTGGAAAATAAGTGAAGTTATCGACTAACACCGGCTTAGCGACGACGGTAGTTCCTCCGAGCAGTATGTTACGACTCCAGGCGCCGCCTAAAGATCCATTGTTGAAGACAACATTTCCTCCCAGCTGAAACCCGTTCAGGAACGTGTCGGAAGATCCATAGATCTGCATGCCATATTCGAAGTTATTGAAGATTACATTGTCCGCAAGAATTTTGGCGCCATCCTTGTTCTGCATGTAGACACCATGGCCGTGCGGACGATCAGGGCCGATCCAGCCGTTGTAGTAAGCAATATTTCCGTAGAACTCGCCATCGGGAGCCGATACCCAGGACGATAGACCGTTCGCGGCGTCGTGAACGATGTTGTTGATCACCTTAACATTCGGAGCAAATACGTTGATTCCTGTTGGTTGTGGAATATCAGCAGGAAAAGGACCGGCAATAGTGGTTATGCGACGATCGATCGAGTTACGTATCTCGAGATCCCGGAGAACTACCCACGGTTCGAGGACATGAATCCCACCATCTATGACAACTCTCTCCTTGCCATAGGGACGTAATGTGACGGGTTGATCCTGATCGCCTTTGAGCCTCAGGTTCAAGTTCAATCTGTCTTGTATTTCATAGGTTCCGCCTCGCATGTAGATTACATCTCCGGGCCTAACGGCTATCGGGTGTTCAGACGCAGTACGGAGATCCCAGGGTTCTTCGATTGTTCCCTTGTTGCCTCGTTTTCCGTCGAGCGCGACAAAGAACTCAGCCGGAATCATGGGCATGGCACAGACGAGCGATGCAAGTAGGAGCCTCGTCGTTCGAAACAGTGGCGCCCGCCGATGTGGGTAACAGATGGAATAGGGCTTACGTGTACTTTGCTGCATAAACATCAAGTGGCGATCGTGCAGTATTGACATTGGATGCTTCTCTTAGTACCTTGTAGCTACAAAGTACTGTTTGCTGAAGTTACGGCACGATCGCCAGATGTGTGCCCTAACTCGACCTGCGTCTAGCTAGCGGCGTTACTTAGCCAATAGCAGCACGCTTGCACCCCCCTGCGTATTTCTCACACAGGGGTAAGGGTATAACCGCAAAGTAGTACTAGAGCGGTTTCGAATCACAACCGATTCATTCAGAAGGAACATGCGATCTTTGTATCTAGAGCGAATTACTTTACAACAACAAATTAGTCGAATATTACTAGCTCTCGTGAGCGTTCATGCAGCCTCCGCCGCGGAATACTTCGTTGCTCCTCAAGGCACATCGGCTGGAGACGGAAGTATCTCCAGACCATGGAATATTGCAACGATGCTTAGTAAGACGAGCCTTATCAAAGGTGGAGATACTGTCTATCTTCGCGCCGGCACTTACCCCGAGCCGATTCATGCCAGCTTTGTTTGGAAGCACAACGGCGCTTCGGGAAATCCGATCACGCTCCGTCCTTATCGTGATGAGCGGGCTATTATCGATGGTGGTCTTCAGGTCCTTGGATCTTGGATCACTATTCGAGATCTCGAGATCCTCAACTCGATACCACAACGAATTACTTTGGAGGCGGGTTCGTTTCCCTCCGGTATCGCGCAGACAATCGGTATTGATGTTTTCGGTCAGGGCGTAAAGGTTATTAACAATATCGTCCATGACACCAGCAACGGACTCGGTTCGTGGAAGAACGCTACCGGTACGGAATTTTACGGGAACATTGTCTTCTATAGCGGATGGAAAGGGCCCGATCGGGGACATGGACACGGAGTTTATGCCCAGAACCAGTTCGGAGAGCAGCACATCACCGACAACATCATCTTTCATCAATTTGGACAAGGCATGCAGGTTTACGGATCCTCGAACACGTTCCTCAATAATTTCAGACTCGAAGGAAACATCGTGTTCAACAACGGCTCTCTTGCCAAAAATTTGAGCCGCAATATTCTCGTTGGCGGGACGGTTATCGCGAACAATCCGGTTTTGAAGAATAACTACTCGTACTACCCGACCACACGAAATCACGGCGGGGACAACAATATCGGGTACTACACCGCGGGCTATGGCTGTTCGAATGCGGTCATAGAAGGCAACTATTTCGTTTCCGGAGGCATCGGGTTGTCCTACTGGAAATGTGCAGCGACGAGCTTTAAGGAAAACACTATCATCGGTGAGACTCGCGGTTTCACAGCCAGCGCCTACCCGGGAAACACGTTCCAGCCGGTCACGTCGCGTCCGGTGGCACAGAAGATTGTTGTCCGGCCCAACCGATATGAAGCCGGCCGCGCCCACATCGCCGTATTTAACTGGCCGAAGCAATCGTACGCGGATGTTGACATCTCCACTGCGGGCCTTTCGCTCGGTGACGCGTTTGAGATTCATGACGTGCAGAACATCTTCGGGGCGCCTGTCGCAAGCGGCACGTACTCGGGAAATCCGGTTCGTATTCCTCTGAATCTCATCGCTATGACCAATCCGATTGGAATTGCTCCTCCGGCCCATACAGATATCGAATTTAATGCTTTCCTCCTTCGCCGCCTTGGTGGCGAGGAGAGTACGGGCGTCAAGCCTTTGCAAGTCTCCGGTGTCAGCGTATCCGATATCACGAAAAATAGCGCGGTCATCAAATGGACGACGAACCTCGCCGCCAACGCGCAGGTGGAGTACGGAATGACGACCGCCATGGGTTCGGCTACTTCGGTCACGGCTGGCGGGTCTAAGAATCATTCTCTCTTTCTTAACGGACTTACCGCAGGAGCTACTATCTTTTATCGCGTTAGGAGTGTCACCCCCGATGGCGAAGTTTCCCAACTTGGTGGTTTGCAGTTCGTAACCCTTGTGCAACCGCCGGATCCTGCACCGACTCCAGATCCCAAGCCGACACCCACACCCACGCCGGATCCGTCTCCGATTCCGACGTCCGCCCCTGCTAACGCCTATCTCAGTTACCTCGAAGCCGAGGATCAATCACGAAATGCTCCCACCGGCATGTATCTGCCGGCAGCCGACCGCTTCGTCATCGTGTCTTCGCCGGCGGCATCGCGCGGCAAATATCTTTCATCTCCCGTCGCTGGCAAAAGCTACGTCACATTCAGCGTTGTTGCCCCTGTAGCAGGAACTTACGCGATGTGGCTTCGTGTTCTGGCGACTCCGGCGTCGACCGGCGGTGTCTTCATTTCCGTGAACGGTGGTCCGGAACAGCTTTTCAACGCGGCGAACGGCTCCTGGTCGACTCAATGGCAATGGACGAAGGCCCAGGTACTTACTCTGCCACGTGGGACTCACCGGATCACCATGCGGGCCAGAGACGTCCAGTTTGCTCTCGACAGGCTTCTTCTGGCCGATAGCACCTCGTTCGTTCCGGAAATTTAACATCATCGTGGGCGATGGGCGGCCGTCACGTTGCCCGTCGCTACGACGCAACAGCGGGCCTGGCTGAGTTTCGACCAGATCGATCAGTTCGAACGGTAGCGGTTTCCGGAATTTCATCCAGCTTCCATCGCGCATCAACCACGTACTCCGGAACGAGACGCGAGAGGTAACGCAATGTACCGGTTACGTCGCGGCGTTCGACAAGGTCGTCCAGGCGACTGATCCATCCGGCGACCGCATTCGGATCGACCGACTGACCTTTGAGGATGCTTATTTTCTGATGAGAAGTAGGAACAATCGCTTCGCCCGCCAATACAAGTTCCTCATATAACTTCTCGCCCGGTCGCAGGCCCGTATACTGGATCTCGATGTCTCTGCCTGGAACAAGGCCGGCCAATCGAATCATTTGATTGGCCAGGTCCACGATTTTTACTGGTTCTCCCATATCGAGCACGAATACTTCCGAGCCTGCCCCCATCGTCGAAGCGAGTAGGACAAGTTGTACTGCCTCCCGAATGGTCATGAAGTAACGTCGCATGTCCGGGTGGGTCACAGTCACCGGACCTCCACCCTGGATCTGCTTTTGAAATGTGGGGATCACGCTGCCATTGCTTCCAAGCACATTTCCGAAACGAACCGAAACGAACTTCGTTCTGTCCTTCGGGAATCCCGACAAGATTAACTCATCGAGCCTCTTGGTCGCACCCATCACACTTGAGGGATTCACTGCCTTGTCGGAAGAGATCATCAGAAAGGATGAGACGCCGTACTCCCGCGCGATCGTCGCCAGGTTATGCGTTCCCAGCACATTATTGCGCACAGCCTCGAGAGGATACTGCTCCATAATCGGCACATGTTTGTAGGCCGCAGCATGGTAAATCGCGTCGACGGAGTTAACGCAAATAACGTCCCGCACTCGGGCTTCATCGCGAATGTCACCGAGTGCCGCCAGGATATCGAGTTTCGGATATCGATCGCGAAGTTCTGCATCGATGCGAAATAAGTCGCTCTCTGCCTGATCAAAAAGAATGAGTCTTCTGGGTCCAAACGACGCAACTTGGCGGCTCAATTCTGATCCGATGGAACCAGCGGCGCCGGTGACCATTACTACTTGCCCCGTCAGGCTGTCCCGAATACGGCTCTCTTCAATGTGTACAGGTTCCCGTCCCAGCAGATCAAGCACGGACACGTCTCTAATCTGCGAGGTCAGCATCTTGCCGGCAAGCAATTCACCTGTTCCAGGTATGGTCCGGCAACGTACGCCAGATGCACGGCAGTTTGCAAGCGCCTCTCGCATTTGACGCCCGCTGGCCGATGGCATTGCGATAACAATCTCGTCGATCTTGGAGCGCTTCTTACTGCATGAGTCGACGATCAGCGATGCGTCACGACCGCGTCCAAGGACCTTCACGTTCTGCAAGACCAAGCCACGTTTTCGGATCTCGTCATCAAGAAACCCGACAACTTCGTACTGGTAGCTCGGATTCGCACGAATGTCGCGCACCAGCGTGATTCCGGCGGCGCCTGCGCCGTAGATGAGAATCCGCTTACGCCCGGAACTCGAACGCGCCGAGACGCGGGCCTCCAGATATAAGCGGACGACAAAACGAACCGAACACGTAGCCAGAAAACATAAGAGAAAATCAATGACGTATACGGATCGTGGAAAGCCCGGTCCTAGAACAACGCGCGCAACTATCGCAAAGGCTAAGGAAGCCGCGGCATTGGCGAAGAACAGCCTGACAAGATCTGCGATACTGACAAACTTCCAGAGGAAGCGGTTCAGCCTCGCCAAGTAGAAGACAATCCACTTCACGACAATCGCAAGGAAGAGACCAGGCACTAAGTATTGATTCTCAGCCTCCGGAATCCGGAAGTCGAAGCGGAGCAGATAAGCAGCATAAATACAGGCCGCAAATGCCACCGGCAGATGAAAGTTCAAGGCCTTGCGTACGTATGTTTTGAAAGCGCTCGTCATGTTTTAGACCCTTTAACTGGCAACCGCGATCTGCGCAGTCTTGCGAAAACGCCGCACGATTTCTGTGATCGTGTCAACAATGTATATGACCTGGTCATCCGTAAGACCAGGATAGAGAGGAAGTGAGATCAGACGCTCGTAGATCGCCAGCGCGCGAGGAACTTCCGTCGCGTGTCGCGGTCTATTCCGCTGGAAGTACGGATGGATTGGGATCGGAATAAAGTGCACGCTTGCGCCGACTCCTGCGGATCTCAAATGCCTCATGAACTCTTCCCTATCGATATCAAGGCGATTGAGGTTGAGTTTGATCATGTAAAGGTGCCATGCATGCCCCGGGTCAGTGGCATCTGGCAATTCGATGTCGTCGGTATCTTCGAGAAGTCTTCGATACATCGTGGCGAGCCGGGTACGTTCCGCCGTAAAACTATTAAGGCGTCGAAGTTGGTGAATTCCGATCGCCGATTGAATATCGCTCAGGTTGTACTTGTATCCGCAATCGACCACCTCATAAAACCACTTGCCTTTGTCGGTATAACGATCCCAGGCGTCCTTGCTGATGCCGTGCAAGCA
>DASQLD010000306.1:0-8811 GCA_035630195.1 Bryobacteraceae bacterium
CTGCTCATCGGCGAGAATCCGCTCGAAGTGGAACGCCTCTGGTATCGGATGTACCGGGGCAGTATCTACTATGGGCGCCGCGGCGTTGCTCTCCAGGCTATCTCGGCTATTGATATTGCGTTGTGGGACATCTGCGGTAAAGCGTATCGTCAGCCGATCCATATACTGTTGGGCGGCAAGTGGCGGAACAAAGTTCGCGCCTACGGGAGCACGTTATTTCGGCCTACCCCGGAAGCGATGCGAGAGGCCGTCCAGCAATATATAGCGCAAGGTTTTACGGCCGTGAAATTTGGCTGGGGAGTATTCGGTAAGGATTTTCGCCGCGATGTGAAGCTTGTCGAGGCGGCGCGCGAGGCTCTTGGTGATGAACGCGACCTGCTGGTAGATACGGGATGGTTTGTGGAACGCACCCCCAAGGAAGCGATTCAGATTGTCCGTTCGATCGAGCCATTTCGCCCATTTCTGGTGGAGGAGCTACTGCACCCTGAGGATTACGACGGGTATCGACGTGTGGCCGATTCCGTCGACACGCGGATCGCTTGCGGAGAGCAGGAGTCCACGGAATGGGGATTCGAACAACTCATCCATCGAGGCGGCATTGATGTCTTGCAGCCCGATTTGACGCGTTGCGGGGGATTCACGGTGGGACGCAAGATCGTTCATATGGCAGAGCGCGCCAACCGGCTTGTGATTCCGCACTCGTGGTCAAGTGACCTGCTGACTGCAGCATCCCTGCACTTAGCGGCGTTTCAACGTCGCGCGGAGTTTGTCGAATTTAGTACTTCTGTTGGTCCGCTCAGCCGCATGCTCGTCAAAGAGCCTTTGCGGATGCAGGATGGATATTTGGCGGTCCCGGAAGGACCAGGTTTGGGAGTCGAGGTGAATGATGCAGTCATTGAACAGCACCGGGTCGCATAGTACTCCGGCGCAGCATAAATGGGATGAGGATCTATGCAACTTCGCTGAGCAGCAGCTTTACACGGCTGTTGTGTCCGATGCAATGGATCAGCTTGGGGTGCGCAGCCAGGCAATGCGTGAGTACCTTAGACCGGTGCACGGCCGGAAGGCATTCGCCGGCTGGGCGCGAACAATCTCCTGCTGTGACATCCACTACATACCTGAAGATCCCTACAAGATCGAGATCGAAGCCGTGGACAGTCTTCTGCCGGGTGAAGTCGCAGTTGTCGGCACACATAAGTCACTGCGCAATGCTCCCTGGGGTGAGTTGCTATCGACAGCGGCTAAAGTGCGCGGAGCACGTGGAGCTGTTGTCGACGGACTCGTTCGCGACATTCTGAAGATCGAGGAGCTGGGGTTCCCGGTGTTTGCCAGCGGCATTAAACCGGTTGACTCGATGGGCCGTGGGATCGTCACCGCTTATAACGTGCCGGTGGAATGCGGTGACGTATTGGTTAACCCCGGGGACTTCATCTTCGCGGACTATGACGGCGTCGTAGTCATACCGAAAGACGTCGTAGGGCCGGTGATGGAATTAGCTACTGACAAGGTTCGACGTGAGAATAGTTCACGTTCCGAGCTGATGCAGGGCGCGTACTTAGGCGACGTTTTCAAAAAATACGGAGTGCTTTAAACCCCAGTGCAGATCCGTGCGATCGAAACGATTCCTGTTCTGGTTCCCATTCGTCCGGAGTTCCAGATTCGCGGCAGCCTGGGGCTTCATGCCGAGTCGCCGTTTGTAGTTCTCAAAGTCCACACGGATGAAGGGTTGATTGGTCTAGGCGAGGTGTCCTGTACACCGGTGTGGAGCGGAGAAGACGCAGTTACGGCGACCCATGTTATTTCGAGCTTTCTTGAACCGGCTCTGAAGGGCGAGGACCCGCGCGATATCGAAAGGCTCACCACGAAGATGCGCCGCGCAGTTGCGGGACATCCCTTCACGAAATCAGGTATAGAGATCGCTCTCTGGGACATTCTGGGCAAAGCTGCGGGCCTCCCTGTTTATCGTTTGCTCGGCGGCGCAGTTCGGACACGAGTACCGATCAAGATGTCTGTTTCTGGAGCCGAGCCCAAGCGCGCCGCAGAACTCGCACTTTGGGCGATGAATAAGGGATTGAAGGCATTGAAGGTCAAGGTCGGTATCGAACCCGAAGCAGACCTGCTTCGTGTGAAAGCCGTACGCGAGGCAATTGGACCATCCATTCGTTTGGGTGTAGACGCGAACGGCGGATGGAGTGTGCGAGTGGCAATCGACACAATTCGACGGATGGCGGCTGAATGCAATATCTACTTCGCTGAGCAGCCGGTTGCGCCGGTGGATGTGCAGTGGCTTGCCGACGTTCGCCGTAGTGTGCCAGTGCCAATTATGGCGGATGAAAGCTGCTATACGCTGCAAGACGCTATGGCGCTTACTCGTGCAGGGGCGGCCGACATCCTGTCGATCTATGTCGGCAAAGGGGGCGGCATCGGGCCCGCTCGCAAGATGGCGGCTGTCGCCGAAGCGGCTGGATTGACCTGTACCGTCGGAAGCAATCTGGAGTTGGGCATTGCGAGCGCTGCCATGACTCACCTCGCTACGGCAACTCCCGGCATTGGGGCAGAGGAGTTCCCGTGCGATATTCCGGGGCCGCTCGGGTATGAGCATGATCTGCTTGTGGAGCCGATCGATTTCAAAGATGGTTCGGTCCAGGCGCCGGAGGGTCCGGGACTCGGCATTGCGCTTGATGAAAAGATGGTTGCCCGATATCGAGCCTGATTGGCGCTTTGAGCGCTAGTGCTGCCACTCACCGCGAACACTACCCTCCTTCGTCGTCTGACGTCCAGGTACCGAATTTCCGCGCTGGGGGCGAAGACGTGATCATGTCAACCACTGCGTAATCAGCCGCGGCTTGTTTTTCAGCGTTCGACCGTAACAAAAAAAGCGCGGTATGCCGTTTCTTCGCCTATTTTGGCGGTCTACGAAGCAGTTGTACGTGGGATGCCATACACGTTCTTCGGCCATTTTATCCTTGACTAATCTCTATACTTCGATAATCATAGAACTATGAAACTTACCAATGACTTCTTCGATGGCGACTTCGGGGACTCCTGCCTCGCGCGTGAAGAATGCATCGAGGAGTTCTTAAGGGACGTCGCTCCGGGATGTCTCTATTGCCGACTGGATGACGAGGACGAATACTGACATGGCCTCGCCGAAGAAAAAACAGGACTCGGGGGCGATTGTGCGCTACGCCGATATGCTCTCCGCAATGGGGACTGAACCGCGCCTTCGTATCATGCAGCTTCTTCTTTCAGCCCATCCGGACGGCATGGTTGTGGGTGAGATTGGAAGCGAGCTCGATATTCCGAGTTCCACTCTCTCGCACCACCTGGAAAAGCTAAAGAACGAAGATCTCGTACGGGTCCGGCGCGACGGAACGTTCCTTTGGTACTCGGCAAACGCCGACGCATTACAGGAGCTTTTGGGATTCCTCTATGCCGAGTGCTGTACCCGAAACAAAGCAATTGAACCAAAGAAGATCACCGCCTGCTGCTAACGAACGAAGGAGATACCCACAATGGCCACCGATGTCCGAGAAGTTGTGAAGGAGAAGTACGGCCAAGCGGCCTTACGAGTTCAGAAAAGGGAGGGAAACGGCTGTTGCGGCGCGGGCGCCGCGTTTGATGGCTCCTGTGACCCCATAACGTCAAACCTCTACGGCGAAGGCGAACAGGGTGACGTTCCTGAAGAGGCGCTTAGAGCGTCGCTTGGCTGTGGGAACCCGACAGCGCTCGCGAAGCTTAATCTCGGTGAAACCATTCTTGACCTCGGCTCCGGTGGCGGAATCGACGTGATTCTCTCGGCGCGCCGCGTCGGCGCAACGGGGAAAGCCTACGGGCTCGATATGACTGACGAGATGCTCGCTCTGGCGGAAGAGAACAAGAAGAAGAGCGGGCTCACGAATGTAGAGTTCCTAAAAGGAGAAATCGAGAATATCCCGCTTCCTGACAACTCGGTCGACGTCATCATCTCGAACTGCGTCATTAACCTCTCGGCTAACAAAGATCGCGTCCTTCGTGAAGCGTTCCGGGTCTTAAAGCCCGGTGGTCGTTTTGCCGTCTCTGATGTTGTTGTCCGTGGGAACGTGCCTCCTGAAGTCACACAGAGTATGCTCCTTTGGGTCGGCTGTATCGCAGGGGCACTGAAGGACTCTGAATACATATCGAAGCTTGCAAAAGCCGGCTTCGACAGCATCGATATTGAGCCTACGCGAGTTTACGACGTCGAAGATGCCCGTGCGTTTCTCACAGGGCAGGGGATTGACGTTGATGTCATTGCTAGCCAAGTCAGTGGCAAATTCATGAGTGCGTTTGTGCGCGCGACAAAGCCTGCCACTGCTTCAGCTTGCTGTGGCCCTACCTGCTGCAATTAGAAGCCCGATGGAACTCTCGCGAAAAGTCGCAGCAGAAGCTCTTGGTACTGCGTTTCTCCTCGCGACAGTCGTTGGGTCCGGCATTATGGGAGAGCGATTAGCGGGTGGAAACGTCGCAATCGCTCTTCTTGCCAATACCCTTGCGACGGGCGGAGGCTTGGTCGCGTTGATTCTTACCTTCGGTCCCATCTCCGGCGCTCATTTCAATCCTGCAGTCACCCTTGCCCATGCATCGCAAGGGGAGCTTCCATGGCGGCATGTCCCGCTCTATGTCGGAGCCCAAATCGTCGGCTCGTTTCTAGGCGTCGCTGCAGCACACCTTATGTTCTCTGAAGCGCTCTTCTCTGCATCGCAGCATGTACGAAGCGGGAACGCCCAACTCTTTAGCGAGTTCCTCGCGACCTTTGGTCTTCTCTCTGTAATCTGGGGTTGTGTACGGCGCCGTTCCGAAGCGGCGCCTTTTGCGGTTGGTGCGTACATCACTGCGGCCTACTGGTTTACGGCTTCGACCTCGTTTGCAAATCCTGCAGTCACCCTCGCCCGTTCGGTGACCGATACGTTCGCCGGTATTCGCCCGGCGGATGCTCCAGGGTTCATAGTGGCCCAGCTCCTTGGCGCACTCGCTGCAACGTTTCTCTTTCGGTGGCTTATCCCCGCCCTTCGATTAACGGCAAACGATGTCGTTCTTCCCAACGAGGTAGTTCATGGTAGATAGAAAACGAGTCCTTATTCTCTGCACCGCCAACTCGGCCAGAAGCCAAATGGCGGAAGGACTTTTGCGCCACGACCGGGGAGACGAGTTCGAGGTTGAGAGCGCCGGCACACGCGCCACCCATGTTCGGCCGGAAGCGATCGCCGTCATGCGTGAGATTGGAATCGATATCTCAGGTCATCGCTCGAAGGTCGTCGATGAGTTTAAAGACGAGAGCTTTGATTACGTGCTGACGGTTTGCGATAAAGCAAACGAGAACTGCCCTATCTTCCCCGGGCACTCGAACCGCATTCACAAGAGTTTCTCTGACCCTGCGGCCGTTGACGGATCGGAAGAGGAAAGGCTTGGAGCCTTTCGGAACATTCGAGACGAGATACGGGCCTACTTCCGAGAAGAGTTTCCGTCGAAAGCCATCTGACTCCTCCTCACAGAAGCTAACGTTTGTGTTCATCTGAGCGAAGTGTAACCCTTGAAAGAAGGAATTAGAGGAGTATATATGGCTCGTGAAGTGGGTGCTAACGACAGACTCATTGCAGTTTGCATTGTGCCTGATGGACGGGAGGGGAACGTAATCTTTGCCAAACCGGGTTGATCGTGCGGAGCCTCGGTCACGTAGCATGTGCGGCCGTCGGCCGCCTCCAAGCAGGGATTTGTAGGCTGCTACTTGCGTGCCTTGTGATGTACTGATTCCGTCGACGTCACAGCGCATCTCGTCGAGGGCGCAATCCGGAAATTCGATCAGCAGGAGCTTGCGCGCGAGAGAGCGATCGCGCTGAATATCGTAAACCATACCTTGCGCTGCACGCTTTCGTTCACGCATAAAAGCTTGTCATCGGGACTCACTTCGATGCCATTCGTAATGCGAATACTTCTAGCTTGCATAGTCGGATGGATGCGCAGGCATCTCGAGGTAGATATCCTTTGCCGTTGGTATTAACGATTCAAAATGAAGAGGGCAGAGAGGCCATATGCGACGGTCTCTCTGCCGAGAACGAGCGTTAGAAATACAACTTCAAAGCAAGCTGACCGATACGAGGATCCTTCGCAGAGAAGATCCGCCCACCTTGGGTCGGAAGTTCGATGTTCGTATTCGGATTGTTGAATTGAGTGTGATTAAAAGCGTTGAATGCTTCGGCGCGGAACTGAAGGCTAACAGATTCCGTAAACTGGAAGTTCTTGAAAATCGAGAGATCCCAGTTGTTGAGGCGGGGACCGCGGAGGATATTTCTACCGGAATTCCCGATGGTGTATGGCTGCGGCACCCGGAAATCCGCTATGTTGAAACACTGCTCGGGACGGCATTGTTCCACCTTGCCCGAACCGATACGATCGGGTCGTCGAGCATACTGGAACGCCACGTTCGCAGGATCGGTCGCGATGGTGGGTGTGAACGGGAAACCTCCTTGCACGGTCCAGATACCGCCGATTTGCCAGCCGCCGAGCAGCGCGTCCGCGAATGCAGGCATGTCGGAGCCCATTGCGCGGTTTCGACCGAATGGTAACTCCCAGCCGAAGCTCAACACGAAGCGCTGCCCGACGTCCAGGGCAGACAGCCCGCGCATCGTTCGAAGATTGAACGGGTCAGCGACAGTCTCACCGCTATCGTTGCTTGAGTAGTCGATCGACTTGCTCCACGAGTACGCGGCAAGAAAACTCAAACCATTGTTGTAGCGCTGCTCCAGTTTCACTTCCAATGCGTTGTAGCTGGAGTTGTCTGCCGAATCGTAGAACGACCCGGTTCCGAATTGTGGGAACGGGCGGCGGTCTTGAAATGGCCGCTGGTCGGTGGAACTGACAGGCGCCAGGTTCGTGGGCAGATACCGTTCCAGGAACGTGCCTTTGCTTCCTACGTACGCAACTTCCAGAGCCAGTGAGTTCGTCAACTCACGCTGGATGGCGAAGTTCCACTGATACATCCGCGGAGTGCGCATGCGGGAGTTGAACCCGAATGTCAGAGGTGTGGTGAAGTTCGCAGAGGAACTGAAAGGGTCAAAGAAGTTCTGAACCGCCAGGGTAGGACGTCCGCCCACAACCGGCTGCTGTTTCGATTCATCGACAATGAACGGCACATTGATGATCGGCGCGCTGACTGCGTTGTTGCCGCTGGTGAGCAGATAGAAGATGCCGGCTCCCGATCGGATGACCGTCTTGTTGTCGCCAAACGGTCGCCAGGCGAACCCAACGCGCGGCGCAAAATCCTTGAAGTTGTTATAGCGAAGATTATTCGGTAAGCCCAGGTCAGTAGCTTTGTCGATCAGGTTCTGGTAACGAGGCAGCGCGTACTGTGCCACCTGCTGCGATACCGTATTGATCTGGCCGTTGTACGTCGATACGGCCCAGCGCCCCGTGTCGAAGTTGAAGTTTGCGGATTGCCCGAACATCGCCACAGGCTGGAGGTTGAGTTCATACCGCAGGCCGAGGTTCAGAGTTAAGTTTCGAGCGACTTTCCAGTCATCCTGAACATAGAAGTGATACCGATTCTCTGTTAGCCCGAACAGATTCCGCGGGAAGCTTCGGGACCCCGAGGTGGGATAGCCGGTCAAAAAATCCGCGAATGCATTGCCTGTGTAAATGCCGTTGAACGAGAACGCGCCGCGGGAATTGGCCGAGTTCGTCGATGTGAGCCGGTAGTTGCGGAGGTCGGCGCCGATCTTGATCGTGTGAGTCCCCTTGATCCAGGAGATGCTATCGACGATCTGGTACATATTCGTCGGATTCACGAGAGGCTGAAACGCGTTTCCTGAAATGCCTTGAAATCCGGTGATGCTCAGTTGAGGAAAGCCAGGAAAGTTCTGGCTGGTCTCCGCAAATCCGCCGATTCCCGACTCCACTGTGTAGTTCGTTCCCAGGCCCTGATTGAGGTTCGCATTGTGCATACGTGTGTATCCCAATCGAAGTTCATTGATGACGGCGGGCGAGAAGATGTGGGTCTCGGTGAGAACGATGTTCTGAGCGCGTTGACGCTGGTTCGAACCGCCGACTTCCGGGTAAGCTCCGGGGTTGAAAGCTTCCAGGTGATTGATGCTATAGCGAACCGCCAGGGAATCCTTGCTGTTGAAGATATGGTCGTAGCGGGCGTTGCCCTGATTCTGATCATTCTGAAATGGGGCAGCGTACGCGAAGGTTCCGGTGGCGGTGTTCTGCTGCGGCATGAACTGCAGGAAGTAATTTGTCGCATTGTTGATCCGGTTTGCGGGAATGATATTCCCAGGAAAGTTCTCGCCGGTCAGCGGGTCTCGAATGGGAGTTGTGAGAGAGCTGAAATCGCCTCTCCGAAACGCCTCGGACGGAACCAGAGCGTTGAAAGTGCGTCCCTGTCGTATCCGGGTCCCTTCGTAGTTCAGGAAGAAAAAGCTTTTATCACGACCATTGAACTTGGGCAGCACTACCGGACCGCCGACCGCGAATCCGAACTGGTTCTGCCGGTAGGGGGCTTTGGTCGCCAGAAAAAAGTTTCGGGCGTCGAGCACATCATTTCGCAGAAACTCGAACAACGTGCCATGCACAGCGTTCGTGCCTGACTTGATGGTCGCGTTGAGCACAGCGTTGCCACGACCATACTCGGCCGAGAACGAGTTGGACTGAACCTTGAACTCCTGAATGGCATCGACAGAAGGACGTAGGATTACGCCATCGAACAGTTGCTCGTTGATGCTGATGCCGTCGAGGAGGTACTCAGTCTTGTTGGCGCGCCCGCCGCTAACAGCTACGGTGGTTCCGCCTACGGTA
>DASQLD010000307.1:0-2348 GCA_035630195.1 Bryobacteraceae bacterium
CGATCGCCTTGATGATGTTCGTAAGGCTGGTTTCGAGGTAAAGACGGAGAGTTCGCGCGCTCGTGTCCTAAGGAAGGGCTTTGCCGCGGTACTTCAGGAAGTTGATGGTGGCCCCGCTTTGGTAGGCAAGGCGGGTGTAATGGTTGGCGATGAGGTCGGCGTGCTCATAGACGGCGGGTACCAGAAGTTCTTCCAGACGCCTTCAGGGCGGCGTATACCGGCTCTCGCAGAACACCTCAAGGAACTGCATAACTTCCAGGAAGATCTTCGCGAGGCGTTAGGTCTTGTCAGCCTGTACAACCAAGGCTTAGGAACTACATTTGACCGCCACATGTACGATCGGGTGCAAGGTCGCGACGCGGTCGCCATCAAGGGCGGCGGTTCTCACTAGCGGAATCAATCTCAGTGGTTTCTCACCGCCGACTGCAGACGCTCAACGAAATTTTCTCCCGACTCCGTCCACAGACGTCGAGAATCGACAGCCAGCGCCTCATCCGCGTCATGCACGAATTTCAGCAGACTTTTTAGATTTGATTCGGCCATTGTTCCGGCGCCGGGCAGTTCAGGATCAGGTAGGAACATTGCGTCGGGGCCGAACTCGACCCGCAGGTGCTCCTCCTCCTTGTCTTCAAACTGCTCACCGAAGCACGCCAGAGTGACACGTGTTGGCGTTAACTTCCAGTCGTCAGTGAACTGCCAAATGTCCCACTTAGCTTCGAGCTGCACTGCGCAATCTGTTGCTGTGAATTCACGGGCCGCGGCTACCACGGCGTCCAGATCAACAGGGTTTGCGAAATCCTGTTCAAGCAGCACCGGCTCGCGAAAAGACACAGCTTGAACGCGCAAAGTATTCGGGGTCTGTGTGAGCCTCGAAAATGGAAATGCTCGGAGCATTCGATCCCAGTGCCGAAGCATGTTCATATTGGAATATCCACGTAGTTTATATGAGAGGTAGAGTTGGTCGGCCACTACTGTCATCGTAGCGCCGGACGGATGCCCTTGCCTTCGACCAATTCGTGACGACCAGCTTTCATCTGCGCGAATTCCTCCGTCCGCCCTTTGGGCCAGCGCACGACGACACGATCCACGCTGTCCCGTTTCCCGATACCGAATGTCAAAGGCAACTCCGATTGCGATAGATAGCTGCCACCGCTTTTCACAGTTTTCGAGCTGGATTCGCTGCCATAGAAGACACGAACAGTGGCTCCGATGGCATCCCGGTTTGACTCGGTTCCCACCAGCTTGAACCGTATGCTTCGATTGCCTGAGAGTTGGTCGTTCCGGTATAGATGGGCAGGGCCGGCATTGGTTGTAATCAAAACATCGAGATCACCGTCGTTGTCTATGTCCCCAAATGCCGCGCCGCGGCCAATCTTCGGCTTTGCAAAATCGCCACCCACCTCGGAGGCGATATCGCGGAACTTGCCGCTCTCATTTAAGAACAGGTGGGGAGGTTGAGCATACTGCGTGTTGCGGACCGTATTGTCGATATGCCCGTTAACAACTAACAGTTCCTGTCTCCCATCAAGGTTCGCGTCAAAGAAGAAGCATCCAAACCCAAGGCTTCCGCGCGTGATGCGGCCGATCTCCGAGCCCGGCGCCAGGTCTTTAAAGAGCCCATCCGGTCGTCCTTTGTACAGCGCCAGCATCTCATTATGAAAATTAGTGACAGCGAGTGTCGGAATACCCGTGTTGTCCAGGTCCGCAACGTCGACGCCCATCCCTGCCCGCGCCTTACCGTCTTCGCTGAAAGCCACACCGGCGCGTATTCCAATCTCAATAAATTTGCCATTGCGCTGGTTTCGATAAAGCTTGTTGGGCTGTGTATCGTTCGCCACGAAGATATCCGGCCAACCGTCGTTGTCGATATCGAGCAGCGTTACGCCTAGCGATTTCGAGCTCGTATCGAAAATACCGGAGTCCGCAGTGACATCCTGGAATTTGCCATTGCCAAGATTTCGAAACAGCCAGCAGGTAGATCCGCGATACGCTTCCGGAGTGCAATAGGACTTCTGTTTTCCATCGATGCTGCACATCACATCCTGATCTGTCGACCAGCGCACGTAGTTGCAAACAAACAAGTCGAGCAAGCCGTCCCGGTCGTAGTCGACCCACATGGCCGAAGTACTGAAACCTTCCCTGCGACCGAGTCCCGCACGATCCGTAACATCGGCGAATGCACCTCTGCCGTTGTTCTGAAACAAGCGACTTTGACCGACGCAAGTCACGTAGATATCGGGGAACCCATCGTTGTTGAAATCTCCAACGGCGACTCCAAGGCCGTACATCGGAAGGTCCAGGCCCGCCTGCTTGGTGACATCGCGAAACGTGCCATCGCGATTGTTCTT
>DASQLD010000308.1:0-20351 GCA_035630195.1 Bryobacteraceae bacterium
CCTGCACGTACCAGAACGCCGCCTTCCCGGGCGCGCAACGGAAATACATGGCCGGGACGAGCGAGATCGGACGGCCGCGTCTCCGGACGCATGGCTGTTTGAATCGTCAAGGCGCGGTCGGCCGCCGAGATCCCTGTGGTGACGCCGTTCGCAGCGTCAATTGCTTCGCAGAAAGCAGTTGTGAAACGGGATGTATTGTTCGGTGACATCAACGGAAGTTGGAGTTCATCGCACCGCTCCGGACTGAGCGCCAGGCAAATCAGTCCACGGCCGTGCATAGCCATGAAATTGATAATTTCTGGCGTTATTCTTTCCGCTGCGATGGTAAGGTCACCTTCGTTCTCGCGATCCTCGTCATCTACAACCACGAGCATCTTCCCCGCACGGAAGTCTTCGAGGGCCTCCGGTATGGAAGCTAGGGCCATACTTCCATTCTGACTTAGCCATTTCGCTGTTAAGAACTTGGCTTTCGAGCAAAAATAAAGGCGCGATGCTCAGGTCGCGCCTTTAACGGAGGGGGACTGCGGTAGGGAAGCTACTCGCAGGTTCATGATTGAGACGATTTCGTGCTCGCGTTTAGTCGAGAGCGTTACGGTTAAATATTATTCGTGGCCGAGGTAAAGAAAACGCGCGATGAAGAGCGCCGTCAGAACATACATAAGCCAATTGACACGCCGAAATTCACCTTGTAGTACGCATAGGATTGTGTGGACGGTGAACCCCAAGGCAATCCCGTTTGCGATGCTGAACGTGAATGGAATCGAGATGATCGTCAGGAATGCGGGAATTGCAATGCGAAGTTCGGACCAGTCGATTTCCGCCATATGCGACGCCATTAGGGAGCCGACAAGGATCAGCGCAGGAGCGGTCGCGGCTGAAGGAATAGCTCCGATGAGAGGCGCGGTGAACAGAGCTACAAGGAATAATAGTCCCGTTACAATCGCCGTTACACCGGATCTGCCGCCTGCCACGACACCAGAAGCACTCTCGATATAGCTTACGACTGTCGAAGTTCCACTAAGCGATCCGGCAATGGTTGCGGCAGCGTCGCTGAAGAGTATTCGATTCAACCTGGGAATACGGCGCGTTTCATCGAAGAGCTGCGCCTTCTTGCCAACTGCAACGAGAGTGCCGACATTGTCGAAGAGATCGACGAACAGGAACACGAAAACAATCTCCAAAACGCCGAGGCTCAAAGCACCCCGTATGTCGAGCTGGAATGCCGTGGCGCCGATATCGGCGAACGAGAACGAGCCGGGACTCCACTTCACAAGACCCGTAAGCGCGCCAAGCGCCGTAGTTGCAAGGACACCAATCAGCATCGCGGCCTGATATCGGCGGACCAGTAAGGCGGCGGTGAGAAGGAGGCCGAAGATAGCTAACAACACGCTTGGATCGCGGAGATTACCCAACGTTACGAGCGTCGCGGGATTGGCGATGACAAGCCCGGAGTTCTTCAAACCAATCAATGCAATGAACAGGCCGATTCCACTTGCTACGGCTGAATAGAGTTCTTGCGGAATTGCGGACACTATCATTTGTCGGATGCCCACGAACGTCAGAATGAGGAAGATGATGCCGGAGAGAAAGACAGCTCCCAACGCAACGGGCCAAGCGACTCCCAGTCCTTTGACGACAGTGTAGGTGAAGTAAGCGTTCAATCCCATGCCCGGCGCGAGCGCGATGGGATAACGGGCGAGCGCGCCCATGAGAATGCTGCCGAATGCCGCTGAAACACAGGTAGCGGCGACGACAGCTTCGAAGGGCATGCCTGCATCCCGCAGGATTGAGGGATTGACGAAGATGATGTAGGCCATCGTGATGAAGGTAGTCACTCCGGCCAGGATTTCGGTTCGCCAATCCGTTTTTAAAGCGGTGAACTCGAAGTAACGCTCGAGGCGCTGCTTCATTTTTTTGAGTCAGCAGTTTTCAGATCACCAGTGGAAGCAGCTTTAGAACGCCAGTCCGGCGCGTCGAGACGCTGAGTCAGCCACTCGGCGATGTCAGTAAGACTTTGCTGGGATACGGAGTGGCCGATCGAGTACTCGCGGTAGGTTAGATCGACGGGAAGTTTCTGCAACTCGTCACGAATCGCACGGCCGAAAGCGATCTGCAAAACCTGATCCTGCGTGCCGTGCACAATCATCGCTGGAAAGCCGCGCAACTCGTCAGCAGGAGCAGCGCGCTCTACAATTCCCGGAAGCAGGCGTCCACTCATTCCTACGATACCGGCAAAGTTTCGGGGGGCCATCAAAGCACTAGCCACGCTCATGATGCAACCTTGACTGAAGCCCATCAAAAATATGCGTTGACGATCGATGTTGTAGGAGGAAGCGAGCTCTTCGACAAACGTTCGAAGCAGTTCCAGGCTCCGCTCAGCCTCGTCGGCGTCGATGATGTGTCCAGTCGGCGTGAACTGCACGTGGTACCAGCCATACGAACTGTGACCGAGCGTTATGGGAGCACGGGCGCTCACGACGAAGAAACGCGGATCCAAGGCAGGAGCAAGGCCCATAAGATCCTGCTCGTTACTGCCGACGCCATGAAGTAACAGGAGTAGAGGCGCGGGCTCGCGGGTGTTGCCGGCCGGTTCGCGCACAGCGTGAACAAGAGAAAATTTCATCTGCTGTTTAAGCTTACCTATTTTGGCCAGTCGCGCAACTGTTCGAGCAGATCGATGGCGAGCGGAAGGCGTTCGTGATTCACATGGCGCATGAGTTCGACCTGTTTCCGTCCGATCGGCTCATCCACTTCCCTGAGCAATGACAGCCCTTCCGACGATATGTGAATCGCGACGAAGCGACGGTCTTCCTTGGCTCGGCTGCGCGTCAGCAACTTGCGCCGCTCCAGCCGATCGAGAAGTCGCGTGATATCGGGATCGCGCGTGATCATGCGCGAAGCGATTTCTTTGCAGGTAATGCCTCTGTCGCCTGCCCCCCGAAGAATACGAAGCACGTTGTACTGAGTAGGTGAGATGCCGAAAGGTCGCAGGACATCAATGAGCTCCTGCATGAGTGCATCGGCAGTACGCTGCACGTTCAGGAAAACTTCTTCCTCAACATGGCGAAAAGGACTGGCATATTGCAGTTCGTTCACGATTCCACCTGCTACGGACGTATGCTAAACACCAGCGCAGCAGTTGTCAAGATCCTGTAAAAAACCTGTAAAACAGTTAGCCGGCGCACTAAACCGGACACAGTTCCAGCGGTCTACGCTCCCAAATCAAAAAAACTTGCGCGGTCTGTCGAAAAAGCGGAAGGTCAATCGTTCTTAGAGTGACAGGAGAGAGACAGCAATCATGCAGCGAAACAGGATCGTACCCGTCGAAGAGTGGACTGCTGCACGCAAGCAGTTGCTGAACAAAGAAAAGGTGATGACGCGGTTGCGGGATGAGCTTAGCCGTGATCGACGTGAGCTGCCATGGGTCAGAGTCAACAAACTGTATGTTTTCGAAGGTCCGGATGGGAAAGAGGCATTCGCGGATCTCTTTGAGGACCGTAATCAATTGATCGTGTACCACTTCATGCTTGCGCCCGAGTGGGAAGAAGGCTGCCCGAGCTGTTCCTTTGTGGCCGATCACCTAGACGGTATTCTCGTCCATCTCAACGCTCGTGACGTCACATTGGCAGTGGTGTCGCGCGCGCCGTGGCCCAAGATCGAAGCATTCCGGAAAAGAATGGGCTGGCGCTTCAAATGGGTCTCATCGCATGGGACCGACTTCAATTTCGACCATCACGTATCGGCTACATCGGAGGAGGTGGCCAAGGGAAAAATGCTCTACAACTACGAAGTATCGGATCTCGGAGTTGAAGAATTGCCTGGCGCCAGCGTGTTTTACAGAGATGAGGAAGGTGGTATCTTTCACACTTATTCGACCTACGCTCGCGGAGTGGAAATGTTGCTCGGAGCGTATAACTTCCTTGACCTCACGCCAAAAGGTCGCGATGAAGATGACCTGGCATTTCCGATGGCTTGGCTTCGCCATCACGATCGCTATGACGCTAGCTACCAGGTCGATCCAAAGGCGAATTACTCGCCTCCGAAAGGATCTGTCTGTTCTCACTGTTCAATTGAGAGACCTGCGTGAAGACCCATAGTTGTTGCGAAGCTTCCAGTTGGCTGATTCCGGCAGCGATCCTTGCGCTTTTGCCGAAATGCCCGGCATGTTTTGCAGCGTATTTCGCAATTGGCTCAGGTACTGCTCTTACCGTTTCAACTGCGGCACAACTACGAGTTCTTCTCGTCATTATTTGTGTAGCGTTACTTTCCTACCTTACGAGCAAGGCAGCGATTCGCGCCTTGCCGTGTTTCACACGACTTGAAAGGAGATAAGACTATGGCAACCAAAACTGAAGAAGTTACCGAAAAGCAAATGACTGACTGTGGCGGTATGAAAATTGAACCGCAGAAAGAACATCAATGGCTGCAGCAACTCGTCGGCGATTGGACCTGTGAGGGCGAGGGTGCGATGGATCCGGGTCAGCCGCCAGTCAAATGGAGCGGGACCGAAAGCGTAAGGTCTGTTGGCGGACTCTGGACTGTCGCCGAAGGGGCAGGTGAAATGCCTGGTACAGGTGAGCCGACAACAACGCTGATGACCCTCGGCTATGATCCCCAGAAGAAGCGTTTCGTAGGCACATTCATGGGCTCGATGATGACGAATCTCTGGGTGTATGAAGGATCGCTCGATGCTTCAGGAAACCTCCTCACGCTCGACACCGAAGGTCCGAACATGGCCGGCGAGGGCAAGATGGCCAAGTATCAGGACATCGTTGAGATTAAGAGCAACGATCTCCGGCTGCTGAGATCGAGGATGCAAGGAGAAGACGGTAAATGGAATGAAGTGATGACGGCCACTTACCGTCGGAAGAAGTAGAACTCCAAGCAGAGCGGCTTGGTGTGCGCCGAGCCGCTCTCGACCAGCAGAGAGGAACAATGATCGAAAGCATAGTCGCACAGCCGAAAATCGTATCTCGAGAAGAGTGGCTCTCCGCACGGAAGGAGCTGCTTGCCAAAGAGAAGGAGCTTACCCGACGTCGAGATGCCCTTAATGCCGAACGTCGAAGGCTGCCAATGGTCGCAATCGAGAAGCAGTACGTCTTTAGCGGGCCAGACGGTCAAATGAGCTTACTCGATTTGTTTGACAACTGCCGCCAATTGATCGTGTATCACTTCATGTTCGAGCCGGGTCCGGCGCCTCCGGGCAAATCCGGCGAACCCTGGGACGAAGGTTGCAGTGGATGCTCGTTTGTCACCGACAACATCGGCCATCTTGCTCACCTCCGAGCGCGTGACACGTCTCTTGTACTGGTCTCGCGTGCGCCAATTACCAAGATCGCGCCTTTCAAGGCGCGCATGGGATGGACGGTCCCGTGGTATTCGTCCTTCGGAAGCGACTTCAACTATGATTTCCACGTCACGCAGGATGAAGCGATCGCTCCGATCGAGTACAACTACCGGGACAAACAAACACTGAGGGAATCGGGTCACAACTATCATCTGCAGGGAGAGCAGCCAGGGTTGAGCGTATTTCTTCGCGATGGCGATAAGATCTTTCACACATACTCGATGTATGCTCGCGGTCTCGATCAACTCGATGGGACTTACATTTATCTCGACCTCACACCGTTCGGTAGGCAAGAAAAATGGGAAGATTCTCCCGGAGGATGGCCGCAAACACCAACCGACTGGTTACGTCATCACGACAAATATGGCGAAGAGCGCGGAGTGGAGGACTCCTGTTGCAATGCTAAAGGAAAGTAAAGCGTTTAGCGGCTTCTCGGTGGATGATACCCGTAAGGCGAAAGAGTTCTACGGGCAAACGCTTGGGCTGAAGGTGACGGATTCGGAGGAGAACACAGTCGAGTTGCATCTAGGGAGCGGCGCAAAGGTTCTCATTTATCCAAAACCCAATCACAAACCGGCTACGTTTACGATCCTGAACTTTCCTGTGGACAACGTCGACAAAGCTGTTGACGAGCTGACGGAGCGCGGCGTTCGCTTCGAGATATACGATCTGCCCAGTCTGAAGACGGACCAACGAGGAGTCTTTCGTGGAGGGGGTCCCACGATTGCATGGTTCAAAGATCCGGCCGGCAATATTCTATCCGTACTTGAAGTTTAGGAGGGGTCTACACATGAAGTTAGTCAATTCGGTTCTCGTTGCCTTTAGTGTCGCTACGACACTTTTTGCAGGAGAACTCGATACCACCACACGCAAGGTATTGCTGGATCATCTCAACCAGAGCTCAACCGAATTTCACGCGGCGCTCAAGGGAGTCACGGCTGAGCAATGGAACTACAAGCCCGCGCCCGATGTATGGTCAGTTGCCGAATGTGCCGAGCATATTGTCCTGACGGAGGATCTTCTTCGGGACATGGTCGCGAATAAGGTTCTCGCGACGCCGGCAAGTCCTGAGCGGATCGCAGCGCGCAAGCTAAACGACGACAAGGTCACGAAGATGATCACGGATCGAAGCAACAAAGCAAAGGCTCCGGAAGTGCTGAAGCCGACGCACCAGTTCGCCACTCCGGAAGCTGCGCTGAAGGCATTCGACGAAAAACGTGCAAAGACAATTGCGTTTGCCAAGTCGCATGACGATCTTCGCGAGCATGCGTCGCCGCATCCCCTTTTCAAGGAACTTGACGCGTATCAGTGGCTACTCTATCTCTCGGGCCACAGCATGCGCCATACGGCACAGATCCTGGAAGTGAAGGCGAGTGCGGGATACCCGAAGTAGGGCTACGTTAAACTGAAGAGACCCGCCCGCGTCTGCGGGTGTTATCTTCTTGCTACACACAGACACAAGTACATTTTTAGAGCGTTCCCGTTCAGCGGTGGAACTGCTTGAACTGATCGCTGCCGACAGACGGCTGCTCGATACATTGCCTGAAGAAGAGCGGAAGCGTTTACATCAGGCGGTAGCGCAAGTTTACAATCCTGATCCTGCCGCTCGTCGTCGATTGTTGAAGACGGAAGAGCGAGAAAGGAACGCAGCACAAACACAGCGTGATGGCGAGATCCTGCATGAGACGGGCATCCGGACGCTGCGCCGTAAGCCCGTTTTTACTACGCCGAATGTGTTTGCGCCAGAAGGTTTCGGAGCTGAGGATGCTCACGGCGATGAGCAGGAGCAACGGGAAGCAATCGAGCCTCGGCACTGCTATGTTTGCAAGCAGAAATACTCGGTCATTCATCACTTCTACGACCAGATGTGTCCTTCGTGCGCCGACTTCAATTTCGCCAAGCGCACCGAGTTGGCCGATCTCCGCGGCCGCGTTGCACTGCTGACGGGTGGACGCGTTAAGATCGGCTATCAGGCTGGTCTGAAATTGCTGCGGGCCGGCGCGCAGCTGATCGTGACGACTCGGTTTCCACGCGACTCGGCGGCGCGTTACGGGAAGGAGCCGGACTTCAGTGAGTGGGCCGATCGGCTTGAGATTTTTGGGCTCGATCTGCGACACACGCCGAGCGTCGAAGAGTTCTGCCGTGAGTTGCTCGCGACACGTCCAAGGCTGGATTTCATCATCAACAACGCCTGCCAGACCGTTCGCCGGCCGCCTGCTTTCTACGCGCACATGATGGAAGGAGAACGTGCTGCGCTGCGCGAGATGCCAGCCGATACACGGAAGCTTTTGGGCGCATTCGAAGGCTTGCGCAGCTATGACATGCTTCCCGCGTCGGCTGGTAAGACAGTCGGCTCGGCCGAATTATCGCAGATCCCTCTTCTCGCCGAGGATCTGCTTGGGCAAAAGCATCTATTTCCCGAGGGAGTCCTCGATCAGGATCTGCAGCAAGTCGACTTGCGCGGCCGCAATTCGTGGCGGTTGCTATTGGCGGAAGTGTCCTCGGTAGAACTACTCGAAGTGCAGTTGATTAACGCGGTGGCGCCGTTCATTCTCAACGCTCGGCTTAAGCCGCTGATGCTACGTACACCGGAGCGGGACAAACATATCGTGAATGTGTCTGCTGTCGAAGGCCAGTTTTATCGCCGGTGGAAAACAACTCGTCATCCTCACACGAACATGGCTAAGGCCGCGCTGAATATGATGACGCGTACCGCAGCGACAGACTACCACGATAGCGGCATCCACATGAACAGCGTCGATACCGGATGGGTGACGGATGAGGATCCGGCTGAGATTGCGGCTCGGAAAACGGTGGAACAACGGTTTCATCCGCCTCTCGATATCGTTGACGGGGCGGCGCGCATTCTCGACCCGATCATTCATGGCTTCAATACGGGCGAACATGTATGGGGACAATTTCTGAAAGACTACACGCCGACCGATTGGTAAAGCCATTCGTTCTTGGAGGGAAACGAACTTTATCGCTCCACTTCAGCATCATTGGCGTGCAAAGCAGAATGGACGTGCGGATGCCCGATCGTCTGGTGCTCGGCTACACACGGACGATGGTGGGCTTTCTGTTGTTCAATCCACAGCCGGACCATATTGGGATGATCGGTTTAGGCGGAGGATCGATTCCGAAGTACTGCTACCGACGCCTTCCGAATGCGAGGATCAGCGTGGCGGAAATAAGTCCCGAAGTCATCGGATTTCGTGACTCTTTTCAGATCCCCCGGGACGATCACCGATTCCACGTTTTCTGTGAAGATGGCGCAGACTTCGTGGCGCGCCGGCAGAATCAGTTCGACGTACTGATTGTTGATGGGTTCGATAGGGCGGGGCAGCCTCCGCAGTTGTGCACTCCTGCCTTTTACGAGGATTGTTATAACGCTCTGACTCCTGAAGGCATTCTGGTTGTGAATATTTACGAAGGTTGCAATTCTGTTCTGATCCCACGGTTGAGCGATGTTTTTGGGAATCGCATGATTCTTGTCGGTGGCGAGGATAGTAACAACTCCATTGTGTTTGCCGCGAAGGGGACAGTTTTAGGGCGTTCCGATGAGGAACTTGCGGATAGCCGAGAGCGCCTTGAGAGCGCGGATCAAATCGCGTCGTGAAAGATGATGCCCAGCGTGTGGCGGTGTCCCGACCGGATGCGGCTGACGCCATGACGGAGATTGACCCGATACACTCCGCGAGAACCTTGCACCGGCCGATGATGAACGGCGAATATAACTCCGTCTCCTCGGCGAAGCGGTACAACGATCGGGCGTGACTGCATACGTGGACGCTGCTCGGTCATAACGAATTCTCCGCCTTCGAAATCCACTCCCGGTTCTGACAGTAGGACAGCGAGTTGGAGCGGGAAGACATGCTCCCCATAGAGATCCTGATGGAGGCAGTTGTAATCGTCGGCTTCGTATTGCAGTAGTAGCGGCGTAGGCCTCCTTTGACCGGCTTGGTGACAGCGCGCAAGAAATTGCCCGTGATCTTCCGGATACCGCGTTTCGATTCCCATCGCCTCATTCCAGCGATTCGCGATCGGCGTCAAGTGAGGATAGACTGCCGTTCGGAGTTCTTCAACGGGGCTTGGCAGAGGGTAGTTGAAGTACTTGTACTCTCCGCGTCCGAATCCATGGCGCGCCATCACGATGCGGCTGCGGAACAGACTTTCTTCTCGATAGAGAGCCGCAATCTCCCTGCATTGCTCTGGCGAAAGAATCTTCTCTACGACGGCGTTGCCCTGGTCGCCGAGATCGTGCGAGATGCCATCCCAATCGATGCTCATAGAGCAAATTTAGCGCCGTCGTTCGTGTTTCAAAACTCCGATTCTTGCTTTCGAACTCCTTGAGCTTACCTTTGTGTCACTACCGGTGAGTTCAGATGACTGTTCTTACGGCCGTATCCGAAATAGATCACGAAGCCAATCGCCATCCATACGATGAGTCGCATCCAGTTCTCCCAGCCAAGTCCGAACATCAGGAAGAGGTTGGCAAGGATGCCCAGGATCGGCACGATCGGGACCAGGGGAGTCCGAAATGGTCGAGGCAGTTCGGGGTGAGTCTTTCGCATCACCATAATGCCGGCGCAAACCAGCACAAAAGCGAATAACGTTCCGATGCTGGTCATTTCGCCTACGACTTGAATTGGCGCAAATGCCGCGAACAGGCTCACGAACACCATGAACAAAAGATTGCTCTTCCAGGGTGTTCGGTATTTGGGATGAATCTCGCTGAACAGCTTTGGCAATAATCCATCGCGCGACATCGAGTAGAACACTCGGGACTGTCCGAGGAGCATTACGAGGATCACCGAAGTGTATCCGGCGATGATCGCGAGCTTGATCGCTTTCTGGAGCCAAACGATTCCCGTACGGTCGATTGCAGTTGCGACGGGAGCGGCATTGTTCATTTCCGTGTAGTTCACGATACCGGTCAGTGTGTAAGAAAACAGAACGTAAAGGATTGTGCAGACCGCCAGAGATCCGATGATGCCGATCGGCATGTCTCGTTGCGGGTTCTTGGTTTCCTGCGCTGCGGTGGAGACGGCATCGAATCCGATAAACGCAAAGAACACGACACCTGCCGCCCGCACGATACCGCTCCAGCCGAAGTGCCCGAACTCACCTGTATTCGGAGGAATGAACGGCGTGTGATTCGTCGGATTGATATAGGACCAACCAAAGAGGATGAAGAGGATGACAACCGATACCTTGAGGACGACAATTACGGCGTTCGCCCGTGCCGACTCCTGGATGCCGGTAATCAGTAACAATGAGATTAAGCTGACCACGACGATCGCTGGTAGATTGATGATTCCGTGCCCGACGGTTCCATCGGCAAAAGTGATCTGTTGCCACGGAGAATTAGTTAATTGCGGTGGCAGGATGATTCCGAAGTCCGCTAAAAACGATGCCACATAACCCGACCAACTGACTGCGACGGTTGCCGCGCCCACCGCATATTCGAGAACAAGGTCCCAGCCGATGATCCAGGCGATCAATTCGCCCATGGTCGCGTAGGAGTACGTGTACGCGCTTCCGGCAATCGGGATCATCGTCGAAAATTCGCTGTAGCAAAGCCCCGCGAACGCGCAGCCGAATGCTGCCAGCACGAATGCCAGTACGACAGCCGGACCGGCGTGATTTGCGGCGGCGATGCCGGTGAGCGAAAACAATCCCGCGCCGATGATGGCTCCGATTCCAAGAGCCACAAGTTGCGCGGGTCCTAGAGATCGTTCGAGGGAATGCTCGCCCTCCGCTTCCGCCATGATGCGACTAAGTGGCTTTGTCGCAAATAAGTTCATGCATTCTCCTCTTTCTTCCGCCAAAGGAAGTAGACCGGAATCCCGAGCAGGACAATGACGAGACCGGGCCACGTGTAGTTTGGTTTGTATAGTAGCAGCAGGATTTCAATCAGTCCAGCGATCGCGATGTATAGGACCGGCAGAACCGGATAGCCTATTGCGCGATACGGCCGTTCCATGTCGGGTCTGGTGCGGCGCAGAACAAAAACGCCGGCGATCGTCAGGATGTAAAAGATCAGCACGGCGAAGATGACATAGTCGAGTAAATCGTTGTATCGCCCGGACAGGGTCAGCAAGGATGCCCAGGCGCATTGCAGCCAGAGTGAGGTCGCGGGTGTGTGAGATTTCGGGTTAAGAACCCCGGCTTTTCGGAAGAACAGCTTGTCCTGAGCCATCGCATAATACACGCGCGAGCCCGCCAGCAGCATCCCATTTACACAACCGAACGTCGACACCATGATTGCGGCGGCCAGAAGCTGGACCCCGGACGGTCCAAACATCTGTTGCGCAACAGCGGTGGCGACGCGATCCTGCGGAGCGGTCTGTATCTGCTCAAGTGGTAGAGCATTCAGGTAAATGAAATTGCACGCCAGATAAAGCAGCGACACCACCCCGACGCCGATCGCGAGGGACAGAGGCAAGTTTCGTTTCGGATTGCGTATCTCCCCTGCCGTAAAGGTGACATTGTTCCATGCATCCGAGGAGAATAGCGCTCCGACCATCGCGACACCTACTAGCCGGATCGTGTCCCAACCCCAACTCGCTGAGCCCCAGAAATCGGAGTAGTTGCGCTCCACCGCGACGTCGTTCCGGCCGAGAAAGAAGCCGAATCCGATTAGCCCGAGCAGCGCCGCTGTCTTGGCAAAGGTAAAGGTGTTTTGTACGGCGGCTCCAGTCTTCAGTCCGCGCGTGTTTACCCACGTCAGAAGGACAAGCACGAGGATGGCGAGTCCCTGCTGAGTATTCAAGAACGGCAGAATCCAGTTGTCCGCAGAAACGCCGGGAAAGAAAACGCCCGTATACTTTGCGAACGCGACTGCGACGGCGGCGACCGTGCCGGTCTGGATCACCATGAACAGTGTCCAGCCGTAAAGAAAGCCGAAAAGCGGACCGAAAGCTTCCCGAAGATACACGTACTGCCCGCCCGCATGAGGCATCGCAGCCGCGAGTTCTCCATAGCTGAGCGCCGCAATGATCGTCAGAACCGCAGTGATGATCCATGTCATCAGGAGCAGTCCCGGCGATTGCACCTGGCGAGCGATGTCAGCAGAGACGATAAAGATTCCCGAGCCGATCATCGACCCCATCACAATCGTCGTTGCATCGATCAGCCCGAGACCCTTGACGAGTCCCGTTTCTTTCGTCACTACCCCAGCTTCAGCCACTCTTCGGCGCTCCTTCTCACGTCCGGGTACAGATCGCCTACTACTGCAATCGAGTCTGCTCCCGCGGCCCACACCTCCGGCGCAGTTTGACGGGTAACGCCGCCAATCGCAACCAGGGCAACTTGGGCCAATGGCTTTAATCTTCGCAGTTCGTCGACACCGACTTCAGGATCCGGATTCAGCTTGGATGCTGTGCCGAAAATCGGGCCGAGCGCGACATAATCGATGGGCTCATTTGCAGCAGCGGCAAGCTGCGCTTCATTGTGTGTTGAAAATCCGAGCAGGCGGTTCGGACCCGCAACTCTACGCGCCTCCCGGGGAGGGATGTCGTCCTGGCCAACATGGGCGGCGGCGTCGAGAAGCATCGCAATGTCGATGCGGTCGTTAATGACGAATGTGGCGCCCGCTTGACGGCATAGGGCCGCGACCTGTTCGGCGTCCGTGTAAGTATTGCGATCGAAGTTGCCTTTGTGTCGAAACTGAAGGATGCGAGCGCCGGCTGTGAGCAGCGTTTCGGCTGTCCCAACTGTAGGAAGTTCATGGCGCCGGAGCGCGCTTGTGTCGAGGATAGGGTAGAAGCGCGGAAGCATCATTTCAAATAACGGTCGAATAGCTCTGTCGTGCGGCGTAGCGCATCGATCCACGTCTGATCGCGAATGAAGCCATGGCTTTCCTGCGGATAGAACATATGGTCGAAAGCCTTGCCTTCCTGAACTAGCTTCTCGGTCAGTTGGACTGCATCCTGAAACAGGACATTGTTGTCCACCATGCCGTGGATAATTAGCAGGCGGTCACGGAGTTGATTTGAGAAATGAATCGGGGAACTTCGGCGATAGGCTTCAGGGTTTGACGCGGGACTGTTGAGCCGCTGACCTGTATACCCGGCGTTGTAGTTCTCCCAATCGTTAACTGCCGCCCATGACGATCCCGCCTTGAACGTTCCTGGCGCGAGAAACATCGCCATGTTGGTCATGAATCCGCCGTAGCTGACACCCCAAATCCCTAGCCGGTTTGTATCTATGTTTCCCAGCGTCTTTAGATAATCGACGGCTCCGAGTACATCCTCCAGATCTTTGCCGCCCAGATGCAAATAAACATCTGAGCGCCAATCGCGTCCGTAGCCCGTGCTGCCGCGATAGTCCAGATCGAGAACGACATAACCTTTGTTGGCAAGATACGTGTTGTACACGTACCGCAATTCGTTGTAAGAGCCCCACTGTTGAAGAACGCTTGTCGCAATGCCCGCACCGTGAACGTAGACGATCGCCGGAAATGGTTTTAGCTTTTTGTCATCCGGTTTGTAGCCTGTTGGCAACATGATTTTGGCAGCCACCGGCTTGCCATCGATCTTGGATGGAAAGGTCACATACCGCGTCGCCGGCCAGGGCAGCGATTGGAATTCGGAAAGAGGACTTGTCGTTACCCGATGGCCATCCACCCAGAGATCGAACGGATTCTTCTCGTCCGCCTTCAAGACAGCGATATGGTGGCCGTCCTCGGTTACGTTTCCGATGTGCAGCCCCGGTGTTGTCGAGAGCTTTTCTTTGCGCGTGCCGTCCGGCTGAACACGATAGAACTGCCGTTGGGAAGGGCCTTCTTCTGTCGAGGAGTAGTAGATCCAATCCCCGAACCACTGAGGCGCAGTCGAGAACGACTCCTGACGGATTTCCCAATTTCCGCGAGTGATCTGAGTTAGAGTTCCGCCCTCGGCCGGTACTCGGTAGAGATGGGCAAAACCGTCCTTCTCGCTGCTGACGACCACCTGTTTCGAGTCTGGTGACCAGCCGGCGAATCCATAATCGACCCAGCGGCTATCTGTCTCCTCGAAGATGACTTTTGGCTTTGCCGTGGCGACATCGATCACCGAGACTTGCCGCTTTTTGTAATCCGGGGAGAGATGCGCCAGAACGAGTCGTCGGCCGTCCGGAGACCAACGAAGATCGTTGACTTCCCATCGATCTCCGCCGCGATCGACAACGCGCGATCTCCCTCCATCTGCCGGCGCAAGAACTATGGATTGTTCCTCCGGTTCATCGCCCGCAATCGATCGATCGAGATTGCGCGCTGTGATGAGCCGGCCGGAGAAGTTCGGAAGCGGCAATTGGCGAACTCCACCTTTGGCTACGATGCACGCCAGCGTTTTGCCGTCAGGAGACCAATCGAAAACGCTCAGTGTTCCTGAATCGATCTCCGTCGCCTGCCAGATCTGCCCGTTTGAGAGGTTTTGAATAATTACCTGTCCGCCTCGAATCGAAGCCAGCGCGTTACCGTCAGGTGAAAACGCCGGGGACGACTCCGATGCCTTTGTGCGCGTCAATCTCAACAACTCGGACGAACTGTCCGTTGAGACGAGGTAGAGATCGCCCTTATGCGAAAATGCTACGCGGCGTCCGTCCTGCGATACAGAATAGTCTGCGAGCCCGGCTGGGGGAGCAAGGTAGCGCCGCAAACGATCGTCGCGCTGTTCCTCACTCAGGTTGAGATCGTCCTTGTCCGCCTCGAGGTTCGTCAGACGCACAAGTTTCTTGCGATCAGCGTGGAAGGCGTAGAGATCTAGAAAGCGTTTGCCCTCTGCATTCCAGAGGAAAATGAGCACCGGGGCCTTCTTCGCCCATCGAAGTGTGGATGGTCGGGTACCCCATGCGTAAGGGCGAGTAAATAGCCGCTCCAGCGAAGGGGACTGGACCCATACGGTTGCGCAAATCAGCAGCAGGGCGGCGTAACGCATCGGCTACTTGCCCAAACAGTAGACACGTCCATCCTGCGCACTTATTACAATACGATCGCCGTCCATCGCAGGCGATGCCGAGATCGGAGCGCCGGCGCTGAACTTCCATACTTCCTTGCCCGTTGCAGCATCTACCGCATACAGATTGCCGTCATTCGATCCGAAGAATAGACGGCCATCCGGTGTCACGACGGCGGAGGAATCGATCCGAGCCTTGGTCGCGAAGCTCCATAATTCTTTCCCTGACTTGGCGTCGAAAGCGTGCATCAGCTTGTCGCGGCCGCCAATGTAAACCTTACCGTTCACAACAGCGGCCGTCGCATAGAACGGGAACTTCAGTTTAGGATTCTCGTACCGCCAAGCGATTTTGCGCTTTTGGAGATCCGCGCCCATCACTTCATTGTCGAAAGTGCCGAAATACGCAAACTGTCCATGGATCGCAGGAGACGCGCCGGTGTACGATCCTATTTGAACTTCATATGCCTGTTTGCCATCGGCAATCCGGATCGCCCGTAGAATGCCATCACACCCGGAGATGAAAGTGAGTCCACCGACCACGGCCGGAGTCGCATGCACTTGGGCGCCGGTTCGGTACTGCCAAGCCTGGGCCCCCGTTGCCGCGTCGACGGCATAGAGACTGCCGTCGTAGGACCCTACAATTACCTTTCCCTCGGTAACGACTGGCGAAGACTTAATTTCTCCGGCCGTTTTGAAGACCCACTTCGGCTTACCATCGGCAGCGTTGATTGCGTGCAGAGTGCCTGTCAAATCCCCGATGTAGACGACACCGCCAACTACGGCTGGAGACGACTCTCCGATACCCTCGCCGGCTTTGTACTTCCAGCGCAGCTTTCCGGTTTGCAGATCGAGCGCGACTACTTCGCCGGTCCCGACACCCACATAGACGACACCACCAACGATTGCAGCCGACGACTCCACCGCGTCGCCGGTCTCATAAGTCCACAGCACCCGCGGAGCCTTTGGCGGGGTTGCGGTCGTTACACCGGTCAATTCGGGATTACCTCGGAATTGCACCCAATCGGCGTGGCAGGCAAATGCGATTGACAAGAGAATTACCAGGCGCATTCGTAGATCTCCAATGCATCGAGCGGCCGCGGATTGAACTTGCCAGTCCATTGTTCGGCGGCCTCTTCCGAAAGACGTTGCAGATCGTCCTTTGGTACACCGAAACTCCGCAGCGTTGCGGCCAAACCTGCTCCTGTTGCCAGATCGCGGAGGAATGCGGCGAGATCTGGATGGAACTCGGAATACTCGGGACACGCGTTCCATCGCACGACATGTGGCAGCAGAACGGACAAAGCTTCGCCGTGGATGATGCCATAATTTTTGGTCAGCGGATTGGCGCACGCATGGGCCGCCCCAAGCATCGACGTTTCAATCGCCAGTCCAGCGAGATACGATCCGAGCTGCATCGCTTCAAGGGACCGGTCGTCCGTCTTCATATACGCGTCCGCCATCAGTCTCCAGGCTTCGCGAGCGTATGTCAGCGAGAGAGCCGTTCGGCGTGTCGTTACCAGTGTCTCCACCGCATGGGATAAGGCATCGAATCCCGATGCGGCTCGAACGTTGTGGGGAACGGTGCGCGTCAGCTCAGGATCGAGGATCGTTACGGCGAAAGCAGCTTTGGGATCGCCGCAAGCCATCTTCGTCTTGGTCTCCGTGTCAGAGATGACTGCAAAGGATTGCGCTTCACTACCGGTTCCTGCCGTAGTCGGCACGCCGATCGACGGCAGCATGGGCTTGCGCGCTTTGCCATAGCCGCGATAGTCGCTCATATTACCGCCGTTCGTCAGTAGGAAGTTGATGGCTTTGGCGCAGTCGAGAGAACTCCCCCCGCCCAGCGCAATGATCGAATCGATCTTTGCTTCGCGCGCGAGCATGCTTCCCCGCTCGGCAGCCGCCGAATCAGGATTGGCAGCAAAGTCCGAGAACAGTATTACATTCGGTACTTGCTCTGCGTAGACAGGCACATCCGAGACGAGCAGACTACGTGCGAAGCCGAGTTCCTCCGCGATCTCACTTAGATGCGCGAACGATCCGAATCCCTGAAGGACGCGCGCGCTCACTCGGTCTTTTTCGCTGCGGCCGGCGCTGGTGCTGCGCTCTTTGCTCCTATGGAATACAACTGGTTGCGATTCGCGATGATCAGAGCCCCATTGGCTGCAACCACGCTGCAGTAGACGGAACTGCCCATGTTCATCTCGCTGATGATCTTCTTTTCCTTGCCATGCTGCAGGACTACAACGTCGCCGTCCTCATCGCCCAAGTAAACTTTGTCGTCGACGACAGTGGGAGAAGACCAAACTGCGGCGAGCATGTCATGTACCCAAAAGGGCTTGCCCGTCTTTGCGTCAACAGCATGAAGGAATCCACTGAAATCCGCGTAGTACAGAATTCCATCTTTGTAAGCGCCTGTTGATATAGACCGGCGAATCTTGTCGTAGTGCCAGATCAGACCTGTCTTTGTGCTGTCTCCGCGTTTGGTCGGATCGATCGCATACAGATGGCCGACACCCTCGCCATGCTCCGGATCTTGGCCATTCGCCAGATAGACCACGTTGTCAACGATGATCGGCGTGCTGATCACTTCATTGCGTGTCTTCGGCCACACTGAGTCCTTTGGGTTGAGATCGAATTCCCAAAGCTTCTTGCCGCTAACAGCTTCATACCCACGCACCCAGCCGTCGCCTTGACCGCTGACAACCTGAACCGTATCGCCGACCTTTCCGACCGCCGGTGATGACCACTGGCCATGAAGAATCTTTTCGCCGACCGAGTTGTCTTCCCATACCAGCTTGCCGGTCGTTTTGTTCAATGCAATGATCGAAGGCGCGCGAGGCGACGGAACGTTTACGTGACTTTCGTCCTGCCCGTTCGACGTGCTCAGATAAATCAGTTCGCCGTACGCTACCGGAGACGAGTTCGCCAGGTTGTGCGGGTGCGATCCGACTTCTTCCATCATGTCGAACTCCCAAATGATGTCAGCATCCTTCGGGCCTGTCAGCTTCTCGTCTTTGAACGGGCCGTCATTCTCGTTGTCGGTGAAGCCTTTGATGTCGACACACACGAGCTTGGCGCGATTCGAAACATAATACAGGCGTTCTCCTTCCACCAGCGGAGACGAGGCGACACCTTGGAATGGCCAATCGTTTACACGACCGGCAGCCAATTTCTCGGACGTGTGCTGCCATAGGAACTCTCCATCCGACTCGCGGAAGGCCATCAGCACACCACGATCCCCAGGCTGTTTGGGATCGCGTAAACCTTCGTTATTCGTCCCGATGAAGACCATGCCGCCCGCCACGACCGGATTGCCGTAGGACTGAGAGCCCACAGCAGACATCCAGCGAATGTTCTTCTTCGCTGCGACGTCCCAGCTCGTGGGCGGGTTCTTCATGTTTGAGACCATGTTGCGGTCGGCAGTGCCGCCCCACATGGGCCAGTCACCCGTCCCGGGATCGGCCGCGCTAAGGACCAGCGCAGTTGCGAGAAAAATGGAAAGACTCTTCTTCATGTTGGGAATCATCATCGATTCGCGGTCACTTTCACATTATCGATGAACACTTCGAAGGGAGCATCTGCGTAAATTCCGGGGCTACCTTCGGTGTTCGGAAATTCGTCGGTTCGCTCCACCTGCCACTTGTCTGGCTCGGGATCGGCAGCGGGCCAAGCCTTGCCGCGCGCCACGATCTTTCCGTTAACCGGCTCGACCTTCAGCTTCATGCGATACCAGACGTCACCCTTCCATTGAAATGGCGTCGATACGGTCCGAGCCGTCTCCGGCTGCCAGGATTGCAACTCCAGGCGCTGATGATTGCCGAACAGAATCAAGTTGTAGCGCTGCGCAACCACACCGGCATCGCCGAGTTGGCGGCGCTTCTCGATCGCGCGGAAATCGGCTTCAATCGTATAGTTACTCGAATCTGTAGGGCCGATGTAAGCCCGCGCGCGTTTTGTAAACGCGTTGTCGGCATGCTTCACCAGCACCTTCGCGCCGTCTACTTCCCGCACGCTGAATTTGCCAAGAGTATTGATCCACGTTGGGGGAACCGCTCCGGCTGCAATAGAATCGAAGTTTTCCTGGAACGGAACTGGCGTCAGAACGCGTACGCGAGAAACGCCCTTCACTCCATTAACCGTCGCGACGACATTGCCGGCCGTAGCCTCGCTCGGTGCGGCAAAACTATCTCCTGCGAGCGTACCCTTCACTTTGTCAAGCGACCACTGCGTTCCTGTCGCCGGACCGATTAGTTGGCCCTTGGCATCGTACGTCAGCACTTTAAATTGCGCCTTCTCGCCCGGCTTCAATGCAAGCTCAGCGGGAATCACTTGCACGTGAGCTACAGCCGCGCCCGCCGGCGCCTTCCGATTTACGGTGACGACAGGATTCGGAGTAGCCACCTTCTTTGAACCGATGCAGTAGAGGCCCTCGGTGGTGACGAGAAAGATCCGGCCGTTCGATACCGCCGGTGAGGCAATGATCTGCTCTGGCGCATTGAATTGATGCTCGCTCAGGATCTCGACTTTTTCCTGGCCCGGTCGCAGAATGAAAAACTTCCCATTTTCCGAGCCCACATAGAGTTTGCCGTCGGCCAGCACCGGAGATGCCTTCTGAATGGTTCCGAGATTCTGTTGCCACAATGTGCGACCCGTGTTGATATCGAAGGCAAACAGATTCGCCCCGTTGTCTACCTGATACAGACGATCGCCATCGGCGATTGGTGAGGAGAAGCCTCCCTGGAACCCTACTTTCGACCATTTGATCTGCTCTTTGGTAATGTCGCCTTTCGAGCGCGCATCGACAGCTGCGATCAGACCCATCTCGCTTGTATCCAGATTCTCTTCGCTATGCGTGACGATGGCGAGATTGCCGTTTAGAGCAACACCGGTGTTTACACCCCGTTTGCTCATGTAGTATTTCCACAACGGTTCGCCCGTCCAGACTTTGATTGCATGGACCGTTCCATCGCCGCCGCCGGCGATCAGCAACCGCGATCCCTCAACATCGGCGACCACCGGTGGCGAGTATGTTGTGTCGAAAGGGCGTCCACCGGGCGAACTGA
>DASQLD010000309.1:0-6646 GCA_035630195.1 Bryobacteraceae bacterium
CCCAAGAAATTGTATGGGCCTCCTCGAAGCCGTTCTGCGATGGTTTACTCTTGCGGAGTTTCCCTCCGCCTCCACTGACCAAGTAATCGATGGCTTTATGTCGTGAGTGCTGAAAGTTGTGCTCATGACCGCTGAACATCACCTTGACGCCTGCCTGGTTGAATAGTGGCAATAGCTTTTCCATTGAGTCTGTGTTGCGATGCCGCGGACCGGCGCTGAAACGCGGATGGTGGCAGAAGGGAACTCGCCAGCGTCGCTGAGATCCGGGTGCAAATGCGTTCGCAATGAAGTCCATGTGCTTTGGGACTTCGAACAGACGCTCAGTGAAGAAGTTTTCTTTGGAGGTATCGATCGATACGAACTCGGCGTCCCGACCGAAGTTGAAGCGGTAGAACAATCCTGGACCGATGGACGCGCGGCCATATTTCTCTTCACCGGCAAAACGTTCCCGCAAATAGAAGTTGTCCATGATCTGGTCGCGATCGTCAGGACTTTCCATCTCGGCCGAATCGTGGTTCCCGATGCAGGGATACACGGGTATTTGATTGATCAGATACCGATACGGCTGAAAGAACGTAAAGAACCAGTCATCGTCTTCATCACCTTCGGAACCAGTAATCCATAAGAAGCGGCTGCCGGCGTAGATGTTATCGCCGGTTGTGATCAGGAACCGGACATCGTGATCAGCGACGGCTTGGCGGAGAGCGCTTGCTATCTCTCGCTGACGGTGGTCTTCGGTAGACAGCTTCTTGATACCTACGCCAAAGTCGCCTATTACTGCAAAAGTGAAGGGCGGCGTGGGTTGTCTGGGATCGGGGAATGTACGGAAGCGGTTGTCGTAGCGATCGCCGACAAAGAGATTCGCTTGACCGTTCTGTATCGCCCAATCCCAGCGTTCGCCTTTCGCCCACTCCTCTTCAGCCCCGTCGGCGCTTCGCTTTCTTGTCGGAGCAATGAACACTTCATACGTGTAGGGGGTATCGGGATTGAGGCCGGTGACCCAGCAATGATTGGCGTCGAACACGCGCGCCGTCGCGACTTCCGACCCGGAGCTATCCCGGACAACGACACGCGCCGGACCGTATGGAGTTGATTTTCGGCCGATGGTCTCGCGTAGCGCAGGCTCCATGTCTTCGGCATCGAGTAGCTTGTGGGTTCCGTCGTTTTCTTTGACGCGGAAGTAAAATGCGCCCCAGGCAATCAATGCAGAGTCATGTGTCAGACCCGCCAGGTAGATGTAGGGTTCCCCGTGAAAATCAGGCATCGAGATCGCAGTATAGCGCCGCAGCGAAATATCGTGACGAGAATACTTGATGAAGCGAATTAGAACGCAACGTATTACTGTTCGAATACGAATGCGTAAACGACGCGATTCTTGTCGGAAAATCTTCGATTTGGGGCGCCCACCGTGATTCAGCCCCCCGGTTCACCACCTTTACGCACCTGTTCTATGACCTCGATCGCAATTGTTGGGCGGAAATATCGTTAGACGCGCGCGGCGTCATGTGGATGACGCGAGTGACGAAGTCCGCTTCCCGCGTCGCTTATGAGGAACAACTCGGCGCGGTACTGAAACTCGATACGCAGATCGCCGATCTCGATCAGCAGATCAAGGCTCTGGCGGAAATACGGAGAGCCCTTGCAGATCGGTTGAATCCCACTGATTTGCTGGATGTCGAGGTTCCTTCGGTGGCGATTTCGACAGCAGCCTTAGGAAGCCCTGCTATCGATCGTTCGATTGCGACGGTGACATCGGCGGCATTGAACACGCCGCCACCGTCGATGCAAACGCACCAATACGTACGAGGGAGTCGAATCGGGGGACTGCTAGGACGCTTGCGAGGCGGGAGCAAGAGATAGCTAAGGATTCGCAGGAGTTTCTTCGTCTTCCTCGTCACGGAAGAACACAAGCTCCCAGCGACAGCGGCCGTATATATACAGGCGCGCAAAACGTCCGGCAACGGTGTCTGTCTCGCCAGGCCTTATGCCCAGTACTTGCGAATACCATCCGGAATCCGACAGGATTTTTCGTGGTCGTGTCCAGCCGTTCGGATCGTTGAGATCGGGGTTGTAGCTGAGTAGATTCCACGTTGCGGGAATCCCCTGGAGCAGCAGGAACGGTTGAGCAGCATCACGTAAGCGCCAAGGTACTTGTTCCAGTGGACGGAGGGCCCCCAGAAGGAGTCGGTATTTTCGCTCTGCCAGTTCACGGTCGCTGCGAGAAGGGGACTGACTCGACCACTGACGCCAGGCTCATCCCACGAGCCGGCGTTATACTTCCAAACTGAGTTCACAGGGTGGAAGCGATCGTCGTACGCCATCCGGGCGACGGATACGCCTTGCGTCTCCGATGGGCCTCCGTAGTTTCCGAACATGAATAGAAGTACTGCTTATCCCGGTCGAGCACGACGGAAAAATCTCCATGTCCCCCGGAGAAATATCCGTTCTTCGATGAGCAATCCGGAGCTACGGGTGAGGAGAGAACCACGCCTTGGTCGAAGAATGTTTTTCCGCTGTCATAAGAAACGGCGGCTCCGATGTGAGGCTGCGCCGGACGCTGTGCGCCGCAAAGATTCTCGCGCTCCTGGTGATACCAGGCGAGGAGGGCTCCGGTTTGCTCGTCTACCCAGACGGCTTCGATCCATGCGGGCCACGGCCGTTGTCTTGCAATGGTGGAGCGCTCCGGTGTGGCCAATGAAAATTGATCGCTGCCCCGAGTGAGAAGCGGCCCGTCACCGGTTGAATTGAAAAGGTGTAGTTCGTCATTCAGCCAGAAAGCGGGACTATTCGAATCGACCTGGGATGGCATCGCGATTTCAGGAACATTTCGAACCCACACCCTCTGAGAGATCGCATTCGAACACAGAACGAGGAGTAGGAAGACCGAATTGCTAAACATGGCGGTGAAGTGGCGTGGCTGAACTAGGGCTGGTTACGGTAACGGCTGTATGCTTGCCCTGCTGCATACATTAATCCCGGTATTGATAACTGTGAGTTCCAGCCGGTAGAATCGGGCGGGTGATTCAATTCGGGGTGGGGAGTCGGGCGGTCGGCGCTACGTTTGGGCTTGCCGTAATCGGCGTGCTATTTCTATCGCGATTTCCGCTAACGCCTGCCGTGTTGGTGACGTTTGACGCGGCGAATTTTGCATTTGCTCTCGAAGACTTCAATCCGTCGCTTCACAAACCGCAGCCTCCTGGATATCCATTATTTGTCGGTTTGACCCGACTGCTACATGTCTTCATCAGCGATCTACCTACGCTATTCACCTTCGCCGGAATCATTGCGACGCTGGGCGCCGTGTTGGCCCTTGCTCGATTGGCCGAGGAGATCGCCGGTTGGCGTGCAGCGATTGTGTCTGCGATCCTCCTTATCTTTCATCCCGCGGTTTGGACCGAGGGGCTCCTGAATCCAGTGCGGGGATTTTTGGCGACAGCATCGGCTTGCATCGGATTGCTGGTCTGGAGAGCCTGGAACCAGGGCTCAAACCGAGGATGGATCGTCGGGACGTGGGCAGCGCTAGGGCTGTTTTCCGGGTTTCGCCCGACCGTAATGTTGTTATTGGCTCCTCTGTGCCTCGCGGTCGGGATCCGTCGCCGTACTTCACCGGTCGAGTGGATCCATTGCGGCTTGGCACTGGCTGTTACGGTTGCAGTGTGGGTTGGAGCCTGCGTATGGGCGGTCGGAGGGGTCTCCGCTTACTTGGCGCTTTTGCGGGATTACTCGGACCAGCAGTTCACAGAGACCTCACTGCTTTTTGGAGCCTCTGTCACGCCCGCGTTGAAGATGGCGGGACGTGCGCTTATCTGGTCGTTCGGTCCGGCAGCATGTTGGGCCTGGATGATGTTCCTGGCTCGCTCCCGAGAGTTGTCGGCTCAATTCCGTCCAATAGGCTTGTTCCTACTCCTGTGGGCAGTACCGTCACTGCTTTCCGCGACACTTTTCCATTCCGCCGAGCCTGGGCACGTGCTGACTGTCGTGACTCCGCTTTGCCTGGTCGGGGGACTTGTCGTGGCGGCGGTACTTCGTCGATGGAACTCACTCGGATGGACAGTCGGCGCTGTCGTGGTCCCCGCGGTGTGCAGTGTCGCACTTTTCTTCTATCCACCGACCAGCGTGATGCGCCTGACTAGCGCTGAAGCGGTCCGTCTTCAAGAACGACGTGTCGCTCCCGCGTTGGCGCTGCTCAATGAGTATGCGCGGCGCGAACGGCTGACGGTCATCGCTTCGCCGGCGTCGACTGTTCCATGGAGGCTGCTTGCGTATTATCAGCCCACCATTCCACTTGTTGTCCTGCACGGCCAGTCCGACTACTGGGTGATGCGTCATGGGAGATTGGAGAGTTCCGGGAAAGGTCACGTAGTCGTCCCATGTTCGGACGTTCAGCTCTGGTTCCCCGGGGGCGAATCTACTGCCGCGACAGGATTCGAGGCCGTGGGGCCGGCGCTCTTGAGCCGTATCAATGCCGGCGCGTTATTGCGCGTGTCCGACAAGGAATTTGCTCTTTCTCGATCGTGCCCCGCGTTGATAGCCCAGGAGTAGGATTCGCTACCGCACCCGCCGCGCTACAGCGATTAAAGATAGGCCCGGCCAAGGCAACAAACGCTCTACCCAGCGCCAAAGCCACACCGTCTTATCGAATAGTTTCAAAGTGATCTTACTGATGTTCTTGCTTTTGAGCATATGACCATAGATCCACCAAGCAGGAACACCAATCTTGTTGAGCTGAGCCCAACGAACAATTTCGAAGCCGTTGCTCTCCAGCAAACCCTGTAGTTCACCGGCTGCGAAGCGACGCTTATGACCGAGGGTCTTGTCGATGGTTCCGTACAACCCGCGCCCTTGCGGAACAAGGACAAGCAACACACCGCCCATCTGTAACGTTTGACGGATACTGGCCAAGGTTTCCGCGGGATTCTCGACATACTCCAGCACATTCAGACACAGGACGGTATCGACCGCTTCACGAAGCGGTTCAAAGTCAGCCGGTGTGGATGGATCGAGCTGCCGGACCGATACATTCGGCGTACGAAGAAAACGATTGCGAAGCGCGTGGAGATAAAGAGCGTCTTTTTCCGAGGCGATGTAATGCGTGCGCTTGCCCATTAGCCGGCCGGCCACGTTTCCAATTCCTGCGCCGAGTTCGAGCACGGTATCGCGGACATGCGGCCGCAGCAGCGACGTCATCCATGAAACGTATTGCGGTGTTCCAGTGATGTTGTTCAGCGAGCCCCGTCCATAAGGTTCGATGTACAAGTCATCGATCAGCCAGAAGTGCAGAATGACGCCGAATACCTTGACACCATCCTTCCAACCGATCTTCTTGCCCTCCTCGTACGTGCGCCCGTGATAGCTTATCGGCACTTCGTAAATGCGCAGCTTACGCTTCGCCGATTTCATCGTGATCTCAGGCTCGAATCCGAAGCGATCTGACCGGATCGGGATGCTCTTGAGTAAGTCAGTGCGGAATACTTTGTAGCAGGTCTCCATGTCTGTAACGTTGAGGTTGCAGAACATGTTGGAGACAAGCGTCAGGCCTTTGTTGATCATGGAATGCCAGAACGGCAGCACGCGCGTTTGTTCGCCTCGCATGTAGCGCGAGCCAAACACTGCATCGGCGTAGCCATCCAACATCGGCTTTAACAGGCGGGGATATTCGCTTGGATCGTACTCAAGATCGGCGTCCTGGACGAGACAGAAATCTCCGTTAGCATGCTGAATTGCCGTTCGTACGGCTGCGCCTTTTCCTCGATTTACGGGATGCCGAACCAAACGGATTCGCTCGTCTGACTTTGCGAAGCGATCTAAGATTTCCGAAGTTCCGTCTGTCGAGCAGTCGTCGACGAGTATTAATTCCCGGTCCATGTCCTCCGGTAACGGCGCTGCCAGAACAAGGGACAGACTACGTTCTACAACTGCCCGTTCATTGTAGACGGGGACCAGAATCGACAGCTTCATGTTTGAAACCCCAGTATAATGGGAGCGCTGAAGAGACTAGATGGAGGAGCAAGAAATGAATAACGAAAGCAGCCGCCGCGGTTTTGTTTCCGGATCAGCCGCCGCCGGCGCTGGCCTGCTGATCTTAAAGCCGGAAATAGTTCGGGGATCGCAGGCAAACTCGGCTTTGACCTTAGGTGTGATTGGTGTGGGAAATCGCGGAACTCACGTGTCTGGTCTCTTCGCCAAGAACGAGTTCTGCCGAGTCGCGGCAGTCGCGGATATTTACGATGACATGCTGCAGAAGGCCGCGGCTAAGTTCACGGGAGCAAAGACATTCAAGAGCGCGAAAGATCTTCTCGCGTCGGATGTGGACGCCGTTTATATTGCCACGCCGCCCTATATGCATCCGGAGCACTTTGAAATGGCCGTGGCAGCGCGCAAGCATATCTTCATGGAGAAGCCCGCAGGAGTCGATGTTGCAGGATGTCAGCGCGTGCTGGCTGCTGCGAAAAAGGCTGACAAATCGAAGCGTATCTCTGTCGATTATCAGCAGCGTTATGGAGTCGATTACCGCCAGGCATATGACCGCGTCAAATCCGGCGAGTTCGGCGCCATCAAGATGGTACGCGCCGCCTGGATCGGCGGGGGACTTCCCTTGCGTAGCGGGCACGCTGCGAACGAAGAGAAGGTACGCAACTGGCTCTAC
>DASQLD010000310.1:0-34946 GCA_035630195.1 Bryobacteraceae bacterium
CCGCTCGCCACATTCTGATCAAGTTCAAGGGTTCGCCGGTCCCTGTTCGTGAAGGCAAGCAAGAACTGTCGGAAGAGCAGGCGCTCGCCAAGGCTCAGGAGATCCGGAAGAAACTTGTCGCCGGCGCGGACTTTGCAACTCTCGCGAAAGCGGAATCGGATGACGCACAGTCGGGCGCTAACGGCGGCGATCTCGGGACGTTTAAGAAGAACTCGATGGTGCCCGAGTTCGAGAAGGCCGCGTTTACCCAGCCTGTCGGCGAGGTGAGCGAACCAATCAAAACGCAGTTCGGGTATCATCTGATCCGAGTCGACAAGCGCGAGGCCCCGACATTTGAATCGCAGCGGGCGCAAATCGAGGAGCGAATCAAGCCCGATCAGGCGCGGCAAGCGGTTGAGCTTATGGCTAAGAATGCAACGGTGGTTATGAACGACGCGTACTTTGGACCGGCACAAGCGCCGATGATTCCTGCTACACCCTCACTCAGCGCGCCGGCGGCTTCGGCCCCTGTTGCTCCTGCAGCGAAACCAGCAGAAGTCGCAAAGCCTGCTGCCACCAAGAAGCCAGTCGCTCCCAAACCGAAGCCCGTCAAATAAAGACCGTCCAATTAACGAAGAGGGCGTCCCGTTTCGAGGCCGCCCTTTCATTTATTCGGGAGACTATTGGAGTTTCGCAAGGGCATTCTGTGCTTCAATGAGTTCCGGCCCTGAGGCGAAACCGGCGCGGTTCTCGATGCGACGGAAACCTGCGATGGTTCGCTCGTACCATTGGCGAGCGGCGGTCGTATCGCGTTGCGCGGCATAGATTGACGCTACTCCGAGATGAGCCTTGGGCACTAGAGCCAGAACGCGAACACTGGCGTTCGGATCCTTCAACTCATCTGCCAGGCGCAGTAGCTTGTCTCGTATCAGGCGCGCTTCGGCGGTTGACTGTCGACGCGCGGCATCTTCGCCGAGGCGACGAAGACCATCGATGAGGGTGCGCCGGACGCTGCTGTTCTTCGGGTCCGTCAATAGCAATCGTTCTCCCGTCGGAATAGCTTCGCGATAGTACCGAACCGCTTCCTGGTGATCGCCGTGGCTCGCCATGATATCGCCCATTTTGGTTTGAATGTAGGCCGTGTTCATGTCCACCATCAGGTCCTTGTTCGTCTGAGCGGCTTTCCGGAGATATCCCAAAGCCTCTGCATACCTGTGGAGTTTCTCTTCCGATTGTGTCGTGGCATTTGCGACTCTCATGGTCGCGATGCCGATATCGGTCAAACCACGATAATTGGCAGGATCGGATCGATACAGCTGTTGTGCAACCTCATACATTTTGAGATACCACTTGAGAGCACTGGACGCTTCGGCGGGCGTAGCGACTCCGGGTTCATGCAGAAAATCGCCCACGTGGCTGTAGGCGAGCATCAAGCCCCTTTTGGCGCCGCTGTTCTGCTGTTCTCCGTGAGCGGCAATATACTCGAAGTGACTGACCGCTTCCTGATAGCTTTGAAGGGCTTCCGATCTTCGGCCAAGACGCGTCAATACCATGCCGGCCGCTGAAACGGCGTTTGCGATCTCACGTCGAATTGAGAGATCTTCGGGGTCCTTGTCAAAGGCCGAACGATACAGGTCGAGGGCGCGAGTGGAAGCGCTCAAAGAACCATCCAGATCCTCAGCTAGTCGCAGAGTCCGACCCTGAGCTTGGCACAGGTCGGCGACGCTCCTCCGCAGCGCGTCGTCGTGCGGCCTTGTCGCCAGCAATGTCTCTCCAACCTCGCGCGCGTGAGCATAAGACCTGAGCGCCTGATCGCTACTGGTTGTGTATCCGTGAATGTCGCCGATCCTGCGATGGATATTCAGAATCTCCACCTGAAGATCGAAGGCCTCAGGGCGTTGACGGGCGACGGGTTCCAGCATCTTCAACGCCTTGTTATAGCTTTCGAGAGCGCCCTTAGGATCTCCGAGATTAGCCTCAAGGACACTACCCTGGACGTCTCCGATACGGATATAGCCAGCTCCCAATTCGCGCTGCAAATCGAGGTCGCCATCAGAGTTTACGGCCAGAGCTTCCAAGTATTCGAGCCCTGTGTTGACGATCATGCGCCGCGCGTGCGTAGAACCCGGAAGATTTCGAATCTCGTCGTGTACGCCAGTGACAAATGTATTGGCCAGGCGTCGAACCTGGTCGAAATGCTTTTTCGCAATACGGGCCTCGCGCTGTGCCATCAGGACGCCGATGAGGAGTACGATTATCACCGCCGCCACGGCGCTTAACGGCCCCCAGTTTCTGCGCAAAAATTTCTTCGTTCGATAGGTGAAGCTATCGGCGCGAGCCGAGACCGGCAGATGGTCCAAGTAACGCCGAATGTCGGCGGCAAGCTCGTGCACAGATGCATAGCGTCGCTTTGCTTCCTTGCGCATTGCAAGCAGAAGAATGTTATCGAGATCGCCTTGCAACTTGCGCGCGAGCGCGGGCTTGCCTATCTCCCGGGCAGCCTCGCTGGGCTTCTGTACGTCGACTTCGCAAACGGCTCGCTCGACTGCAATTGGCGTCGGCCTATCAATGCGATGAGGCTTGATGCCAGTGAGCAGCTCGAAGAGCACGGCGCCGAGGGAGTAGATATCGGCCCCTGCGGTAATTGGATCGCCGCGAACCTGCTCGGGACTTGCGTAGTCCGGTGTCAGCATACGGACATCGTGCGTGATTGTCTCGGTTGGGTTGCCGCCTTCGAAGACCAACAACTTCGAAATACCGAAGTCCAGTAGTTTCGGAATGCCCTTATCGTCAACAAGGATGTTGCCCGGCTTCAAGTCGCGGTGAACAACAAAGTTTCGATGCGCATATTCGACCGCATCGCAGATTTGGAGGAAGAGCCTTAGCCGCTGTTCGAGCGACAGCTCGTTACTCTGGGCGAATTCGCTGATGGAGACGCCCTGCACGTACTCCATGACGAGGTAAGGCAGACCATCTTCGGTTGCTCCGCCGTCGAGTAGACGAGCGATGTTCGGGTGCTCGAGTTGCGCGAGAATCTGGCGTTCCTGGCGAAATCGAGCGAGGGTGAAATCCGTATCCATGCCTCTACGGACCAGCTTGATTGCGACCTTCTTCTCGTACGTATCGTCGTCGCGAGTGGCGAGATACACGGCGCCCATGCCGCCGCGTCCTATTTCCTTTTCGAGACGGTAGCGGCCTACTCTGCGACCGGGCGCAGTCGCGGCAGTCTCTACTGCATGGAAATTGACGAGCGCTTTCTTAACGGCAGCCGCGGCGAATGAACTGGTAGAGGCGGCGGTGTCGCTGTTGATCAGCGATTGGACCTCGCGAAGCAGATCCGGATCGCTTCCGCTGTTGGCTTCGAGGAAAGCCATCCGCTCGTGCTCCGGAATCTCGAGAGCGCGGTGGAATAAATCCTCAACTACTTTCCACCGATCGGCCTTCATCATCCTACGTTACTAAGTTCGCGGTGAAGCCAAGCTTCCGCGAGGCGTTGCTCCCGTCCGATTGTGGCGGGAGATACTCCCAAGGCAACCGCTGTTTCATCGACGCTTAAGCCGCCGAAGAAACGCAGCTCAATAACCTTTGCCTTGCGTTCATCGATCTCCTGGAGCGCCTGTAGCGCATCATCAAGAGCGATAATATCTCCGGGTTTTTCGGCGCCGAGGCCGACGATCTCATCGATTGACATCTTGTCGATGCCACCGCCGCGTTTTGCGCTGCGATGCTTCCGCGCGTGATCGACGAGAATCTGCCGCATCAGATGCGCGGCTACTCCGAAAAAGTGGGCTCGGCTTTCCCAATCTGGCATGCTCTGCGCAACCAGCCGCAGATAAGCCTCGTGGACAAGCGCGGTTGGCTGGAGGGTGGCGGCAGACCTTTCGTTCCTGAGATAACGCTCTGCCAGACGTCGGAGCTCATTGTAGACAAGCGGCGTCAGCAGATCCATAGCCGCTTTATTTCCCTGCTTCCACTCGACTAACAGGTTCGTAACCTCTTGTTGTTGAGGAGAGGATCCAGCGGTTCCTGGCATAGTGGCATCTATTTTAGCGAATTGAGACCTCGAACTGTTGCGTCAGGCGCCGCGGCAAAGGTCGTTGAGTTTGCGTTCGAGATCTTCTTTGGACAACGTAGTGCTGATGAACAGCTCCTGGCGCGCGCCGGCGCTGAGCGCGATCGCTTTCCAGCCGTTTGTGGTGGGTACGGTAACTCGCATTCGCACCTCGCCTTTCGCGTCTCGAACCGGTTTGATGACTCCTGGGATCACAGACCGAATCGTTCCAGGATTGTCATTGAGCAGACGTTTTAGTAGATCCCGGACTCCGTCGATGATGCTGTGCTCGATTTTGAGCTTGCCTTGTGCGGTTCGAAGCTTCACTTGAATCTCTTCTTGAACAGGAAGTCTACTCCGAAAGCGCCGTTGTCTTCCCGCAGCGCGACGACGGACCAACTTTTGTTAATGTCCCACTCGAGACGTACGATCTGCGAGTTCGCTTCCGAGAGATTAGTGATGTAAGTAAGCGTGAGGTCCCGCGAAAGCTGTTGCTCGATTGTCAATCGCGCCTGAGGGACGGCGTTGATGCCTGAGAGCTGAGGGTCAATTTTGAGCCTGCTGACGCCAAAGAACCGTTGAAGACGGCCAGTAATCGGAGCTGCTACGGCTTGGCCAAGCAAGGTGTTCGTACCGGTAGTGAGGAAACTTTGTGTCGCTACGGTCTGACCAGAAGCGAGGGAAGAGTTTGTCCCAGGCGCTCGACCAACAGCAAGTAAAGCAACGATCTCATTCGACTGCAAGGGAGGATCCGAACGATAAGAGACGTTTAGCTTACTGAGCGGGCCTGTGAAATTGATAGTTACGAGAACACCGCGAACCCTAGTTTCAAGATCCATGTCGAGCACGGGCTCGATTTTGGCCGGATTGTAGAAGCCGATCTCCCCTCGATTAATCGTGTATTTGTTGCCAAAAAACTGTACTTCGCCTTGGTTCACGACTACGCGGCCGAGCAGGGTGGGCTTTGCCGCAGTTCCCCGCACACGGAGATCTGCTTCGGCCTGAAGCTCACTAGTAAGGGCGGTATGGAATTGCAAGTTTGGCGCATTTTCGATTCTTATATCGAGCTGCATGCCCCGGAGGAAGGGGTTCGGAGTAGTTGGAGTCGCCACAGGCCGAGCCGATGACGCGAGTACGCCGCCGATGTCGGTTTTCGGGTTGAATCCAGCGCGCCGGATGGTGACGACACCAGAAAGAATGCTCTTCGACGATGTGCCGGACAAGTTCAAATTGGAACTGACGGTCGTACTGACACCTTCGGGATATCGGACACGAACGTCGGTGGCCCTCGCCGTGAGCCTGTAGCTCAACTCAGGCCCTCCGAAACCGACGAAACCACCCATCGTGAGTGATCCGCCGCCAGTTTCAGCTGTAAGTTTCTCAATAGTTGCGCGCCGTCGATCGAACAGGATGACACCGTTAGCGTTATCGATTCCGTTGGGTATATCGGACATGTAAAACGACGCGTTCTTCAACTCGACGCTGCCAGTGACCTGCGGATCCTGTATCGATCCCCGAACGGAAGCGGCGATGGTGGCGCCACCAGACGAAATTACATCCGGATTGAAGTCGCGCAGAATCGCGAGATTTAGGGTTCCGTCGGCGCGAAGATCCCAAGGACTTTTTTCTTTCGTGTTCAGCGCGCCGGAAATCCGCACATCGGTTTCACGACCCACGAGGTGTGCGCTCCTGACGTGAACACTCTTCCCGTCGTACTCGACCACAACCGGCTCTGCGTTTCTCAAGCTGAGTTCCTGGGGCTGATTTACAATGCCCGCCTTACGTGACTGAACGACCTGCAAGACAGGGAGGTCCAGGCGGGCGCGGAGCAGCTCCGGCTTCTTGACGGGCCCTGAAAAGTTCAACCGGCCTTCGAGGAAACCTTCGACAGGCAAACGGTCGCCACCTTTTGCGGCGGCGGCGAGATCGAGAAGCGTTGAGAAGTCAATGCGTGAAACCTCGACAGACCCGCGGCTCTGGTAGTCGCCGGCAAGCTGGAGTTCTCCGGATCCTTTTACTTTCGAACCGCGCAGATCTCCAATGACACCAAAATTCAATTGACGTCCAGATGTCTTCGCGTCCAGAGTGAAGCTTCCTACCGGGCGGCCATCGACGACGAGATCGCGTAACTGCAGCAGACCATCCAGCTTATCGGGCTCCAAAGCACCGTTACGGACAACGGTAGACCCGGTTGCCTTGATCTCGAACCGGCCCATAACACCGGGTCGGAGCTTCTGGACATTCGCGACTCGCTCGAGCGCGAATCCCTGTGTCGCCAAGTCAAATCGGAGACGTCCGTTCTTGTAGTCTCCTAACGGATGCTCGTATGCGCCTGCCAGAAGAATGCGTGCCGTTCCAAGTTCGGCAATCCCGTTGATAACTTCGACGCCGGCGCCGGCGTAGCGGATCTCGGCCCGAATCCGATCCAGCTTCTCGCCATAAATGACGGGCTGCTCGACATTGATCCTGAGATTCGCCCGCGGATTGCCGAGTGAACCTTCAACGACCGCAGTTGCGTTGAGCAGTCCTTCAAGTGGCAACTTCTGTCCGGCGGATGCAAGCAGTTTGGGAATCTGCGCGCCTTGCAACTTTACACTCGCTTTCATTGGCGCGGTATCTTCGGCCTTCCAGTTTTGTAACGCGATGTCGGCAGAGCCTTCGAGACGTAGACCACCTTGTCCTAGCGCGAAACTCTCGACGCGAACATTCGAGGAAGTTGCATTCACATCGGCGACGAGTCGATCAACTTTCTCCTTCTGAACCTCGAAATTGCTCAGCGTTAAGGCGCCCGTGACACTGGCGTTTTTCAGAGGTCCATTAACAACGCCGTCGAAGACGGCGGAGCCGCCTTCGAGCAAGCTAATCGGCAACTTCTCCGGCGGATTACCCGCAATGCTGAGCGCGGGTATCAGATCGTTCAGTTCCTTCGACTCGAGGCGGACCTTGAGCATTGAACCGAGCGTCCCGCTCAAATCGAGACGGCTCGAAGGCAACATGAGATGTGAGTTGCCGAGTTCCACCGAGCCGGCTTTTTCGTTGAAGGCGACTTCAACGTCACCGCTCACCGGTACGCCTCCCTCGGTGGGCGTGAGGGCGAGCTTGCCTCCCGCCTTCAGGTCCCGAGATCCAATAGTTCCGATAACCTCGACTGACCCCGAGATGAGGGCGCTATAGGGCGTCGTCTTGATACCTGCGATACGCGACAGTGTGGCGAGCGAAAGGCCGTTGACGCGCCCATTCACTTTGAAGATTTTCCAGTCGACGATGTCAGCCATGCCGGCGAACGTGCCCGAGAGAGCGTTGACGCGCGTTCCCCGAAGCTCCAGTTTTTCGGTAGTGAGCCCGACGTCAGAGTTAACGGCAATGTTCTCTATGCGTACGTCGCCTTGATGCACCGCCAGCCCTGAGCCATGCGCGCGGCCAGCAATTCGAAGGTTCTCGCGAGCATCATAAGTAACGTCGCCCTCAAACTTCACGGAGCCAACGTGAGGTCGTGGGAGCCGCAAAGGAGCGCCGAGATCGGCAAGTGTCGCATCGGCCTTCACATCGAAGTGCAGCTTTGGATCTTTGAACCCCTGAATGTTGCCGGCGAACTGTACACTGCTGTTCCCCACCGTCAGTTGTCCGTTCTCGATCTGAATGTGGTCCTTATATAGTCCGACCTTCGTATCCAAATCGAAAGGGATCGGCAGTGTCTTGCCACTGTCAATGAACAATTTGCTCATCGATAAGCCGCCGCGATAGCTGGTACCGGTCAGGTTGTAATCTAGGATTGCTTTGAGGTTCTCGCCTCGCAGGGACAATGGAATCTTTTTATCAGCGTATTGGAGCCACCCGTCCTTTAGCTCAATCCTACCGATCGCGAGATCAACGAGCTGTTCTACTGGATTCTTGGTGGACGCGCGTTTGATTTTCGGTTCGGGGAAGTTGGTCTTTCCTTCCGCATCCACCAGAATGTTTACTTGCGGTCTATCGACAACAACCGCGTTGATGTCGATATCGCGCTTCATCATGGAAATTATCTTGATGCCGACTGCGACGGACTCAGCACGGAAGAGCGGGCGTTCGCTTGGAGGTTCAGTGCCATGCAGCACGAAAGGAGAGACCTCGGCGGTAAGTGTTTTCCAGTCGAAGCGAAAGGCGCCGATTTCAGTTCTGCCACCGCTGGCGCGCTCGATTTCAGTTACCATCCGGTCGCGCACTTTGTCGCGAAACCACGCGCTCGGCAGAATCAAAACGGCGGCCAATCCTAGCAGTAGCGCGAGGCCTACAAGCGCGCCTAGAATCCAAAGAGTCCACTTAAGCGGACGCCTCATTTGAACACCTCGTCTCTATAACGCATCCGGGCTTGCGTTCGAGCCTGTCCCAACCAGCGGTCCAATGCGTTGTCGACGCGCTGGGCAGTGAGTATTTGTTCGATTTCGTCCTTAGCTTCCTCGAAAGGCGGAAGCTTACCGGGATTCTGTGCGACTTGCTGATCGTAGTGCTCACGAATCTCCGATTGCGGTATTTGCACACCAGGACGAAAGCGTTGATCAATAAATTCAAGCAACGCTGCCTGCCAAGCCAACGCTTCGCGCACATCGTCGTCGGCGATTCTGTATTTTGCCAGCGCCTGCTTGTATTCTTCATCGGTCTTGAAGCGAGCCTTAATCTGCTGGTAGGTCGAAGGGGTTGGAATCGATGTGGGAACGCGGCTGCTGGTTTCAAGTTCGCGCCGAATCAACACCTGTTCCACCAGTCGGTCGGCCATTGTGCGTTTAGCTCCACTGCTGAAATCGGGCTCTTGATCATTAAGAAACGCAGCAATTCGTATCTGTCGCCATATCTCGCTCTCGGTGATGACGCGCTTCTCCACTGTCACAGCAATGCGATCGATGATCTCGCCTGAGGCCATCGAAACGAGCAGAAGTATTGCAAGGCGTCGCATTTAGAACAACTGACCCAGGGAGAAGTGAAACTGGAAGCGACTGATCCGCTGCTTGACGTATTCTACGTTGGGCAAGTTAGGATCGAGCAGGTCTTCATACCTGCCCTTCAATCCATTGAACTGAGGAGAGTTCATGCTATAGGCCAAGTCGAGTCGTATCGGTCCGATCGGAGTGCGGTAACGGATGCCAAAGCCGACGGCATGAACCATGTAGTCGAAGTCTTCAAGGTCACGCTGCTTGAAGCGGAACGAAATGTTCTTAAAGTTTGAGTAGACGTTGCCTGCGTCGTGAAAGAAGACACCGCCGATGTCATCACCGATCAAAGGGAAGCGTAGCTCGGTGTTGAATATCATGATCGCTCTGCCGCCGATCGGAAAGCCGGTGTCCAGATCGCGCGGGCCCGCCTGATTTTCGGGAAATCCGCGATGGGAAGTGGCTCCGCCACCGAAGAAGAGCTCCGGGAGAGGTACTTCTGCCTCACTTAGCTGGTTGATCACGCCGAAGCTGACTGAGCGAGCCAGCACCACGTCCCGACGCAATCGGTGATAGGTCGCGTTGCGGCCAAGCCACCGGGTAAAGCTGGTCGGAGTGCCAAATGGATTCAGCGCGTACGCTCCGTCGAGCGTGTTGTAAACGCCTCGGCGAGGATCGACAGGATTGTCGCGGCGGTCCTGAATGAAGGTAGCGGAAAGAATGCCCAGCTGAATATTCTGCGCGAACAAGGGAATAAGCGCGGGTGTGATTTTCAGTTCGCTGACAACGTTCCGTTTATAACCTATTCGATACTGCAGCGTAGTTGCTTTCGTCGCCCTCTGTGCGAGCTGGATAGACGTTTCCACCTTGCGTGAATTGAACGTCTGAATATCACGAGAGTCCTCGTACAGCGCGGTGAAGGAAAGGCTCAGCTCATCGTGACCTTTGAACTGGGGGGCCAGATAGGTGACCAGGCCGCGGCGTTGAAGATTCGAAAGACGTCCCTGAAAGCCGACTGTGTGCCCCAGTCCCATGAAGTTCGACCGGCTTATACCGAAGGATACGCGTGGACTGAAGCCTGCGGCGCCGGCCGGAGTCGTCAACGCAGGATTTCCGCGACCGATGCGCGCCAGTTGGGCTCCGAACCCACCTGTCACCGAATAGCGTCGCGCTTCTTCAAGCCGGTAAAGAACGTATTTGCGATCCGTACTGCCTTCCGGGTTCTGCAGAGCTGTGTCGACTCTCGCAAAAATTCCCAGGTCATAGAGACGACGCTGGCTCTCGATCATGCTCGCCTGCGATAGCGGGTCGCCAGGATCCAGGTTGCGAATATGATTTCGGATCAGCGCTCCGTCAGTTGCTTTGAATCCGCTGATTAGTACATCGCGTACGAACTGCCGCTCTCCAGGACGCACCGTATACACCAAGGACATGCGTTGCGGCTCCGGCGCGGGCGTCACGGTAGCTTCAAATGTTGTGTCAGGATAACCGTTATTGAAGAAGTAATTCAGGATCGTGTCCTGATCTGTTGCCACGCTGAAGTCACTGAAAGGCTGCCCTTCACTCGATTGCACCAGCGCGCGCAAGTCTTCCGCTGTCGACGCATCCGGGCCTTCGATTTTGAGATCTGACACAAACCATTGCGGACCTTCCTTGATACGAAAAAAGACACCCAATGTGCGGGCTTTGCCCCCATAGTCTGGTTCTACCCGGGTTTCGACCTCCACATCGCGAAAACCATTGGACTGATATAGAGCTTTGATCGCGTTCGCATCGCGACGAATATAGTCATGGCTGAAGCGGCCGTAGCGAAATCGCAAAAAGCTGGAGGGCATGGTGTACATCCGCTCTCGTAGGGTCTCTTTAGAGAAGTACCGATTGCCTTCCAGTTCAACTGCCACGAGTTTGTGACGATCGCCGGGAAATAACGAGTACTCGATCAGCTCCTCTCCCTGTGGGGTCTTGCTCATGTCGAAGTCAACTTGGGCATCGAAGTATCCCTTTGCCTGCAGGTGCTCGGTCAATTCGCGTTGGCCTTCAACCAGCAGATCCCTGTCCACGGTTTGCTCTTGATAAATAGGGACGAGGTCGCGCAGCTTGCCCTTCGAAATCTTTGCGCCCTTCGCCCTTACGATTACTGGTGGGCCGCTTTCAATCGTGAGTGTAGGGACTACTATATTCTCTGCGGGTTTGTACTCCATCTGATCGAGCGAGATTTTCGCCATCAGAAACTCTTTCTTCTGATACGATCTCCTGATTTTGTCAATGCCGCTTTGGACGCGACTCTCAGTGACCTCTTTCCACCCGAGAAGTCCGAACCATTTTTTCCATCGCGTGGCCCGGACGATGTCCTCAACCGGTTTATTCGGCGTCCCTTTGATAATGGGATCGGTAAACTTGGCACGCTCTCCTGTCTCGGCTCGAAAGATGATGTCGACTTGCTGTACTGGAGCGTTTATGATTTCGGGGGTCACCTTGGCGAGATAGAAACCGTTCGATCGGAGTACTTCGAGAAGATTTTCGACAGCCTGTCGAGATCGACCACCATGGAACTGCTCGCCCAACTGCAGCTTCGTGGCGTTGACAAGTTGACCCTTACTGGGCGGATCCGGTACACCTTCTATAGTGATATTGCGAACAAAACGAGCAGGCGTGGCGTTGAAGGTCAGAATGACACCGTCCTGGCGCTCGACTGCGTCAACCTCTATGTTCGTATAGCGACCAGTACCATGCAGGCGCTGAAGTGTTGTGCGAACGTCGGCCATGCGCAATGGGGAGCCCTGCTTGAGCGCGGCAACCGCTTCTGTCAACTCATCGCGGGCAAGGAGTGTATCCTCCGGCCGAACTCGTACGCTGACAATTAGCCGACCTTCAAAATTGTTGTTTTGGGCGCTCAGCGACAGCGCAACTGTTGATGCAAGCAACAAACGCAGGAGCATCAGCGCATGGGCGCGACAGCGTGCACGCGCCACCGTCCATGGTAGCGCAACCGCTGTTACCATCGGGTTGTATGACTCCTGATCAGCGGGAACGTTACTCGCGCCAGATCCGCTTCAAGAGTCTTGGAGAGAGCGGGCAGGAACGGCTGCTTAGCTCGACTGCGGCGATTGTCGGCTGCGGCGCTCTGGGCAGCTTCCAAGCGGGCGCCTTGGCTCGCGCCGGTGTCGGAAACCTGATCTTGATCGACCGGGACTATCTCGAATCCAGCAATTTGCAGCGGCAGTGGCTGTTTGATGAAGCCGACGTTCAGAAAGCACTCCCAAAAGCAGCCGCGGCGGCAATACACCTTCGGGCAATTAACGCTGCTTGCGCAGTCGAGGCGCACGTGGCTGATCTCACATCATCGAACATTGAAGAACTGTTGGAAAGCGCGGACATCATCCTCGATGGGTGCGACAACTTCGAAACGCGCTACCTAATTAATGATTACGCCGTAAGTCGCGGGATACCGTGGATCTACGGAGGAGCCGTAGGAAGTTACGGCATTGTCATGCCCGTGGTCCCTGGTGAGACAGCTTGCCTTGCTTGCGTCTATCCCCAACCCCCATCCGGCATCCAGCCCACCTGTGAGACGGCGGGTGTACTTAACCCGGTTACATCTATGGTCGCATCCCTCCAGTGCGCGGAAGCCACGAAGCTCCTGGCTGGAGAACAGGCCACCCCGCGTATCACAACGATGGACTTATGGACGGGCCTGATTCGCCAGATCGATCAGCCGCCTCGCGACGCAGACTGCCGCGCTTGCAGTCGACGGTCTTTCGAATATCTCGCCGCGAAGCGCCGTGCTCCGGTGAGCCTTTGTGGACGCAACGCTGTTCAGATTCACGAAAGGACACGGCCTCTCGATCTGACTGCCCTCAGGAGAGAATTGGAGCCTCTCGGTAAAGTCCGCGCGAATGAGTTTGCTCTTCGGTTCTTTCCCGAGCGATATGAGATGACGGTGTTTCCTGATGGGCGCGCAATTATCAAAGGCACGAACGATATTGGGATAGCTCGCGGACTATACGCTCGCTACATTGGGTCCTGATTGGTACACTGCTATCAACACGGCAATCTAGAGGGTCAAGTTTTACTCACATTCGGTCGAGAGAAAAGTTGTTGAAAGAGCGCGCACTCTTCAAGTTTGGCAGTTTCGCGTTAGATCCGGTCGCGAAGGTGCTCTTCCGGGATGGCGAGCCGGTGCACCTTACTCGAAAGAGTGTCGAAACGCTGCTGGTTCTGGTAGAAAACTCCGGGCGAGTCCTGACCAAGGAAGAGATAATGTCTGCGGTCTGGGGCGATCGAGTGGTCGACGAAGCCAATCTTGCGCAGAATATTGCGGTGGTGCGCAAGGCACTTGGCGCCTCGAAAGGGAGTCCGGCGCACATCGAAACTTTTCCTGGCCGGGGATATCGTCTCGAAGGTCCCGTAACTTCAACTATCGAAGAGCGCATTCCCGATATCGGAACAAAGATGTTGAACGAGGCGCCGATAAGCCCTGCTGTTATCCCGGATCTTCCTTCCAATGCCCCTTCAATCGGTAAGCGCAACTCTGTCTTGATACCCGTTGCTCTTGGGTTCATCGGGGTTTTGGCGGGCGTCGCTTTCCTTTGGAATAGATCGGCAACGACTGCGCCTCCTGACGATACTGCGTTTCGCGTGATGCCCGCGACACGCATGCCGGGAAAAGAGTACCAGCCCGTCCTGACTCGTGACGGTAAACGGATCGCCTTTCTTTCTGCGGAAGATGGTCTGGCGCCGCCGAGTGTTTGGGTTCAGGACAGCGAAGGCGGAGGAAGCCGTCAACTGACAAAGACGGCGAGTCATCACAGCAGTCCCGTGTGGTCGCCGGATGGGATAGAGGTGGCATTTCTTCGTGTCCAGCCGTCCTCCACGGAGATTGTGATTTCGAGCTCTGATGGTTCCGCTCAGCGCGTTGTCGCTCAGATGCCGGGCGCGACTTATGGATTCGATCACCGAATGCTCGATTGGGCTCCAGGCGGGCAATGGCTTGCAGTAAGCCACGCGCTAGCTCCAGGCGCCAGTCTTGCCCTGTATCTTATCCATGCTAAGTCCGGTGAGCGGAGGAGTCTAACGGTCCCTGGTACTGGGGTCGTAGGTGACGTCGATCCGCGTTTTTCTCCCGATGGCTCAACAGTGTCCTTTGTTCGACTAATTCATCGCTCTCAGCAAGAGATATTCACAGTTCAGGTAAAAAGCGGTCATACGAAACGGCTCACAAACTTGGGGAAACGGATCAGCGGCCACGATTGGACGCGAGATGGTAAATCACTGGTTTTCGCCTCAGACCGCCGCGGTGATTTTCGCCTCTGGCGATTGAAGCTGAATGGAAATGATGAGGGCCGCAGCGCCGCGGCGCTTCCCATCTATAGCGAGTTTCCACTTCAACTTTCCACGGCTCGCGCTGCGGATGCGCTCGTTTACTCCTCATTGCATCAGGATCGAAACATCTGGAGATTCGATCTGAAGACGTTGACTTGGAAGAGAACCATTGCCTCTTCGGGCCAGGACGCGTCACCCCAGTATTCTCCGAGTGGAGATCGGATCTGTTTCCGGTCGGACCGCTCAGGCGAAGAACAGCTTTGGGTTAGTAACGCCGATGGATCAAATGGCCTGCAAGTCACGCGTTCGTCGAATCGACCGTCAGTCGGACGGTGGTCACCTGACGGTTCTTCTATCGTCTTCAACAGTCCGCAGACGGGTGAGGTCTACATCGCAACCAAGTCGACCGACAACACATGGTCGGTACGGAATATACGCGTGCAAGGAATTCATCCGGTGTTCTCGCCGGATGGAGGTTCCATCTACGCCGGCGGACCTTCGGCAATCGTCCGATTCGATGTCAGAGGTGGATCGGTGGAACAGATAGTCCAAACGAAGGGTGAAGCGTTAGCGCTCTCCCGCGATGGCAGATACCTCTATTTTGTTCGCGAGCCGAACGATACTGCGCTGTGGAGAGTGGAACTCGGAAAGTCAACGCCGACACGCGTACTTGATGGGTTGGTACCAGGGTGCACAAGCTGCTGGGCGCTGGTCGAGAATGGCGTGTATTTCCTTGGCAGCGATAAGCAGTCTTTCGATCGGCAAATGCTCTTTTTCCACGACCTGAGGACAAACAGGGATCGCGTCGTCGCGCCCTATCCCGAACCTTTGTGGCCTCTGGGAAGCGGACCGTTTTCGATCTCTCCTGATGCCCAAACTCTCCTGAGCGTGCGCGTCGAACCGTCCAACAGCGATGCCATGCTTGTTACTCCCTTTCGCTGACGCATATCATAGAGGCGTTTGACCAATCCAGCTCTCGGCGTGTTTTTTCACTGGCTGGGCGGACTTGCGTCCGGCAGTTTCTATGTACCATTCCGGCGCGTACAGCATTGGTCATGGGAAACATATTGGCTTGTCGGGGGGATTTTCAGTTGGATTATCGCGCCTTGGATCCTCGCGACCATTCTTACGAGCAACCTGATCGCAACCCTTAAATCGACACCGGGGTGGACGCTCTTCTGGTGTTATTTCTTTGGGCTCCTTTGGGGTCTGGGCGGCCTGACGTTTGGGCTGACGATGCGCTATTTGGGGATGTCGCTCGGCATGGCTGTCGCTCTAGGATATTGCGCGGCCTTCGGCACCTTAATGCCTCCAATTTTCAACGGGGAGTTCCTCTCGAAAGTCTTAGGAACGACTTCCGGGATCGTCGTACTAATTGGTATTGCGGTTTGTCTGGCGGGCATCGGGGTGGCCGGAATGGCTGGGGTCGCGAAGGAGCGAGAGCTGCCAGAAGAGAAGAAGCGAGCAGCAATAGCTGAGTTCGACCTGAAGAAAGGTGTGATAGTGGCCACTTTCTCCGGGGTCATGAGCGCCTGCTTCTCGTATGGGTTGGCGGCTGGCCAACCGATCAAAGAGATTACGTTGAAACAGGGAACGCCTCCCCTCTGGCAGGGCCTCCCGGTTCTAGTCGTTGTCCTGCTCGGAGGATTCACTACGAATTTCGTCTGGTGTGCGATCCTGAACCTCCGAAATCGCACGGGCAACGAATACCTGGGGGTGGGCAAAGCGCCGCTCTTGAGGAACTACATCTTGTGCGCTATTGCCGGAGTGACGTGGTACCTGCAGTTCTTCTTCTACAGCATGGGTGAGACTCAGATGGGCGCCTATAGCTTCTCGAGTTGGACGATGCACATGGCGAGCATCATCATCTTCAGTACTCTCTGGGGCTTGGCACTACACGAATGGCGTGGATCGAGCGCTCGAACGATGCGTCTGCTCTTCCTCAGCATTGCGATTCTGGTGGGTTCAACGATGATCGTGGGCTACGGAAACTACCTTGCGACGCACCCGACAAGCAATGCCGCGCTCGAACAAAATGTTACAATACAAACACTTGAGGGTGTCTTAGGATTCATTTAGAAATATTTTAGGCCTCTCCTCTTGTTGTTCTAGCTCGATGGCGTCAACCATGGCACATCATCGTGTGGTGTGGAGTAGCGGTTTTGTCCGTTCGGCCCGCCGCCTAAATACCAGGAAGGATCATTAACATGAAAGGTCGCATATCCTCGCTGATTGCGATGCTCTGCCTTGTCTCGTCAGTTGGACCAGCGCAAGAGTCGCGTGGAACCATCTCTGGTCGAGTCACCGATCAAAGCGGAGCGGCAATTCCGGCCGCCAAGGTCGACGTCACTAACAAAGCTCAGGGAGTGACGCAGAGCGTTACCGCCAATGAAACCGGTCTCTACCAAGCAACCTTCCTCTTGCCTGGACAGTATGAAGTTGCAGTGACCGCCCAAGGTTTCAAGAAGGTGGTTCGACAGACGGTAGATGTCAACGTCGGAGATCGAGTCGCAGTCGACATGGTCCTGGAAGTCGGAGGTACGGAGCAGAGTGTTACCGTCACCTCCGAGAGCCCATTGCTTGAAACGGCTACGGCGTCAACGGGACAAGTTATCGATACCAAACGGATTACGGAGTTGCCAATCGCCCATGGCCAGCCCTTTGCGCTGATCGGTTTATCCGCCGGTGTTAGCCAAAATACATCCTCGGCTACGCTGGACCGGCCGTTCGAGCCGACCCACATCGTTGGATATGCCATCGCGGGCACTCGACAGAACCGCAGCGACGTCACCATCGACGGCATTCCTAGCACCGCCACGGCAAACGCGAACGAAGTCATCGCATCGTATGTGCCACCTGCCGATATTGTCCAGGAGTTCCGCGTCCAGACCGCGACCTATGATGCCCAGTTTGGCAACACGGAGGGCGGCGTCACGAACATCAGTATAAAGTCAGGTACCAATGATTTCCACGGGACCGGTTATTACTACGCGATGCGTCCCGAATTCTTTGCGAATTCGTGGTTCGCTAACGCGAACCGGCAGGAGCGAGCGGATTTCAACTACCATCGATACGGCGGTTCGTTTGGCGGTCCGGTAGTTTTACCGAAGATCTACAACGGAAAGAACCGCACGTTCTTCATGTACGGTTACGAGGGAATACGCGAGAGTCGCCCCCGCAACAACGGCACGAAAACAACTCTTACCGACGCAAACAAAGCAGGCGACTTCTCAGCCTTGCTAGCCCTGCCGAATGGGTCACAATACCAGATCTACAATCCCCTGACGCGCCGTGAGACTGCGCCTGGATCCGGTATTTTTACTGCCGATCCGTTCCCGAACAACATCATTCCGCAAAGCCTGATTAATCCTGTGTCGAAGTCGTTGCTGCAGTACTGGCCTTCGCCGCTGTCGCCGGGTCTCCCGGACGGCCGCAACAACCTGGATGAGCCGAATCTCCCCGAAACGATCAAGTATTGGAACAACACTGCAAGAATTGACCACAACCTGACGAGCAACCAACGCCTCGCCTTCCGTTACAGCCATTACGACCGGAACAGCGACTACAATAATTACTTCCACAACCTGGCGACAGGCGAACACTTCGCTTTCTATGCCAGATCGGCTAGCGCTGATTACGTTACAACGCTGTCCCCTTCGGCGGTGCTCAATTTGCGCTATGGATACAACCGGTTCATCCGCAGCACGGCCAACAATCCCGAATCTGACGGCTTTGATTTGACCTCAGTAGGGTTCGCCAATGCGTATTCAAACCAGATCTCGCCGGACTTGAGATCCTTCCCCGGAATTACGATTGAGGGCTATCAGGGAACAAACCAAGGCGGAGAGTTCCGTCCGAATGACACGCATTCGTTTAACGGCACAGTCGTCAAAACACTGTCTTCCCATGCGCTCAAGTTCGGAACTGAGTTCCGTGCGTACCGCGAGAACGCAGTATTCAACGGCAACGACACAGTGGGACGCTTCACGTTCAACACAACATATACACGAGGTCCGCTCAGCACCGCCGCCGGGGCGCCGAACAATTTAGGCCAGTCGGCCGCGGCCTTTTTGTTGGGACTTCCGAGTGTCGCAACGGTCAATCGAGCTGCTAGCTATTCCGAGCAATCGACCTCCTGGAGTTTCTTCTTCCATGATGACTGGCGCGTGACCGATCGTCTGACTCTGAATTTGGGAGTTCGCTACGAGGTCGAAGGGGCTCTGGAAGAGCGCTATAACCGCTCTTTGGCCGCGTTTGATCCAAGCGCAACCTATACGCTCGGTGGCACGCAGTACCGAGGCCTACCGACTGTCGCTACAGGCGGCGTCTACAATACGCCGAAGAACAACATTCTTCCGAGATTCGGCTTCGCCTACAAGCTGGGCGATTCCACCGTGCTTCGCGGTGGGTACGGGATCTTCTACGGCTTCTTGGGACAGCGACGAGGCGACGTCATCACGTCGGGTTTCGCGCGGACCACAGAGCTTCAAGCCACCAGTAACGGATTGACATTCCCAACGAACCTTTCGAATGTCTTCACCACACCCGTAATAGAACCTCGTCCGCCGGCCGAGATCCCGATGAGCCTTGTCGGCCAGGGATTTTCCTTCTTCAATCAAAATCCTTCTTCGCCGCAACAGCAGCGTTGGAGTATGAGCTTACAGCGGGAACTGCCGGGAGCGTGGTTGGGTGACGTTGCTTATGTGGCAAACCGAGGCACAAGAATCGAGATTACTCGCAACATCAATGCTCTACCCAATGAGTACCTAAGCACGAGTCCGGTTCGTGATAATACGACCAACGCGTTCCTGACCGCGCAGGTTCCCAATCCGCTGGGCGGCTTTGCGCCAGGCACCGCTTTGAATAACGCTAACGTGGCGCGTAGCCAACTCTTGCGTCCCTATCCACAGTTCGGCGATCTCAACACGTCGACGAACCAAGGCTACACCTGGTATCACTCTATGCAAGCGAGTTTACAGCGGCGGTTCAGCCAGGGCTACACGATCCTGATGAGCTACACATTGTCGAAGTTCATGCAGGCGACCGAGTACCTGAACCCCGCAGATCCAATGCCCATCGAGACCATTTCGGATGTGGACACGCCGCACCGTCTGTCCGTCAGCGGCATCTATGAACTGCCCTTCGGCCGCGGCCGTGCTTTCTTGAGCCAGCTTGGACCCGTGACTTCCCGGATCGTTGGGGGGTGGCAAATCAATGCCATCTACACCTATCAATCCGGAAGACCGGTCGGCAACTTCGGCAACAACATCTTCAACGGAATTTTCGCCGATCTCAACATTGACAACCCTACCGTGGAACGCTGGTTTAACACTGATGCCGGTTTCAATACCGTCGCCTCGCAGCAGTTAGTCAACAATGTCCGAACCTTCCCGTTCCGGGTTGGCAATCTGCGCTCGGACGCGCTGAGCAATATCGATCTCGGCGTCTTCAAGAACACGGCGATCACTGAGAATGTGAATGCTCAGTTCCGGGCTGAAGCGCTCAACACCTTCAATAGTCCGAACTTCGGCGTTCCCGATGTGGGTCCCACGAGCGCAACGTTCGGTCGTGTAACCGGTGTGTTTAACTACGCTCGCCGCATTCAGCTTGGCCTGAAGTTGGTGTTTTAGGTCTTACTGCAGCGGTAGGAACCGGGCGATACCTTGTTCCGTGTTTCCGACGGATCGCGCGAGGCTGATCTTCGCAACGTTGTGCGCAAACACACTTGTGATGTAATCAGCCTCCGCGGCCGAAACGGACTGTTGGGCTTGAACGACCTCGACAGTTGTTGTGATACCCGCATCGAAGCGCTCACGCGTAAGGCGTAGCGTGTCGCGCGCCAGCTCCTGATTCTGCCTCGCCAGTTCCACTTGACTACTTGCTGCGGCGACATCAAGGAAAGCTGCTCGCAGATCTGCTTCGATGCGTCCGCGAAGGTCTTCCAATTCTGCTCGCCGTTGTTCCAGCGCCGCTTCTGCCTGCTGAATAGCGCCTTCCGTGCGGCCTCCCTGCCAAATCGGCACCCGCAACGATCCGACGACCGTAAATGTTCCGTGCGAGTTTGCCGGATTGACGCCGATCACACCGTAATCAGCGGAAACACTAAGGGAGGGAAGCCGCTCGGCTCGCGCAGCAGAACGGGCGAGCTCGGCAGCGCGCACTTGTGTCTCTGCTGATTTCAAATCTGCTCGGTTCTCTCGCGCTTCCTTGAATGCCTGATCAAAAGTGAGATCGGGCAGTGGCGAAAACGGCAGCTCGTTCAAAAGTTCGAAGGAAGCTGAAGGAGACAAGCCGATGATTCTTGCTAGATTGATCTTCTGCTTGGCTAAATCGTTGTGTACCGATACCAGCCGCTGTTGTTGGGTCTGCAACTCGACCTGACTGCGATTGACATCGATTGGGGCGACGACACCTGCTTCGCGTTGCTGGCGTAGGCTATTGAAGAGAGTGGTAGCGGTCTCGATTTGGGCCGTTACGGAAGCAATCCGCGATTGGGCTGCGATCACTTGCAGATAGGCGCCCGAGACGGCAAATATCACCAGGTCGCGCGCATCGCGAGCCGTTAAGTCAGCGGCTTCTGTATTTGCCTTTGCAGCGCCGTAGTTCTTCCAGGCCGTAATATCGGCAATGTTTTGTGTGAGTGTGGCGCGAAGATCGAAATAATTGAAGGGTCCCACGACGCTCGGTCCGGAAGGAATACTAAATCCGAATGCGGCAAGATTTATCTGTTGGATGTTTTCGCGAAGGCTGGCGCTCAGGTTCGGCATTAGGGCGCTGCGCGTCACACGAGCTTGTCCGCGGGCCTGCCGCGCTGCATTACTTGTCCCAACGCCGCCGAGATTGCTAGCAAGGCTTCGGCGGATGGCTTCTTGCAAACTGAGCTTTCCGTCGGGAAGGCCTGCGGCCAGGCTCTGTACGCTTCCAGCATAGGGGTTTTGAACCTGGATCGATGTGTTGATCGTGTTCACGCTGCTGGTCACGCCGGGCATTGGCGCCTGATTGACGACTACACCTCCGGACTGGCCGCCGCGTCCCGAAAGAGGCAGTTGGATCGCTTGCGATCCTGGCGGCGTAGGCGTCATCATCGGACCTTGAGCCAAGGCAATTCTCATATTGAAAGCCACGCTTGCGAGAACGATTTTACGCGCGTATGTCTTCATGTGATGGGTCTCTAGCCGAGTTGTTTACGGAATCGCCAGACGCTCAGAGAAACCAGCACGAGCGTGAAAGCGATTAGCGCCAGAAAGTGAGGCCATAGAATGTCGAGGCCGGCGCCTTTGAGCAAAGTACCCCGCGAAATAATTCCGAAATGCCGTATCGGATTGAAAACTGTCACCGGCTGCAGCCACTGGGGCATCGCCTCAATCGGCGCTAATGAACCGGATAACGTAGCCAATGGCGGATTCACAAAGAAGCTCATCAATTGAGCCTGTTGTGCTGATCTTGTGAATGTTGCCACGAAAGTCCCGATGCCGATACCGCAGAGTGTGCACAATGCGGCAGCCCCGAGAACCAATAGCAAGTTCCCGCGCATCGGAACATCAAACACGAATCGCATTAGAGCAACCGCCAGTAAAACCGTACACATCAAAAACACAAACAATGGCGTAATCTTTGCAAGGATGATCTCCGTTGTTCCGGCTGGGGTCATCAACAACTGTTCGACGGTTCCGGCTTCCCGCTCCTTGATCATGGCGGTGGAAGCGACTAGCGATCCATTCAAAATCAGAAGCACACCGAACGTTCCGGTGACGATGAACCACGAAGAAATCAAGCCGGGGTTATAGAGGAACGCTGTGCGGGTCGTGATTCTGCGCAGCGATGACCCACGCATGGCCCCGGCATTGAGGCCGATGTTGTAAGTCTGCAGAATGCCCTGCGCATAACCTGTTCCGATGGCCGCCGTGTTTGCGTTCACGGCGTTGAACAAAAGCTGAACATTCAAGGGCGTGCCGCGCAAAATGCGATCAGCGAAGTTATACGGGATAACGAGTCCGGCATCCAGCTTGCCTCGACTGATTTGAGCTTCGAGTTCCTTGGAATCGACGAACATTCCGGCATGACGGAAGCTCTTGCTCTCAGTGAAGCTGGCGATTAACTCCCGGCTTTCCGGCGATCTCGAATCATCGATAATGCCAAGCCTCAGATTTGAGACATCGGAGTTCAGCGCAAACCCGAAAAGGAGCATCTGCAGGGTCGGTGGAACGATCAACGCTACGGCAAAGCGTCTGTCGCGGCGAAGCTGGTTGAACTCTTTCTTAAGCAGGGCGCGCAGCCGATCCCAAAAATCATGCTCCCGAAACTTCTTCATGCCTTGACCTGCATGGCCCGCATGCGCAGCCAAGCCATGAAATAGAAGAACGCGCCGATGACGCCGATCATGAGAACGGAGAACCACATCGCCGGCCATCCGCCACCCTGCAGTAAGGCGTCACGTACGATCACGATGTAGTACTTGCCCCAAACGATGTTAGAGATCCAGCGCAGACCAGCAGGAATATTCTCGACAGGAAACATCAGCCCGGATAGTAGGAAGACCAACAGGAATCCACCAAGAGCGACAGCTTGAATCGCTGCGGCTTGATTCGGTATCGCTGCCCCGATCAATGTACCGTAAGCTGCTACGCAGAACGCGTACAGAACGGTAGCGACCAGTAGCGGCGTTGGGTCACCCACCAGGCGCAGGCCAAATACCAAATACAAAGCTGCCATGGAGATTACCCATTCACACAACGCAATTACGATGAAGGCGGCAATCTTTCCGAGCAGGAACTCATGTGCCGAAATACTCGATACGTACACTTGCAGAATCGTTTTCTGTTCACCCTCCTTCGCCATTGCAAGAGCGGCCAGGAGTGGAGGAAACATCGAGATTCCTAGAACGAACATGCCGGGGGCGTAGAACTTTTGCGACTCGCGTCCTGGGTTGTACCAGAGCCGTATGCTCGCTCCCACCAGTGGTCGTGACGTAGTTCCGACCAAACTGAACGACTGTGTGATCTGCGTCGCGTAGCCTTGAATGAGCCTCGCCGTGTTCGCATCGGTGGCATCGACAAGAACCTGCACTTCCGTCGATCGGCCGCTAACGAATTGGCGGCCGAAATGCGGAGGAATCACGAGAACCGCTTTCGCAGTGTTCGAAGTCAGCGCCTCCTCAGCCGGCTTGTCCGGCGGCCACGCGACAATTCGAAAGGTAAGCGAAGATCGGAAGGCGGCGATGAATTCGCGCGATTGCGGAGAACCGTCGAAGTCCTGGACTACCATTGGCAGGTCGGTCACTGTGAACGCAATCGCATTACTCAGCAGCAGGATGAGAAATAACGGAAGTAGAAGAGCGAGCGCCAATGCCAGGCGATCGCGCGTTATCTGCGTTAGCTCTTTTCTCGCTTGCGAGAAGATTCTGCGCATCTCAATCGTCCGCGGCGACTTTACCTTCCTGGCGGGCCTTCTCAACTACGACAATAAAAACGTCTTCGAGTGAAAAGCGCTCCTCGTGTACCTCGCGAGGCTCGATGCCCGCGCTTTGCAGCTTCTCGACAACTTCCCAAGTTCCCTTCTCGACATCATCGTCCGTAATCACGTGAAGGCGGTCACCAAATAAAGACACGCGCCATCGTTCGGTCGTGCTCTTCAACAGGTCGGCGGCACGCTGCGGTTCACCGACCATGATCTCGAGGAGGTGACCGGTTTGCTCGCTCTTGATGCCGCTGGGTGTCCCTTCAGCCGCCAATTCGCCCGCCACCATGAAACCCAGGCGATTGCATTGCTCGGCCTCCTCGAGGTAATGCGTTGTGACCAAAATGGCAGTGCCCATGTCGGCGAGCGTGTTGATCATGCGCCAGAAAGCCCGGCGCGCAAGCGGATCGACACCCGATGTCGGTTCATCCAAAAACAAAACGCTCGGTTCATGTAAGATCGCAGCGCCAAACGCTACTCTCTGTTTCCAACCGCCCGGAAGGCTACCTGTGAGTTGAGACTCCTTGCCTGCGAGTCCGGCAAATGCCATGACCCACTTCTTCTTCTCCTCAATCTCATCTTCGGGAACACCGTATACACCCGCAAAGAAGTCGAGGTTTTCTTCGATAGTCATGTCGTCATACAGAGAGAACTTCTGAGACATGTAGCCAATCCTGTGACGGACAGCGGTGGAGCGCAGACTTCCGTGTTCCCCCGCGAGCATCATCTCGCCGGATGTAGGCTCCAGCAGGCCGCAAAGCATCTTGATGGTCGTTGTTTTTCCCGCGCCATTCGCGCCGAGGAGACCGTAAATCTCACCGTACTTGATCTCCACGTTCACATGATTTACCGCTTGAAAGGACCCGAAGCGCTTGCTCAAGCCGCGAGCACCAATCGCAATCTGATCTTTTCGATCCCGATGCGGATGCCGGCCGGGATAAGGCGGCGGATTCAGTTCTTGGCCCAGAGCACGGAGCTTCGCGACGAACGTATTCTCCAATGTCGGCTCGCCGACGCGAAGATCAATCAATTCCAGGCCAGCTGCCAGCAGTTGCTCTGAGATTGCTTTGCGTCCACTTTCGACATCCGATGTCATCACGTCGAGCCGGTCGCCAAAACGCTGAACGTCGGCAATGCTCGTTTGGGCAATGTTCGCTTGTCGGTTGCGATTGCGGAGAAAATCCTCAGCTTCGCTCAACTTATTCGTCCAGACTTCCAGGCGCTTCATCTGCAGCCCTAACCGAAGTTGGGCGGGAGTGCCCACCTCGTGAATCTCGCCCAGATGCATCAGAGCGACCCTGTGGCATCGCTCTGCCTCGTCCAGGTAAGGCGTCGCAACCAGGATCGTGAGACCGTCGGCTACCAGATGCGCGAGCGTATCCCAAAACTCGCGGCGTGAGACAGGATCGACACCGGTAGTGGGTTCGTCGAGAAGAAGAATCTTCGGCTGGGCCACCAAGGCGCACGTCAGCGCCAGCTTTTGCTTCATCCCGCCACTCAGCCGACCGGCAAGTCGAGTGGTGAAGCGATGCATGTCGAACATCTCGAGATAGCGGCCAGCTCGTTCCCACATTTCGCGCCGCGGCACGTGGCGTAAGTCACCTACATAACGGATGTTCTCGGAGACGGTGAGGTCCGGATAAAGGCTGAAGACTTGGGTCAAATATCCCACTTCGGGTCGAGCGTCCCGAGCCGAGCGGCCTAATATCTGCACATCGCCGGACGTGGCGGGCATTACGCCAGCTAATATTTGGAACGTAGTCGTCTTTCCGGCGCCATCGGGACCAATAAGGCCAAAGATCTCTCCGCGTCTGACATCGAGATCGATACCTTGCACCGCCTCGACGTCGCCATAGAGCTTCCACAAGTTGTGGACATGAATCGCGAGATCCTCTTGATCGACAGCCGCTTCCATGGGCGGCGCCAGCACTCCGGCGCGGTCGGAACTCATGGTTTTCTCGTGCTCTCCGACCAGCGATCGCCTTCTACCAAAACCTCGGCATCTGCGGGCATCCCAGGTTTGGCATAGCCGACCGCGCCTTTCAATTGAAGCTTCACGCCGACAACCTGCTTCACACGATCGTCACGGAAGTATGTGTTCTCGGGAGTAAACGTTGCTTGAGGATCGATGCGCGACACAACCGCCTCGATCGGCTTCGTTGGGTCGGAATCGAGATAGATCCGCGCAGGTTGTCCGATGCGGACACGGCCAATCTGTCCCTCCGGAATGAAGCCACGAAGATACACCTTGCTGAGATCTAAAAGAGTGACTATCGGAGCGCCCGGCGTCGCGACTTCGCCAGGCTCAGCCGTACGCGTTGCGATTGTGCCAGCAAAGGGCGCGAGAACCATAAGGTCGCGGCGATTGGCCTGAGCTTCTTCAAGCCCTGCGCGCGCCTGAGCAAGCTGAGCCTCAGCGCTTGCGATCTGGGATTGCTGCTGGGCAATCTGCTGGCGAACCATAGATCCCTGAGCGGACCGTATCTCGGGAGTAACGAGCGACGATTTCGCCGAACTCACCGCAGCGCGGGCGGCTTCCACACGACGTCGCGCAGATGCGACGACGGCGGCCTGCGTCTCGGCGCTGGTTTCCGCTTGCCTGCCTTGACGCTCTGAGACTGCGCCGGATTTCGCGAGCTTGGTATACGCTTCCTTGTCGAACAAGGCCAGTTTGTACGCTGCCTCCTGTTGAGCCAGATTTGCTTCAGCGGCGGAGAGTTCGGCTTCGGCCTGCCGCACTTGCCCGGACGATTGCTGACGAGCCTGATCGACCTGCAGCCCGGTTTCCCGAAGCTGTTCGTTGAGAATTGACACCTGTTCGCGCGCGAATCGAACTTGGGCTTCCGCTTGTCGAACTGCCGACTGCGATTGTTCCTCCCGGGCTCGAATCTGATCGTCGTCCAAGATTGCTATGATGTCGCCGGCTTTCACCTCGTCGCCCTCGCGTAAACGCACTTCTTTGATGCGTCCCGAAGTTTTGGCCGCGACCGCCGAATCGTCCCCTTCGATTCGCCCGCTTACTGCAATGATGCCCTTTGGAAGCTCGGGCGCAGCAAAAAAGCGGCTCCAGATGAAATAGCCGGCGCCAGCGAGCACAAGCAAGCCAAGCAGGATGATGGGAAGACGATTGCGAGGCGCCGGTTCAGGTTTTACCGGCGGACTTGCCTTGACCTTCGGCGGATTGGCGATAGTTTGTTGGTCGCTCATGTCTGGTGACCTTCTTTTTGTCTTCGCTCGCGAACTTGGCGGAAGCAAGTCCAGCCAGGGTGAATCGTACGATGTGACGGGCGACCTCGTCCGCCTGTTCGGCATCCATCTGGAATTGAGGCCACAGTTGTGACATGACCGCGCGTGCATGCATGTAGTGCGCGACTTGGCCGATCAAGCTGTGGACGCAAAGACGCGTCGCTGTGCTTTTCGGCGACATGCCGATCTCCAGGCTGATTACTTTGCAAAGCTGATTGTATTGCGGCCGGATCACTTCGTCGACGACGATGGCGAGGGCCGGTGTGGGGTTAGCCATCTCCTGCAGCATGATCTTCAAGCGGTGTGCAGGACGGTTACTGCCGAGTATCTTGTCGAACATCCCGCGTACGAAGATACTCAACTGCTCCTCCGTCGAGGAGGCCCCGGATATAGCCGAACGGATCCGATTCTGAACTTCCGGCGCGGAAGAATCCTTGAGTACTTCCGTGTATAGACCGAGCTTGTCGCCGAAGTGGTAGTTCACCGACGCGACATTTGTACCGGCTCGGGCACAGATCTCGCGCACGGTTGCGGCGCGAAATCCTAGCTCCGCAAACACGAGGGAAGCGGCTTCGAGCAACTTTGCCCGTGTCGCATCGGAATCCTCGTTCTTCGGACGCCGCGGCATGATCTAAACGGAAGTTTAAAACAGTTGTTTGAATCGGTCAAGGCAGAGAACGGTTACAGGCGCCAGGCAAGCGAGGTTACCTACGCCAGAATGTCCCGAATCGCTTGGCCATGCACGTCCGTCAGCCGGAAGTGGCGGCCCTGATACTTGTATGTCAACCGTGTGTGATCAATTCCGAGGCAATGCAGAATCGTCGCGTGCAAATCGTGCACGGTTACGGGATTCTCTGCAATGTTGTAGCTGAATTCGTCCGTTTCACCGTAGGTGACCCCGCCCTTCAGCCCGCCGCCCGCCATCCACATACTGAAGCAGCGTGGATGGTGGTCACGACCGTAGTTGTCCTCGGTGAGTGTCCCTTGGGAGTACACGGTACGGCCGAACTCGCCACCCCACACAACCAGTGTGTCGTCGAGCATGCCCCGCTGTTTCAGATCTTGAACTAACGCGGCCGAAGGTTGGTCCGTCTGCATACACTGCTCGCGAATTTGTTTCGGCAGATTATTGTGTTGATCCCAACCGCGATGGAAAAGTTGAATGAATCGCACGCCACGCTCGGCTAAGCGGCGCGCAAGGATGCAATTGGCAGCATACGATCCGGGCTTACGTGAGTCCGGACCATACAGCTCGAACGTAGAGGCCGGCTCAGTAGAAAGATCGGTCAATTCCGGAACTGAAGCCTGCATCTTGAAAGCCATCTCATACTGCGCGATACGGGTCGAAATCTCCGGATCTTGATAGTCCTTCGCATTCAACTCATTCAATTTGGCGAGATCGTCGAGGTAACGCCGGCGCGCGTCACGCGAGTAGCCTGTGGGGTTCGACAAGTAGAGAACCGGGTCGGCCGCGGAGCGAAATTTAACGCCCTGATACTTTGTCTCTAAGAAGCCGCTGCCCCACGCTCGGTCGGCAAGCGCCTGCGCGTTACCGGTCCCCTGTGACACCATTGCGACGAACGCGGGAAGCTCCTGGTTCTCGCTGCCAAGCCCATAAGAGATCCACGAGCCGATACTCGGCCGTCCTGCAATCTGGAAGCCCGTCTGAAAGAATGTTACGGCTGGATCGTGGTTAATCGCTTCGGTATGCAGCGACTTGATCAATACGATGTCATCGGCGACCTTAGCAGTGCGCGGAACCAACTCGCTCAGCCACATACCGCTTTTGCCGTGTTGGTCGAACTTGAAAATCGTGGGCGCGGTCGGAAACGTGGCTTGATAAGCCGTCATTCCGGTCAGACGTTGGCCCATGCGAATCGATTCGGGCAGATTCAATCCCCGCCGTTCCTTCAACGCGGGCTTGTAGTCGAACATGTCCAACTGCGATGGAGCGCCATGTTGGAACAGATAGATAACACGCTTGGCCTTAGGCGCGAAATGTGGAAGGCCCGGGAGTCCTGCCTCTGCTCGAAGATCCTTGCCGAGCAGGCTTGCAAGCGCCGCGGTGCCAAGTCCCGTGGCGCCGGCGCCGAAGAAGTGACGCCGTGTCATCAAGAGTTTCTTATCGGCCGTCATTGGATTGTAATCGCCTCATCGAGATTCAACATCAGACTGGCAACGGAAGCGTACGCTGCGAGTTCTTGCGGCGCAAGTGAAGCATCGGCGCGCGTGGCGCCTTCCTGCAACAAACTCTGCGCCTTATCCACATCCGAAGCAAAATAGTCGCGATGATACGCAAGATTGTCCTGCAGTAGCTTCAGCTCATTGGCCACTGGCGCACGACCCAATATGAGCCGGAATCCGTGGCTTAGACGAGCCGAAGAATCCGTACCAGCCTCCTTCATCATGCGTTGCGCGATGAAGCGGGCAGCCTCTGTGAAAGTAACATCGTTCATTAGATTCAACGCCTGTAAGGGCGTATTCGTGCGCGTCTCGCGAACCACGCACGCCTCACGAGCCGCTGCATCGAAGTTGCTCATCATCGGTGGGGGAATCGTACGTTTCCAGAACGTGTACAAGCTGCGCCGATAGAGATCTTCGCCCGTGCCGGGCTCGTAATCGCCATCCTGCATGTTTTGCTCTTTCCAAAGCCCGACGGGCTGGTACGGCTTGACGGACGGGCCACCTATCTTCTCGACGAGCAGCCCGGCCGAGAACAAAGCTTGGTCGCGCACCATCTCGGCAGGCAAGCGCCGTCGCGGTCCCCGCGCCAACAAACGATTGTCCGGGTCGCGTTGTATCAATTCAGGAGCTGCCTTAGATTGCTGCCTGTAAGTCGCGCTGGTGACGATCAGACGCTGCATCGCTTTGACATCCCACTTTGTCCGAATAAACTCGGTTGCCAGCCAGTCGAGAAGGTCGGGATGAGAGGGCCAATCCCCCTGCACGCCGAAATCCTCGGTAGTCTTCACCAAGCCAGCGCCGAAGCGCATCTGCCAGAATCGATTTACCGTCACCCTGGCGGTCAATGGATTGTTGGGATCGACAAGCCACTTGGCAAGTCCCAGCCGGTTGTTCAGCAGGCCGCCGCTTGGAGGGTCCAACACCTCCGGAAGACCCGGCGTGACCTTCTCTCCGTGTTTATCGTAAGCGCCACGGATGAGCAGAAAAGTATCCTTGGGAATCGGGCTTTCTGCCATCACCATTACGGTTGGGAAAGACCGCTCCAGAGCTTCCCGTTCGCTCTCAAGTTGGACAAAGCGCCTCCATGACTCGCGAATCTCGGGAGCGGCTGCGTGTTCAAGGAAATACCATCGGAGTTGCCTCTGCTCCGCCTCAGTTCGATTAGCGGCCGGTTTGGCAGCGATCGCATTCACGGAGAGGCCGACGGACATGGCGGCAATCTCATTCGTATCAAGAACACGACCGTAGATCTGGACGTTATCAATCAAACCCCGGAAGCGACGTTCCGGACCCCATCCCGAGCCCACGCGGAATGACTGGACAAATGGCTTGCCGGCGTTGTTAAACGGACGGTACAACGTATCGAGAAGGACCTTCACAGGCTGCGGCTTGCCATCGACGACCACGCTCACACCGGACGCCATCCGAGAACCGCTATAGGTCACCAGAATGTGATGCCACTGCTTAGGCGTAAGAATGTCTTCTGTCTCGAGCCGGATTGCGTCGTCGGCGTAGACGCTCGTCATGTTGAAGTGGACTTTGCCGTTGTCAGTGTGGATTCCATATCCCTTGCCCTTGGGATTATCGGCCATACGAGAAATAATGCTCCCATCGGGCTTGGTGTCTGAGTAGATCCACGCGGATAGAGTGAAGCGATCCTCGATGTCGAACGATCCGACATGTCCGAGATCTACAAAAGACTTGCCGTCGAATACAGTGGCCTTACCGAATCGGCCCGGAGCCACACTCAAAGTCCCGCTTTCATCAAGCGTGAACGCTCCAGTCAACTTCCCGCTGGGCGCCCAGTACTCAGGTGATTGCGTTTGCAAACTCGATTCCCAAGTCTTCTGTGCTGACCCGATCGAGCTCGCATTATTTTCGATGAGCCGTCGTTCTGAATCAATACGGCCAATCAGCGCGTCGAGCTTTGCCTGTTGGTCCCGAGTTGGCGCGGGAACTACCGGAGGAGAGTTGCCGTACTTCATGGCGCGCCCAAGCTCGGGCACGTTGTTGAAGTAGGCAAACATCTGGTAGAAGTTCTTCTGAGTAAACGGATCGTATTTGTGATTGTGGCAGCGAGCGCAGCCCAGAGTTGCGCCCAGGAACACAGCGGACATTGTTTCCACTCGATCCACAACATATTCGACAGCGTACTCTTCCGGGATGATGCCATCTTCGGTGTTCGCGCGATGATTGCGATTGAAACCAGTCGCAATCTTCTGTGCAGTCGTCGAGTTCGGAAGCAGGTCACCCGCGATCTGTTCCATCGTGAACTGATCAAACGGCTGATTACGATTGAATGCATCGATTACCCAATCACGCCAGCGCCACATATTGCGTTCGCCATCGAACTGATAGCCGTTCGTATCGGCATAACGAGCCGCATCCAGCCATCGGACTGCCATGCGCTCGCCATAGCGACTAGACGCAAGAAGGCGGTCGACAACTTTCTCGTAAGCATTCGGCGACTTGTCAGCAAGAAAAGCATCGATCTCTGCGATCGTAGGAGGCAATCCTGTTAGGTCCAGAGTCACTCGGCGTATCAAGGTCTCACGAGATGCCTCGGGCGAAGGTTTCAATCCGGCCCGCTCGAGTTGCTCCAGCACAAAATTGTCGATACCGTTCTTCGCCCACATCCGATCATTCGTTTGCGGCAGCGGCTTTCTGACTGGCGGGATAAAAGCCCAATGCTTCTGCCATCGCGCGCCTTGTTTGATCCAGTCCGAAATGGTCTGAACCTCCACTTCGGTCAGCTTCAATCCCGAGTGCAGCGGTGGCATGCGCAGCGCCGGCTTCTCGGCCGTGATGCGCCGGATTACAGCGCTCGCTGCGGGATCCCCCGCAACTATCGCGCGTTTGGCCGCCGCTTCGCTGTCGAGACGAAGAGGGATTTTCTTGGCGACGGCATCCGGACCATGACAGAGGAAGCATTTGTCGGAGAGAATCGGCCTGACGTCGCGATTGAACTCAATCTCTTTCGGTCCGGTCACAGGTCCGGCGGCGTAGCTAACAGCAATCGCAGCGAGTAGAAGGGCAGGGAGGGGAGACGTCATGGCTCTTGTGAAACTTCAGATTCTTCAACCACTATTGTATAGGTAGTAGACCCTCTGAAGCCATGCGCATCGCCACGATCGAAGCCTTCCCGATAAAGTTGAAACGTGACCTGGCATCAGCCACAGGTACTGCGGGTTCTCCGACAGCGCTTCAGAAAGGTGTAGCCGACTATCGCTGGAGCGCAGCCTACCCATGCTTGTATTCGATGCTAATCGAGACGGCGTTGATTCGTGTGACACTCGACTCGGGTCTGATTGGATGGGGGGAAGCGCAAGCTCCTGTCGCTCCTGAGATCGCGTGCGCGATCGTCGAGCGCATCCTTGTTCCCGCCATCGGAGGCGAAGAGTTCGATGGAACGCTCGAAGATACCCATCGCTTATGGTGGCGAATGTACTCAGCCATGCGCGTGCGCGGCCAGAACGGGGGCTTCATGCTGGACGCAATCAGCGGAGTGGATTTAGCTTTATGGGATCTGGCGGGCAAGATCGCCGGTGTATCGGTCAGCGAGCTCTTGGGAACCCAACGCCAGAGTGTGCCCTTGTACTTGAGTGGAGTTGCCGGTGGGAATCTCGATCTGGTTCGCCAGGCGCTCGACGGTGGCACGACGAATTTCAAGTTGTATTTCGATAGCGACAAAGACTCAGTGTTCCGTATGCTCGACGCAGTGAGCGCTATCGCGGGACACGGACGAGTCGCCGTCGACGCTTTATGGCGGTTGACGGATGAGACAGCCTATGAATTTGGTAAAGAGCTCGACGAGCGCCAAGCACTTTTTCTAGAATGCCCATTTCCACCTGAGGACCCAATTGCACATGGAGATCTCGCGCGTCGCCTTCGAACACCCATTGCGTTAGGGGAGAGCTATCGCACGCGCTTTGAGCTTGCTCCGTTCTTTCGAAATCAAGCAATGCGCTATGTTCAGCCAGATCTTGGACGAACCGGAATTACAGAGGGTCGCGTGATCGCGGAGCTTGCCCGGCAACAAGACGTTGCAGTCGTACCGCATGTCAGCATCGCGATGGGACCGCAGATCGCGGCTGCCATCCATTTTGCCGCGGCGCAATCGAACTGTCCCATGCTCGAATACAACCCGGCGGTCTTGTCGACGGCGAATCGATTCCTGGCCGAGCCGTTACGGGTGGAAAATGGGGCTTATTGTGTTCCGAGGGGGCCAGGTCTCGGGGTCGACCTCAAGGCGCAACTGTACACTGAAGCATGACGACTCTGACCGGAAAGGTCGCGCTCATCACCGGGCCCAAAGGCGGGCTCGGCTCTGCTGTTACGCACGCCTTTCTAGCTGCAGGCGCGACGGTTGCTGGCGTGTCGCGAGCGATTACAAATCACGATTTCAGTCACCCTAAGTTCCGTGCGATCCAAGGGGAGCTATCTTCCTCTGAGGAAAGTCGCAAGGCAGTTGAGACGGCGCTTACGCAGGAGGGCCGCATCGATATCCTCGTCCATCTCGTTGGCGCCTTCGCGGGCGGTGATCCTGTTGTTGGAACCGAAGACGCCATTCTGGACAACATGATCGATGTGAACTTGAGATCGACGTTTTATGTTGCGAAGGCCGTTCTGCCGCACATGCGGAGTCGCAAGTCCGGGCGCATCGTCGCGGTCGGCAGCCGAGCCGCTGTTGAAGCGAGCCCGGGAGCGGCTGCTTACAGCGCATCGAAGGCTGCGGTAGTTGCCTTGATCAGGGCGATCGCCGCTGAGAATGCGGCAGATGGAATCTCCGCGAATGTAGTGCTGCCGGGAACCATGGACACGCCGGCGAATCGCAAAGCTATGCCCCAGGCAGACGTTACAAAGTGGGTGAAGACGGAGCAAGTGGCGCAACTCATTCTCACGCTTGCCTCGGATGACCTGACGCAGATTAACGGGGCCGCGATCCCGATTTACGGTTGTGAACTTTAGCTATGACCGCGGAAGAGCGGCGACTTAACGCATCCGGTCAGCGAACCGGGCACTGGAAGCGCTGGGGTCCGTACTTAAGCGAGCGCGCCTGGGGCACCGTCCGGGAAGACTACAGCGAGAATGGCGCCGCCTGGGAATACTTACCGCACGACCACGCCCGTTCACGGGCCTATCGCTGGAACGAAGATGGAATCGCGGGTATCTCTGATCGTCATCAGAGAATCTGCTTTGCGGTTGCAATGTGGAACGAACGTGATCCGATCTTAAAGGAACGTTTGTTTGGTCTCACAGGCAACCAGGGGAATCATGGCGAAGATGTCAAGGAATGCTACTACTACCTGGACAATACGCCCACCCATTCGTACATGAAGTATTTGTACAAGTATCCCCAGGCCGAATTCCCCTACGATCGCCTTCTTGCTGAGAATCTCGCGCGCGACCGACACCAGCGGGAAGTCGATCTCCCGGACACGGGTATTTTCGATGATGGCCGGTACTTTGATGTCTTTGTCGAATACGCAAAAGCCGATATCGAAGACATTCTTGTTCGCATCACGGTCGCCAACCGAGGTCCGGAGGCATCGACGGTGCACTTGCTTCCGACGATTTGGTTTCGAAATACGTGGTCTTGGAAACTAGAACAAAAAAGGCCCATGCTAAGGCGCTGCCCGAATGCTCCTTCCGTAATCGAGTTGGAGGAACCAGCCTATGGGAATCGGTGGATGGCGTTTGAAGATTCTCCCAATTTACTGTTTACCGAGAACGAAACGAACTTCCGCCGACTCTACGGTACAGATACAGGTCCCGGTTATTCGAAGGATGGCTTCAATGACTAT
>DASQLD010000311.1:0-2949 GCA_035630195.1 Bryobacteraceae bacterium
GCGAATGCAAAAGTTCCTTCCGAACGCGCCTTCGCCGCTGCTTTACGAAGGCGTTCTCTATCTGATTAAAGACGGAGGCATACTCACGGCGGTCGATGCGAAAACCGGAGAGATTCTCAAGCAGGGACGGCTTGCGGGCGCGATCGATACGTATTATGCATCACCGGTTGTGGGTGCGGGACACATCTATTTGCTCAGTAAAGGCGGCAAAATGACTGTCGTGAAGGCCGGTCCAGAATGGGAAATCGTGGCGACGAATGATTTCGAGGACGAGACCTTCTCGACGCCCGCGATCTCTGAGGACGCGATCTATGTCCGTACGCGCAGCGCCATGTTCTGCTTTCGCGAGGGAGCCGGGAAAGACTAGACGTCGTGCGCATCGGACTGCTTTCAGACACCCACAACTTTTTGGACGCTGGCATAGTGAATTACTTCGCTGATCGGGATGAGATCTGGCATGCGGGCGACGTGGGAACTGCCGAATTGCTCGACAGACTCGATGGCTTCAAGCCGGTCCGCGCTGTATACGGCAACGTCGACGGGGCCGACTTGCGGTCCGTACTGCAAGAGGATCTCGAGTGGGAATGCGACGGAATACGCGTCTACATGACGCACATCGGCGGCTATCCCGGTAATTATGATCGGAGAGCGAAGAAGGAACTCAACCGACTAAAGCCGAATCTGTTCATTTGTGGGCATTCGCACATCCTCAGAATCGAGCGCGATCCGGCCCTCAGCTTGCTGTATATGAATCCGGGAGCCTGTGGTCACAATGGTTGGCACAAGATGCGGACACTTCTTAGATTCACAGTTGAATCGGGCAAGATCGGAAATGTCGAAGTGGTGGAACTCGGGCCGCGCGGCAAAAAGGCGCTATAAAGTGATTCCTACACATCCAAACCCGTGAGCGAGCCGTTCAACCGCGAAAAACAGCAATTTACTAGAAAAGGCGATCTTTCGAGGGGGGTGTTACGTCTTGTTTAGTATGGTTGCCCTCGACACCATACATCGAACCGATCTCGCAAACCTTCGCGAGCACTATCACGCAGCCTTCTCTATCTGGGCCAGAGATGTCGCTTTTCTCCAAGCATGTGTCTCCGATCCGAAAGTGTCCGAGGCCTGCGTCGAGTTAGCCCGCCGACGAACCGCTCGCTCCGAATCCGCCTACCGCGAAGTTCGGAACCGACTCTGGAAAGCCATGCAAGGGCAGCGAATCACTGCGCCTGAGTAGCACTACACAGAGCTCCGAACACATAACCCTGCGCACCGAGTTCGTCAATGACTCGCCGCGTAGCGTCAATCGCGTACAATCTGTTGGCTTGTGGATTGCTGTGATGACCATCGTGTATAACGACTATGTTCCCTGGCTTGGCATGCTTCACCAGTTGTTTTGCGACACGTGGGCCGGTGCGCTCTCGAAATCCGACCCAATCCCAGCTCATCCAGCTCCATCCGATGATCTTGTAGCCTGAACGCGATGCGCCGCGCATCATCGGAACACTCCGCCATCCCGCGTGTGGCCGGAACAACTTGCATGGCCGCCGCCCAGCCAACCGCTCAACTTTGTCTGCTGCGGCCGTTAGCATTGTGTCTATATACGATGGCGATCGCAGCAGCAACCATCTCTGTCCGGTATGTTGACCCACAGAATGTCCCTCCGCGAAAATCCTCCTGACAATCGGAGCGGTTTCCCCAGTGACGTAGTCATCGATGAGAAAGAACGTAGCCCGCACATTCTTCTCCTTCAACAAATCGAGTAGTTTCGGAGTCGCTGTCGGATTAGGACCATCGTCGAACGTCAGATAGATAGTCTTCTCGACGCCGGCCTGAGGCATTCTCCAAACCGTGGACTTGTCCAGTACAAACCGAAACGGCGCAATATGCGCGAGAATTCCAATTGCGACCACACCCACAAGAATCACGACCGGCACGCCAATTCGTCCTCATCTTTAGCCTATGAGAAAATAATCACGGCTAAATGAAGTTCGCGTTAGCGCTTGTCCTCCTCGTCTTAACAGCATGTTCCGGCCCTTATTCGCGACCCGAAGTCGCCGCCAAGGACGAGAAACCAATACCCATAAAGACTGCTCGCATCGTCCTTGAGCCGATCCCAGAGATCGTCACGGCGACGGGAGAGCTTCTGGCGGAAGAGCAAGCCACGATAGGGGTCAAAGCCCCTGGCCGACTTCTTAAGCTTCACGTAGATCTCGGTAGTCAGGTCCAGACCGACCAAGTCCTCGCCGAGATCGATCCGACTGACTATAAGTTCCGGGTCCAACAATCCGAAGCACTTCTTAATCAAACTCGCGCAAAACTAGGCATCTCTGATCCCGCGTCCGATGAAATCGCGTCGGAACAAACTGCCATCGTCCGCGAAGCCGAGGCCGTGGTTAAAGAAGCGCGCTTTATCTCGGAAACAACTCAGAAGCTGACATCCGAAGGCGTGCTCTCACGCATCGATGCGGAGAAAGCTCAGGTTCGACGCCAAGGCGCGGAAGCGGCCTATCAGGCTGCCAGGGAACAAGTGATGCAGCTTCGAGCCGAGCTGATGGAGCGCAAGGCGCAACTCGCGCTCGCACGCCAGAATCTTGCTGACTGCATCGTTCGCGCTCCTTTCGCGGGCGCCGTTACCCGGCGTCAGGCTTCGCTGGGGGAATATCTTCCCGTCAACGCTCCTATCGCCACCCTTGTCCGCCAGCACCCTTTGCGGATTCGTACCGAGATCCCTGAGCGCTTAGCTCCGCGCATCCGCGCCGGACAACCGATTATTGTCAAGATTCAGGGCCAAGCCATTGATCGTACGGGTCGCGTCGTCCGTTTGAGCCCCGCGATCGAAGCCCAAAGCCGATCTCTTCTGGTTGAAGGCGAGATGCCGAACGAGAAGGGCGCGCTCCGTCCAGGATCGTTTGTGGAAGTGCAGATAACCGTGGATCCAAACGCCCGAGGCAT
>DASQLD010000312.1:0-2788 GCA_035630195.1 Bryobacteraceae bacterium
AAAGCCTGCATTGATTACAAATACACCGTCCCTGCTCGCGGCTCCGTCGTCCTCAAACTCCGGCTAACCCCCGAGCCTTCCCTTCAGCCGTGGGATGATTTCGATCCCATCATGCAGGATCGCAAGCTGGAGGCAGACGAGTTTTACGAGGCGGTGCATCCTCCGAAAGCAACCGAAGATGAGCGGCGGGTGCAACGCCAGGCCTTTGCGGGATTGCTTTGGACTAAGCAGATATACCTTTTCGATGTGAACAGGTGGCTGGAGGGCGACAGTACCCGCTGCACGCCTCCTGCATCGCGAACCTGGGTGCGCAACCGGCACTGGCGTCATCTGAACTCGATGCGAGTGCTATCTATGCCTGACAAATGGGAGTACCCGTGGTTTGCGGCATGGGATCTGGCATTCCACTGCGTGCCGTTTGCGTTGATCGATCCGGAGTTCGCCAAACAACAACTCTGGCTCATGCTCTTTGAGCAGTTCCAACATCCCAACGGGCAAATCCCGGCCTATGAATGGGAATTTTCGGACCTGAACCCGCCGGTTCACGCCTGGGCTGTCTGGCGTGTATACAACATGGACCGGGAGAGGACCGGGCAATCGGATCTCGAATTTTTGGAGAAATGCTTCCACAAGCTACTGATCAACTTCGCGTGGTGGGTCAACAAGGTGGACAGCGCGGGTAACAACGTGTTCGAAGGCGGCTTTCTCGGTCTTGACAACATCACCGTCATCGACCGCAGCGACAAACTGCCAGGCGGCGCCGTGCTGGAGCAGTCCGACGCGACCGGCTGGATGGGTATGTTCTGCCTGAATCTGATGCGCATTGCGCTAGAACTGGCGCAGACGAAGAAGGTGTACGAGGGTACCGCGCTCAAGTTTTTCGAACACTACATTTACATCGGGTCGGCCATGAAGCACATGGGTGGACGGAAGTACTCACTTTGGGACGAGGATGATGGGTTCTTCTACGATGTGTTGCGCTTCCCCGATGGCAGGTTCGAGAAGTTCCGCGTCCGTTCGCTGGTCGGCATCATCCCTCTTTATGCTATAGAGCACCTGCAACTCGCAGCGCTCGAAAACGTCCCGGAGTTCCGCACCAACTTCCTGTGGTTCGTGAAGAATCGCCGCAGCCTCACCGAAGCCTGCTGTCACTACATTGAGAAGAGCGACGAACAAATATACGAGCTCACCGTGGTCAATCGCGAGCAGATGCGGCGCATTCTCGATCGTCTGCTCGATCCAGCGGAGTTCCTGTCGGACTACGGTATTCGTAGCCTCTCGAAGTATCACGAGCGGCGCCCCTTCGTATTCGGAGAAAGCGAGGTACGCTACGATCCGGCGGAGTCGGACAACAAGATCAAGGGTGGAAACTCCAATTGGCGGGGGCCCATCTGGTTTCCCACAACGTTCCTGATCATAGAATCATTGCGCAAACTCGGGCAGGGCTACGGTGCCCAGCTTGCGGGAGCGTCGGCGGGCAATCCTGGAGGATGGGACGTCTCCAAAGTGGCGGCCGAACTTGCCGATCGGATGATTGGCATCTTTACGCGCAACAAAGAGGGCCGACGACCGGTGTACGGAGGAACCGACAAATTCCAGGACGACCCCTACTGGCGGGACCTCATCCTGTTTTACGAGTTTTATCACGGCGATAACGGCGCCGGTTTGGGCGCCTCGCACCAGACTGGATGGACCGGACTGGTGGCGACGCTGATTGACGAGTGGCGACGATAGCCCAGATGGAACCGCGAGTCTGGCAAGGGGAGAACTCCAGGATTTGGCGACAAACAAACCGATCATCTGTGTTCGGTGACTGGTTCACATTCCGCCAACGCCGTTCTCGGCCGGGAACACGACGCGTCCGCTGGGTTGCGTTCGAGCGTGAGTGAGCATTTCAGTACGCCCCTTGTTCAAACGATCTCAGCGTTGACGGCTATCGTTGCTCTGCACGTTTTGCCGTACGATGGCTCTGAGCTGATGGCCTCGGCAGTCGGCGCGACCGACATGAACCCGGTGCGATGCCAGTGAAGGACTCGACACATTGCTGAAAACGGAGGGTTCCGTGGATAATCGACAAAATATGAGCGCCAGCATGCCTGTGGGTGTGACAGGTCCCTCAAATCACGAGAGCTTCATCGAAGAGATGAAGCGCTACGTAGGCTTCAGCGATCCCGAGGCCGAGCTCCTGAGACTGCTCGGCCCCCGGATGGCTCGCCACCTCCCCGCCATGGCAGAGCGGTTCTACTCGCAGATTCCACACCATCCGGCGGCAAGCCGCGTCTTTACGGGCGGTCAGGAGCAGATCGATCGGCTGAAGCGAACCTTGCAGGCGTGGGGAGCCGCGCTGTTCAATGGTGTCTACGACGAAGGCTACGCCGAAGATCGTTACCGCATAGGCTTCCGCCACGTTCGCATTGGCCTTGATCAGAAATATGTGATCAGTGCCATGGGCGTAATCCGGTCATTCCTGCTGGACCGTCTCGGCGAGGAATTCCCCGACCGGCAAGAGAATGACGCTTACTCTCGTGCACTTGGGAAACTGCTCGATGTCGACTTGGTCCTCATCTGTGATTCTTATGCTCGGGCCACGGAGATCCAGTCGTGGGTGAAAAATGAGGTCGCCGCAACTCTGGTTCGCCTCCAGGGCACAGACGACTTCTCCTCTTTCTCGTGCGAGTTCCTCTCCCGATTATCGGAATCCATTCCCCTCCTTTATGGTGGATTCTATATCGCGGACGACACGCAATCGCGTCTGATCCGTTCAGGCTCCTTCGCCCTTCAGGAATCC
>DASQLD010000313.1:0-4168 GCA_035630195.1 Bryobacteraceae bacterium
AATCGACACAAAAGGGATAACCGCTGCACAGTAAGATTCTGAGATTCGGGTTTTGCGCTAGCATCCGCACTGCCATCTCTTGACCAGGAAGATCGGGCAAGGTCAAGTCAGCAACGAGCAATTCAAACCGCTGCGGGTCCCCGCCGAAAATCGCCAGAGCTTCCGTCGCCTGCAGCGCACTTTCCACGTTGTACCCTAATTTCCCCAGATAAGTCTGCATCAACTTAGTCAGCGCCGCTTCGTCATCGACGAGAAGGATATTTGCCTTCTTGGGCGGTTCCATATTCTCCTACCAAATCGACAAGGGGAAGCGCGACGGACTGTAACTCAGACCGACAGCTAGCGAGGTGCCGTTGCGACCGACAACGGCGGGCGACTCGAACTTGCGGCGATCGATCTGGGCGCTAAAGTTGAGATGTTCCATCAATTGGTAGTTCATTCCTCCGCCGACCTGGATAGATTCATAGTCCCCGACTCGTAGCGCTAAACTTCTGAATTGTGTGTAACCAGCCGATGCGCCTAACGATAGCCGGCGGATCCCAGAGTAACTATATCCGAATCGCATGGAGTCTTGCCGCGACGTCATGTAGATTCCATTGCCGGGAGTGATGCCACTCCGGACGGAAGCCATGAAGCGGGAACGCTCCAGCAGGTATGACGCATTAAATTCGAATTGCGGCACAATGCTTGTCCGGCTGAACGCTTCAAAACCGGTCCTTCGTCCCAGGATCGCGGCTATTTCCGGACTAAGCTGAACTTCCTCAGTGCCTACAGCCGTCAACCCGTAGAGACCTGCATTCAATTCCAACTGCCAGTTTCGATTCAGCCGCCGTTGATACGTCCCTATGGCTGAGTGAGCAACAGCATTCCCGTAGGCCCGCGGAAAGTTATATACGATGTAGTCGTAAGTCACTCCGACCGTATCCGATCGCGTTAGCCGATAAGAGTAACTCCCCACCGCGCGATAGCCTTGGATTCCGATAAGCGAATTGTTTTTCCGTTTGATGACATAGCCTTCGCCCATGGCCATATAGATCGATCGGGCGGACGCTTGGTAAACGACTCCCCCACTGACTTGCGCGAAATTAGCCCTTGAATCATATACTTCGTTTAGAGGAACACCAAAATTATCCTGATCGGAAAACGCAGGAGCCGAGAATGCGCCAAACGCTCGATTGGTTGTTCCGGCCGTCAGCCGGTTGAAATAAGTCAAACGGCGCGCCGGACGATATGTAAAGTCGAGCGCGAGCGCCTGATTCACGCCGCTAAACCGATTTGCCTGCGAATACTTCCGGTAGTCGCCGCGATAATCGAGCCCCATACTCGTCTTCTTCCAGCTCTTAGCGCCATACGCGCCGAATTCGAATTGGACGCCGTAAGAATCTACGGGAGAGAGGTTCCCCTCTTCGTCAACCAGGGGGGCCAGCAGACCCGTGTCGTAGGTGCCGCGCGTCGCCCCGTAGAAATTGAAATCGACTGGCGCTCTGCCGCGCTGGCCCGGCTGATTGCCGCCACGACTGAGCAGAGACGGACCTCCATAACCCTGCGAGTGCAAATGTGTTGGAGCCAACAGGATTATTGAGGCGAGAACGAAAATTACGGGGGATCGACTCAACGTTTCAGTCTCCCCCGTGGGCCCGCACGGTGTCAAGCCAAGGCGCAGTGGTAAGGTGGACTTGGAGCTTTCGGATCTAGGGTTTGCGCGAAAACACCTCATGAGATTAATTCGGTTCAATCACGGCGCAACTACATACTCCGGAGTACTTACCGGTAACGGTGTCATTCCAACAGTGGCAATCAATGCACGGACGGGAATTCAGGTTCCGGACAATCTTCTCGACCTCATCCGGCACGGTGTCGAAAGTCTCCGCGATCTCCCCAGCGACATCGAAAGCATCCCCCTCGCCGAGATCACACCCCTTCTGCCCTACGACAATCCGCCCAAACTGTGGCTGATCGGCCTGAACTACAAGTCGCACGCCGAAGACATCAACGCAGTACAGCCCGAAGAGCCGGGAAGCTTCATGAAACCCGCCTCCTGTATGTTTCAACCGGAAGGCACGATCGAGTTGCCACCCCCGGAGATCTCGAATGATGTCGATGCCGAAGGCGAATTGGCCGTCATCATCGGGAAAAAGTGTCGATATGTTCCCAGGGAGTACGTCAATGAGGTCATCTTCGGCTATACGGTGACGCTTGATTTAACGGCGCTCGACGTACTCCGCAAGAACCCGCGCTACTTAACGCGCGCCAAAAGCATCGACACATTTTTCAGTTTCGGACCCGTGATTGTCACCAAAGATGAAATCCCTGATGTCAATGGATTAGAAGTAATCACGGAACATAACGGAACGATTTGTTCGCGCGATTTCGTGCGCAATATGCGGACGCCTCCCCATGAGCTCGTTCGTTTTCACTCCGACTTCATGACGCTCGAACCCGGGGATCTAATCTCCACCGGCTGTCCGAAAGGCGCCCGCATCAAGCCTGGCGATCACGTTCGCGGGCGTATCGAAGGTATCGGTTCTATCGGCGCCCACGTGAAACAAGGAGTCAGGCGCGACTGGCAGCCCTCAATCTAGCGGCCTTGGGCTGGAACGGTTACATGTGGCGGCGCCGAGTAAAAACTTGCGCATTAGAAGGTAAGAGCAGGTGATACCAAAATGACGAACATACACCAGGAACTCAGAGCCGGAGCAGACGTACTGGAACTGATTGACCGCAAACGTGCTGAGTCTGACAATCCAGCATTAGGTTCGGCCATCGAACGCGTGATCCTGGAGCTATTGCCTCGGTGAGCTTGAGCGGGATGCAAGCAATTCCCCTGCATGCGACGCAGCGGATGTGGCTGAGCTAAGCCTCGTGCGCGTAGCGGCTCCTCGGCAACTAAGAAAGCCGTGGTAAGCGAGAACAGGCAGTCATGCCGTTCTGGCAGCTCCGATACGAGCCGCCAGATGTCGGTGGACTGAGCAGGGAAGCTGGGTTAGTGGTGCGCCGCAGCGGGCGGCGCGTGGTCGGTGGGCGTCTTGCCTGGTGATTCATCGGCGTCGGGCACACGCGAACTCTGGACAATCACCGAAACTCGCCTGTTGGCCGGATCGTTAGGAGCATCCGGTTTTCGCAGCCGGCGATCCGCATATCCCCGAACTTGCGTAATTTGGGTGGGATTGACCCCGCTCGATTCCATGACGCGCCGCGCAGCGTTCGCGCGGTCCGTCGATAGCTCCCAATTCGTGTAAGTCCCCGCAGATCCGAACGGCCGCGAATCCGTATGGCCTTCGATCGTCAGCGGATTGCTAAGCTTGCTTAACTCCGCCGCGAATGCAGCAATCAGTTGCTTTGCCGCATTCGTAGGAGTCGAGTTTCCTGACTGGAAAAAGAACCCCGCCTCTGTTTCGAGTAGTTCGATTCGGAGCCCTTCCCCCGTGATCGTCATTTGGACCTGTTTCTTCAGCTTCCCAAGTTCCGGAGCCTTCTCAAGCGCCATCTCAAGGACCTGCTTTAACTTAGCCATTTTCGATTGATCGAGAACCAGCGTCTCGCCCGAGCCTGCCACGCCACTGCCCTCGTCTTTCGCGCGGCCCATCGGATCATTGAAGTACGCGCCGACAGCCTTCTTCACGCCGTCATTTGCGCCTTGCAGCCACAGAACGATGAAGAGCGCCATCATAGCGGTTGCGAAATCCGCATAAGCAACTTTCCAGGCTCCGGAATGGTGTCCATGGCCGCCGTGGCCGGATTTGCGCTTGATAATGATCGGCGGATTGGCAGGAGCGCTCACGCCGCTGCGGCCTCCGCCGCCGGTTTCTTCAGATTCGCTTCACACTCTTGGAAATGCGGGCGGACATGGGGCGGAATCGTTCGGCGGGCTTGTTCGACGGCCACGATCGGAGCCGCGCCTTTGACAAATCCCAGAATCCCGTTCCGTAAACATTCGTAGTATTGGTGTTCTTCTTCGTTGCGCAGAGTCAAATTGGCTGCGATCGGTCCCACAAACCCATAACAAAGTAAGATGCCGAGAAATGTTCCCACCAGCGCAGCTGCCACTTTGTGGCCGATCATTTCCGGCGGTCCCCCGAGCGCGCCCATTGTGATAACCACACCGAGTACCGCAGCCACAATTCCGAGACCCGGCAACCCCTCACCCACCGATTGAAGCGCTTTTACC
>DASQLD010000314.1:0-3313 GCA_035630195.1 Bryobacteraceae bacterium
AGCAATCAGGATGTTATGAGCGTGCGAATAGAAGACGGGCGCGTACTGGGTGAACCGAAACTGCTGCTTCGTGATCCGGGCCGAATTCTGCCGATGGGCATCACCAGTGATGGCAACTACTATTACGGCGTGCGCTCCGGCGAGGTCGATGTCTTCGTAACGGATTTCGTGAATCCGGCTGCGCGCGCTAAGCGTCTGACGCTGCGTTTTCCTGGCCGCAATAGTTCCCCGGCCTGGGCTCCTGATGGGAAGTCGCTCGCGTATCTCTCTCGACGGGGTACCGAGAACTTCGGGCAGGAGTCGCGCACAATCATTATCCGTACATTTGCACCGGACGAAGAACGGGAACTTCCTATCAAACTCGCGCATATTGAACGTGTTCGGTGGGCGCCGGATGCTCGATCAATCCTGGTGAGTGGTAGCGACAACAAAGGCAGGGGAGGCTTGTATTCGGTCGATTTGCAAACAGGCTCACTGCGTCCTCTTGTTGTGGAAGCGGGCGCATCATTCCGCGGCTTCGAGGGCGTCTGGTCCGCTGATGGAAAGTCCCTGTTTCATATCCATGGAGATTCTGGACTTCGTCTTGGGGACAAAGTGCTTTTCCAAGCGCAGGGCCTGCGGAATCTTGTCGCCGCGCCGGACGACCGCTCATTGGCGTTTTGTGAGGGCGACGATATCGTGATTGTCCCGATGGACGGCCGTGTAACGCGTCGCGTACCGATGGCAAATGTGAATGAGCTTGAGTGGGGATCTTCATTGATCGCGGGAACCGGCTCGGATCTTTGGGAGATTCCTAAGGATGGGCCGCCTCGAAAACTCGCCGCGCCGGCGAATCGACAGACGGGCATGAGTCTTCATCCCGACGGAGCGCGAATCGCCATAACCGCAGGACGAATTTCATCGGAAGTGAAAGTCCTGAAGCTCAGTTTGAAGTGATATGTGGATTTGCGTTCTTTTACTGGCGCAGATTGTCCCCATACCGGCGGGACTCGACATATTTCTGCCGGCGCCGGATGCAAATCCTCTGACGATCGAGAAGATCAAGTTGGGCCGGCAGTTATTTTTCGACAAACGACTGTCGCGCGACCGGTCGATGTCCTGCGCTTCCTGTCACGATCCCAAGTTTGGCTTTGGGGACTCGCGAAAGTTAGCTGTCGGCGTGGGAGGCAAACTCGGAAGTCGTCGAGCACCTCGGATTGTCAACCGCGTTTATGGAAGCAGCTTCTTTTGGGACGGCAGAGCGAGTACGTTAGAAGATCAAGTCTTGAAGCCCATCAGCGACCCGAACGAGATGGACCTCGGGCTTGCGGAGGCTGTGTCTCGCGTGGGGCTCGAGGAATCCACTCTACGCAACGCTCTTGCCAGCTATGTCCGTACGATTCTTTCGGGGGATGCGCCCTACGATCGGTATCTCCAGGGAGATCGCACTGCGCTCACCGAGCAACAGCGTTTCGGTCTGAAGCTTTTCAGCGGTAAAGCGGGCTGTGCGTCTTGTCATGTCGGGCCGAACTTGACGGACGAACGATTTCACAACACCGGCATCGGCGGTCCTGCCGACGATGGCCGCTTCTCTGTGACCCGGAAACCGGAAGACCAAAGCGCGTTCAAGACCCCGAGCCTTCGGGAGGTCGCTCTGACGCCACCCTTCATGCATGACGGAAGTCTTGCGACGCTGGAGGACGTAATCGAGTTCTACGACAAGGGCGGTAAACCGAATCCGAATCTCGACTCCGACATTCGTCAATTACATCTCTCGGCCGGAGAAAAACAAGCCCTTGTCGCCCTTCTGAAGGCGCTCAGTGGAAAAATCCGAGAGGGACCTTAGCATCATTTGGGGAAATCAAGGCTCGCCACAAAACTTCTCCGCCTTTAAAATCTCAGTAGTGACTCCGCTGTCTGGGAGACAATCCGACGATCCCTCGCCCGACGTTTTCACGTCGCCTTTGGACCCGACCTCGCCTGCAACGCCAAGGGTGGGCGAATTCTCCGTTAACGATCGTTTCAAGGATATTCGCAAGGTTGGCGAGAGCGGTATGGGTTCCGTTTACGAAGCCTACGACCGCAAACTGAGCCTGCCGGTAGCTTTGAAGGTACTGCGCTCTTCCCTTTTCGAAGATGCTGCCTCAGTGCTGCGTCTCCGCCGTGAGTCAGAGAAGCTGGCTACTCTAAACCACCCAAATGTCGCAAGTTTTCACGGGGTGGAGGAAGTTAACGGCAATCAAGTCCTCGTGATGGAGCTGGTCGAAGGCTCCACATTAGATGCACACATTGCGGGCGGCCCCGTAGCTACTGCCGAAGCGCTATCGCTTATGAAGCAGGTTGCGGAGGGGCTGCACTACCTTCATCAGAACCACGTCATTCATCGTGATCTGAGACCTAGCAACATTTTCGTGTTGCCCGGAGGTAAAGTTAAGCTCGCTGATTTCGGTATCGCGCATCTGGTCCCCGACCCCGAGCGGTGTGCACAGCGGGGGACCAGCGTCTACCTGGCGCCCGAGCTGCTCCGTGACCATCCCTGTGATAGCCGATCTGATATTTGGTCATTTGCCGTTATAGCGTATGAGTTGTTCGCCGGCCAATTGCCATGGCGTGCCGAAGTCCATTCGCGTGTATCCACTTCGAAGAGAAGTTACGAACCCGATTGGTCAGCGCTTTGCCAACTACCAGCATCCATCCGGGCACTGCTGCGCCAGTGTCTGCAGCCCGATCGCCGCCTCCGCCTCGCCAGCCTCTCGTATGTGCGAAAGCAGATCGAAGATGCTAGCGTTACTCAACGCGCGACAGCTACTCCTGTCATCTGGAAAAACATTATTGCGCAGGAACGCCGCTGGTTCCTGCTTCACGGCGCCCGCCCGCCTCGACGAATCCCTTTGTGGCCTCTGCTGGGGTACACAGGGGTGATCCTCGGAAAGAGCTTTATCTAAGCAGCCCCACTTAGACAACAGTCCGAGCGAGCCCTACAGGTCATGTTGAGGTTCGTCATGTCAGGGAAAGCCATCAATCGGCTGATCGATTCGTATAACGCAGCGAAGCTTCTGCGCATAACACCGCGAATGGTGCGATACCTCGCGGCAGAGGGACAGCTAACTTCTATTCGGCGTGGCCGCAAGCTGCTCTATTTTGAGAGAGACGCGGTTGTCGAGTATTCACGAGCACGAGAGGTGCAACGTGCACGCTGAAGGCAACAATCAGGAGCGTGCTGCCGGCCGACTTGGTATTGAATTCCAAGCGAGATTCCGCCCGGATGGAAAATTGGCTGGCATCGGCATCTCTGTCCAATGCAGATGGGGACTGGTTGGAGCGGGCCTGATAC
>DASQLD010000315.1:0-12316 GCA_035630195.1 Bryobacteraceae bacterium
TCTTGATAGCGCTGCGATTTGACCCAACCTGCCTGTTCGTAGCCGGGATGAATAACTTGCCTGCTCAACATCAACAGTACAAATCGTTGGTGATTGTTCGCCGCGGAATCGATCAGGTGACCGATAATCTGCTTGCGCGACCAGCCGCCGTTTCTCACGGGGGCACTCGCCTCCTCGTCGGAGAGACACCCGAATAGCGCCTCCGTACGAGCGATCGCGGCAGTCAGACTATCAGCAAGCTCCATCATGTACAGTGGTCGCCTTATGGAATCCTACGCAGGATACTGATAGAAAGTCGCCTGATCGAAGGTTCGTTTCTCGAATTCGATGTCCAGATTTAGAATACTCTCCGCGCATCCAAGCAACAAGAATCCTTGTCCGTACAAACAGTCGCGGATTTCCTTCAGGATGTTTTTCTTGGTCTCTATGTCAAAGTAGATCAGAACATTGCGGCAGAGCACGAGATCGAAGTTTCCAAATGGCTTCATGCTCCTCCCCAGATCGAACTGCGCGAGCCATGCTCCGAATTCGATCCGAAATCTGCCACTCCATGTCATGTTGATCGAAGTATTTTCCAAATACTCCGCTGGTAGCCCGCGGCTGACTTCTATCTTTCGATAGCGGCCTCTGTGCGCGCGGTCGATCACTTGCGAATTGATGTCGGTCGCCAGAATTCGATAGGTCCAGCCCGGGAGATCCATCTTGCTGAGCATCATTGCGATGCTATAGGCTTCCTGACCCGTAGACGATGCCGCAGACCAGATATTAAGCTTACGGACGTACTGCCGCGCCTGTACGAGTTCTGGAAGGACGTGCCGCTGAAGCGCCGAAAACGCCTGCTCGTCTCTAAAGAAAAGCGTCTCATTTCGCTTCGACTATTTCCTGCCGCAGCGAGATTCTGCTCGTCATGCTGAGCATGGCGCACAAATCGTTCCAGATGGGTTAAACGCGGTGAGATGGAGGTTCCTGATCGGCTCATATGTGCTTTAGAACTTCTCCAGCGATGTCGTTGAGAGGAACAGTGGCGTCTGCCAGGCCCGTGTTGAAACAGCTCCGGGCATACCCAGACAACGGAACTGGCCTGATCCTGGGCGATGACATAAGCCCCCTCTTGTGAAGTTCGGCGGTTCCTGACTTAGCTACTTTGGCGCTCTCATTTGCGCTTTGGAAATTTCACGGATGGAAGCCAGCATGTCTTCGCTGCGGGCGGCAACGACAGAAACGTTCTTCGATAATTCATCGCTCGCTGAGGAAACGAGAGTGGCCTGATTCGCAGTCAACTCGGCGTTCTTCGCCATCTTTTTGCTGATCGAGGTCAATTCTTGCGACGAGGCTGCCAGCGACTGCGAATGGCTGATAATCTCGCTCATCGTTCGGCGGAGCGGAGTAACTTCACTGGCGAAATTTGACCACCTTGAAGGCTTACCGTTCAGGCCAAGAATCGGATTGTACGATGCCTGAATCCAGATTTCATGGCCATTCTTGCCGAACCTTCGATACTGCGCGCTGTCGTATTCGCCTCGGTTAAGCCCAGCCCAGAAATCACGATACTTGCGGCTCTGCCGCTCAGTGCCCGCTAACGAAGATGCTGTGGATGACGCCCTTGAATCTCTTCCAGGCTATATCCCACTGCCGCCAAGAAGTTGGCATTGGCGTCAATGATCGTTCCGTCCATATGGAACGTAATCACGGCCGGGGATTGTTGATGGCCGCGATCTGCCCCGCATAGCTGAGGTTCTCGTTGCTTCCAATCACAAACTCTCTGTCAGTTCCGTGTCTTGCTGCATAAGGCTACGGAAGATTCAAGGGCCGTACGTCAACAACATGTGTGTCGTAGTGACATCGAATCAGCGCCGCTTGGTTCTTGATTAAACGCTGTGGTGTGAGGAGTATGACGTTGGTCTCAATAGTTTTGGATAGCTGAAGGGCTATCAGGCTATCCTGCAGAATCGCAAAGTTATATAGGCGCGTGGTCGGATATCTCGAGGGAACCGTTAGTCACGCCCTCCATCCAAACGGCAGGACAAAGGGGAGTAGAATCACACGGAAGGATCTTGCGTCCATGTTCGTACCGCTTACACCTATCCGGTTCCTTTACCGCGCTGTCGACATCTTTGGAAAACACATTGGGATTGTCTCCGGTGAACACCAGTTTACGTACGCTGAGTTCGGCCGCCGATGTGAGCAGTTGGCGAAGGCTTTACTTCGGGCCGGCGTACAGCCCGGGGATCGGGTCGCCTTTTTGAGCTTCAATAACCATCAGCTACTCGAGGGATATTACGGAGTGCCAATGGCTGGCGCGGTCGTCATGCCTCTGAATGTACGGTTAACTGTGTCCGAGTTGAGCGTCATCATCCGGCACGCCGGAGCGCGCATCCTGTTCTATGAACCTGACTTTGAAGGCATCGCAACGGAGCTACCCGTCGAACGCAAAGTCCGCATAGGCGCCGAGTACGAGTCATTACTCGCGGCCGAGGAACCCGAACGTGTCGACTTTATGGGTATTGACGAGAATTCGATCGCTGAGTTGTTCTATACCAGCGGGAGTACCGGGACACCCAAAGGCGTCATGTTGTCACACCGCACATTGTATCTCCACGCGTTTTCTGTGGCGACCTGCTATGTCGAGCCGGTTTCGATGGTGGACTTGCATACCATTCCCCTGTTTCACGCCAATGGCTGGGGTCATGCGCACGCCTCTACCATGATGGGTGTCAAGCATGTCATGGTCCGAAGGTTCGATCCTGTCGGAGTGTATGAGTTGATCCACAAGCATCGGGCAACCGAGATGAGTCTGGTTCCGACGATGGCGAATGCGCTTCTGGCTGTGCCGGACACAGACGCTTATGATCTATCCAGCTTGCGACAGATTCAAATCGGTGGCGCTGCGGCCTCACCGGAACTGATTGAGCGAATGGAGAATCGTTTCCGTTGCCGTGTCTTCGCCGGATATGGTCTGACAGAGACGGCGCCTGTGCTGACTTTTGCCCGACCCAAGCGCGAACTCACAATCGCGTCGGAGCGCGAGCGTTTCGAACGGCAAGCCATGACGGGTTGGCCGGTACCCGGCGTAGAAGTGCGCGTTGTTGACAATGACGGCCAGGATGTCCCTCGCGATCGATCGACAATGGGCGAAGTGATCACTCGTTCTGATCATGTTATGACCGGCTACTATGCGGAGCCGGAAGCCACAAACGATGTGATGGCTGGGGGTTGGTTCCATACAGGAGACATGGCTGTGTGGGATGACGATGGCTATATTCATATTGTCGATCGCAAGAAAGAAATCATCGTCAGTGGTGGAGAGAACATCTCATCGATCGAAGTTGAGAAGGCGATCGCGGCGCATCCGGAAGTATTTGAATGCGCCGTTGTGGCGGCTCCGGATGATAAATGGGGTGAGATTCCGGCGGCGATTGTGGTTCGAAAGCCGGGGTCGTCTCTAGATGCCAAAAGTCTTTGCGCATTTCTCGATAATCGTCTAGCGAAGTTCAAAATACCGCGGAAGATCGATTTCAGTGAGGAGCCGCTACCGAAAACGGGTACCGGGAAGATACGCAAGCTCGTCTTAAAGGAGCAATATTGGATAGGGAAGGCTAAGAGGGTGCAAGGGTAAACAGGTGCAAGGGTAAATAATAGTGTTCTCCTTATGGATGCAGGTAGAAGATAGCGAGCGCGATTTGCTGATTGCGAATCTATGGGACGCAGGCGCAACAGGGATCACCGAAGAAGATCGCGCGCTTCGGGCGTTCTTCGGCCCCGACAGTAATCCTCAAATCCTCGCTAGACAGTTCTCTGATTTCCGGCCCAACGTTCAGGAAGAAGAAGACACGGATTGGGTTCGTTTCGCGCAATCCCAATGGCAGCCATTTCCTGTGGGCGAACGATTCTACCTTGTCCCGGAGTGGCTCGAAGACGCGGCGCCGGACGAACGATTGCGGCTTGTGATGCACCCGGGTATGGCTTGCGGCAGCGGAACGGCTCCACCAACACGTCTGTGTTTGATGGCGATGGAAAGGAACCTCGCTGTCGGGCAAAGCGTGATCGATGTGGGAACCGGGGCCGGGATTCTTGCCGATGGAGCGCGCTTACTTGGTGCGCGGCCGGTGATCGGTTGTGATATCGAGCACGAGGCGACGATGGTCGCGCGCGCCAAGCTCGATCTGTCGATTCCATTATTCACAGGATCCATCCGTTCCGTACGGTCGAATGCAACCGATTGGGCCGTGTGCAACCTCAACGCCGCGACACTTCGCAACTTGAAGAATGACTTGTTCAGGATTTCGCGATCTCTGATTCTCAGCGGCTTCAGTGAAGATGAAATGGATAAGGTTGCCGGTATTTTTAATCGGCCTGTCCGCGAGCAGATGGAATTGGACGGATACGGATGCTTGGTAATCTGACACGAAGAGGATTTCTTGCTTGCGGGGTTGCTGCGGCGGCTATTCCTAAGCTCAAGATCGCAGCCGTCGAGCTTTGGCAACTTGAGGGGGAGCGCGAGGCGGCCGCCGGCGCCAACCGACAACATCAGGTCCAACCGCTCCACATCTATGCGGAGAGCCGGCCTAAAGAATATGTCGAGCCCTCCTCCCCTCCGCTTGCAAAGTCGCGTATCACATCGATCTATTTAAAGCTGCGCACCGATCTGGGAGTCGAGAGTACCTATGGACCTGTCGACAGTGAAGCAGCAATCGTCATCGATCGCCAGTTGAAGTCGTTTCTCATCGGCAAGGATCCGCTTGCCGGAGAGACACTGTGGGATCAAATGCATCGCTCGAACAGGCACTCGAGGGGCGGCGCGTACATGATGGCGATCAGCGCGGCCGACAACGCCATCTGGGATTTGCGGGGGCAGTACTTCAAGACGCCTGTGTATCGTCTGCTTGGCGGTCCTACGAAGCCTGCCATTGAGGCCTATTGCAGTACGCTAGGACATTCCGTGCAGCTCGATGCAGTGCGCCGGAAGGCGGCTGAGTTCAAGCAGATGGGGTTCCGCAATCAGAAATGGTTTCTGGCCTATGGCCCGGGCGATGGATTGGCTGGCCTGCAGAGGAACGTGGATCTCGTGCGAGAGCTCCGCGAGACGGTCGGTGACGACACCGATTTGATGTTCGATGCGTTCATGGGCTGGAATCTCGATTACGCAATCGCGTGGTCAAAGCGCGTGGAGCAATATCGCCCGCGATGGATCGAGGAGGCCTTCCATGCCGATAAGATCGACAGCTTCTCTCAGTTGCGGAAGTCCACATCGATCCCGGTGGCGTCCGGCGAACATTTTTACGGACGCTGGCAAACGCACGATTACCTGAAGGCAGGAGCGATCAGCGTGGTTCAAGCCGATCCGGAATGGTGCGGCGGAGTTTCCGAGTTGGCGAAGATCTGTAACATCTCTTCTGTGTACGATGCGCAGGTAATACCCCATGGTCACAGTCTGCACGCGGCATTGCACGTCGTTGCGAGCCAGTCACCCATGACGTGTCCTCTCGTCGAGTACCTGTTCGGGAAGATGCAGTCGTACTATCACTTCGAAAAATATCAGCTCGAGCCTGTGAAGGGGCATATTGAATTGCCCGATCGGGCTGGCTTTGGAATCGAGTTCGACGAGGCTAAGATTTTGAAGCGAAGCCAGCTAACGTAGGAGCGGCGAAAGGACCTCGCGCAGTTTCCAACGCTTCCCCGATGTGAAGCAGCAATTCTTCTTCGTAGGGACGGCCGACGATTTGGACGCCGATCGGCAACCCTTCCGGCGTCACATCCATGGGAACGACGAGGCTCGGCATCCCAAGTAAATTCCAAGGAGTCACCGGAGACATCAGATCTAGCAAGCCAAGCTTATGGTCGTCAATTTCCCAGGAGCGTTTTCCGTGCGGGAATGCGGTTGTGGCGCAAACCGGCATTAATAATACGGGATAGCGTTTCATCTGCTGCATGAGCGCTGCCCGCATCCGGTCGCGGACCCCAAGGTTCTCCACGACCTCACGGCCGGTGATGATGCGGTTCGGATCTGTCATGTCCATCAGCTCCGTGCCGGTCCAGTGCGCGTCGGCTTGCTTTCTCTTGACGACATCGCGCGTAAAGGGCGCAGCGAGCTCAACGAAGAAAAATCGCCAAAGCTCACGAGCTTCTTCGAGTCCAGCCGGAAGAAACCTGTCCGTTGTGAAACCTGAGGACGCAAGCAACCGCGCGGCTTTTGTCACCGCCGTCCGCATGCACTCCTCTACAGGCTCATCGAGGAATTGTTCGACCACGCCGATGCACTGATTCTCGATCGAGAGCTTCCGCACAGGGACCGGCGCGGAGAACGGATCGAGTGGATCGTGACCCGAGAGCACCTCAAACAAAAGCTTGACGTCGGCAACCGTACGCGCCATGGGTCCCGCGACGCCCAGGAGGCCACCTGGATGACTGATCTCAGGGAAATGCCCGGTGGCGGGGACGCGGCCTGGCGTGGGCTTTAAACCGGCTATTCCACAGAAATGGGCAGGAATGCGGATCGATCCTCCTCCATCGCTTCCAATGCCGCCTGCCGAACAAAAGCTCGCGATCGCTGCCGATTCCCCTCCGCTTGAACCACCGGCCGTGCGGTCTAGATCCCAGGGATTGTTGGTTCGTCCTGTGATGAAGTTGTCCGTCTCCCAGTTCGCCAGGAACTCGGGACAGTTCGTCTTGCCGAGAATGATGGCGCCCTCGGCCTTCAATCGCGCGACAGCCGTGGAATCTTCGCGAGCTACATGGTCCAAGCGGAAACGACTACCGCAGAGCGTCGGCAGACCCTGCATATCGAAGCTGTCTTTGACGGTCACGGGAATTCCATGCAGAACGCCAGCAGCCGGTTGGTTGGCTGTGGTCTTTGCTTCTTCCGAGAACTGCATCACGAACGCATTGAGATAAGGGTTGAGTTTCGCGATCTGACGCAAGTGAGCATCGACGAGCTCCACGGGCGACAGCTTGCGCTGACGTATGTGCTCGGTCATTTCAACGAGTGTCAGTCTGTGCGGCATCGTTCTTGAGTATCGCTCCTGGCTAAAATGGGTCTTGTTGAAGCCGCTCCATTGGGAGGAAGCTCGGGAGAGCATAATTCGCCTTGTTGGCGGCGCTGCAAGCACGTCCACCGAGGAGATATCGCTCGAATGTGCGGCCGGTCGAGTGCTGGCGCAGGACGTTTTCGCGGATCGCTCCTACCCTCCGTTCCCACGATCTATGCGGGATGGGTATGCCGTCCACTCCGGCGATATTCCGGGTTCGCTTCGTATCGTCGGCGAGGTTCGCGCCGGCGAGCCTGCGAATCGTCCGGTACAACGCGGGGAATGCATCGAAATCATGACGGGAGCGCCGGCTCCTGCAGGCGCGGACGCCGTGCTCATGGTGGAACATGCGGTTCGTGTCCATGATTCCATCCAGACGGATCGGTCTCTCAAGTCGGGTGAGAACATCAGTCCTGCCGGATGTGAAGCATCGGCGCGCGATCGTGTTCTCGCAGCGGGAACAAGACTCGACTACGCGCATGTTGCTGTCCTTGCGACCGTGGGCACAGCCAGAGTTTCTGTTCATCGCAGACCACAAGTTGCGATCATCGCGACAGGAGACGAGATTGTCCATGTCAGCAGCCGTCCGGAGGAGTATCAGATACGGAACTCCAATGCCTTCTCACTTGGCGTTCAAGTACAGCGGGCGGGCGCGGAAGTAACGCTTGCGAGTCTTGCTGCCGACACGATGGAATCCCTGCGGTCCACACTGACCTCTGCTTTTGAAAGCGATGTCGTGTTACTCTCTGGTGGCGTTTCTGCTGGGAAGTATGATCTGGTGGAAGTAGTGCTAGCAGAATTTGACGCCGAGTTCTTCTTTACGCGTGTGCTGATTCAACCTGGTCAACCGGCGGTGTTCGGGCGCGCGAAGGGGAAATTCTTCTTCGGCCTTCCAGGAAACCCGGTGTCCACTATGGTGACCTTTGAACTCTTTGCGAAACTCGCGCTACAGTTGCTTGCCGGCGAGCAAACACCGCCATTACAAATGTTCACCTCCCCGTTGTTAGAGCCGTTCCGCCACAAGACGGGACTGACACGCTTTCTACCTGCGAGGCTGAGTGACGAAGGGATAACGCCGTTGCGCTGGCAAGGATCGGGGGATGTGTTTACGGTCAGTCGGGCGAATGCTTTTTTGGTAGCTGATTCTGACCGTCCTTCGTGGGAGACAGGCGAGTATATTCGGGTGCTTGCGCGATGAAACCGACGAAGCTGTCTCATTACGATAAAGCCGGAACGGCTCGGATGGTGGACGTCTCTCCGAAAAGCGACTCGAAAAGAACTGCTCGCGCCCACGCATTTGTTCGCATCAAGCCTTCTGTTCTCCGCAAGCTTCCCCAGAATCCCAAGGGGAACCCGCTGGAAGTCGCGCGCTTCGCTGGTATTCTGGCTGCGAAACGCACGTCGGAGCTGATACCCATGTGTCATCCACTCATGCTTAGCCATGTGGACGTCGAGGTTGCCGTTGAGAAAGGTGGAGTGCGCATTGTTGCGTCCGTTGGCTTGAACGGCCCCACAGGGGTCGAGATGGAAGCGTTAACCGCTGCAACCATTGCCGCGCTGACAGTTTACGACATGACCAAAGCACTGGATAAATCGATCGAGATCCAAGATGTGTACCTTCTCGAAAAAACCGGCGGCAAAAGCGGAGACTTTCACCGTTGAAAGCAGCCGTTCTTACAGTGAGCGATTCAGTATGCGCAGGGACTCGTGAGGATTTGTCGGGAGCCGCGGTTCGGTCGCGACTCGAGGAATCCGGATGGAAGGTGGTGAGCGACGCGGTGCCGGATGAAGTTGCAGCGATCGTCGCGAAACTGCGGGAATGGTCCGCAGATGGACATACTGAAGCGATCTTCACGACTGGTGGAACTGGAATCGCAGCAAGGGATGTGACGCCGGAAGCAACACGTTCTGTTATTGAACGTGAGATTCCGGGAATCGCGGAATGGATGCGGCATGAAGGGATGCAGAAAACTCCGCTTTCCGTCCTTTCTCGCGGCATTGCGGGTACGGTTGCGGGTTGTGTGATCATAAACTTACCTGGTTCTCCCAAAGGAGCCCGGCAATCGTTGGATAGCGTACTGCACCTGTTACCGCATATTATTGATTTGTTGCGGGGAAACACCGAACATCGAAACTCCTGACGCCGGGGTGGCGTCCCAATTATGATGCGGCGGAAACTACTTATTCCGACAACGGCAGTGATTGTAACGGTAGTTGCAGCCGTATTGATTGCCCAGGAGTCTGGCGATCTGACAATCCGGCAACGCGTCGACGAGGTAATTGCGCCGACGACTGTTCTCGATAAGGACGGCGTTTACGTCACTGGCTTAAAGCCAATGGAGTTCCGTCTTTACGACAATGACAAATTGCAGACGATCAAGGTAGACGAAATTGTCTCGCCGGTTTCGCTGGTTGTCGCGATACAAGCCGACTACAAGGTCGAAAAAGTGTTGCCGAAGATTCAAAAGATCGGCACGCTGTTGCAGAACATGGTTGCGGGCGACAGTGGCGAAGTGGCCATCATCTCATTCGACCATCGGATTCAGAAATTGCAGGATTTCACCTCTGATCCCGACAAGATTACAGAAGCTTTGAAAAAGCTGAAGCCAGGAAGCAGCCAGGCAGTTCTGACGGATGCGGTCAACGAAGGCGCTCGTATGCTGGAACAGCGTCCGAAAGAACGTAGGCGCGTAGTGTTACTCATCGCCGAGTCTTTGGACAAAGGGAGTGAAGGTCGAGCGCGAGAAGCTCTGACGCGGCTCGAATTCGCGAATGTCATCGTTTATGCGCTGAATATGTCGCGCGTGTATACAGCATTAACCGCGAAAGACCCGCCCCCGCGACAGGATCCGATACCGCCCGAGGCAAGGCACGTCCCCGCAGGAATGCCTTCCACACCGCAGACTGCTGCGCAATTGACTGGAGCGCGAGGTTACGGCGCCCAGTTTGTTCCTGTGATTACGGAAATCTTTCGTGGTGTGCGCGGGGTTTTCGTGCCCAATCCGATTGAGATCTACACACAATACACCGGCGGAAAAGAAGAACCGTTTGTTTCGCAGTCGGATCTGGAGCGGGCGACGCAGAATATTGGTCGCGAAATCCACAATCAATACCTGATCACGTACAATCCCAACAATAAAGGTGAAGGTGGATTACACAATATCCGCGTCGATGTAACGCGCCGGGGCCTTGAAGTTCGCACCCGTCGAGGCTATTGGATGGCTACCGTCCAATAGCTACTTTCCGTCGCAAAATTAGGCGTTCCGGCTGGCGCCAAACACCAACTCAGATCCCGAATGAGTGTTGAAACATTCACCATTGTCTTTGTTCAAACCGCTCCTATTCTGGGGGCATGACCAGACGCAAGCAGCCGCAGCAAACGTGTGGGAAGGCATCTAGCGGAAGACGTGAAGTCGCTTGTGGGAACCTTGAATGATTGAAGCGGCAAGCTTCTGGATGACGAGGAACTTATCGACTTATGACACTCTGGAGCGAGAAGTCCGGGCCGATCTCGCCTATCGCTTTTTTGCAGAATCGGATTAGGCAAGGTACGGGATGCCAAGACGTTGGCGCGTATTGGACAGGCGATCACCGGTGAGGTGATTGGCGATCTGCATCGGCCACTGGTCGAACTCGCGTGAGAAGGAAGTCATTGCAGGCAGGAAGATGCGGGTGGATACCACTGTAGTGGGACCAATATTCATTACCCCACTGACTCCAGCCTGCTCGGCGACGGCGCGCGTGTGCTCACGCGGACGATGAAGAAGATTGAGACCCAGGTAGGCAAGCTGAAGGCGTAGGGTGCGAAACCGGATGCGTAGCGTGAACAAGCGTGTGATCGCAAGCGCATTTTCTGCGCGGCGCAAAGGCGAGAAGGGCGAGGAAGAGCGGAAGAAGCATTACCGAGGGTTGCTGCGCCTGACCGGCAGATTCTCAACGATGCGCAGCGCGTGGTGAGTGGAAGGCTTAAGACGTGGTAAGAAGCGAAAGCTTCAGCCACTCACGGCTACACGGACGGAAATGGCGAGCCGAGTACGGCAAGTAGTCCTACTGACGAAGGCACGCGTGTTCCAGGGGCTGACACAGTTGCCGGCAAAATCGTTAGCGTATTCGAGCCGCACACCGAAGTCATGCGCAAAGGCAAAGCAAGCAAACCCACCGAATTTGGCAAGCTGGTGAAGATACAAGAAGCCGAGAACCAGGTCATCACGCATTACGAAGTTTTCGCGAGCGCCCGAGCGATCGCGAGTTGCTGCTGCCGGCGGTTAAAACGCACGAACAGATTCTCGGAAGAGTGCCCATACTAGTGGCAGCCGATGCTGGTTTCTACTCACAGGCGCGAGAACGCGCAGCGCAGGACGAAGGGTGTGAAGTGGGTGGCGGTACCGAATCGCAGCACGCGTAGCCTGGAGTGCGTCGACGGCATGAAGCGATGGGTTGGCTTCGCAGTGATGCCGACAACCTAATCAACATCGGGCATGTGTTGGCGGTGACCCGTGCGGGAGCGAGGGCGAGAGATCGCCAGCCGAACTCGACTCACCAACCGTGGAAGCGCCCCGGCGCGGGTCAGACAAGGTCATTTTGCGACGGAAAGTAGCTAGCCGACAGCTTGACCGATGGACCGAACCTCTACGTGCGGATACATCTGCTTGGTCTGATCCAGATTCGCAAAAGTGACGCCAGGAAGCTTGGCTGAGGCTGTACCGGCTGCGACCCCCCAGCGTACCGCGTCAATGAAGTCTTTCTTCTTATCGATGGCCCAGGTGAAAGCTGCCGCAAGAGCATCGCCTGCTCCCAGCGGGCAAAGAGCCTCTATTCTGGGAGGAACAACTTCGACCAGCTCTTTTGCTGTACGTCCGATGGCCCCTCGGGCTCCGAGTGTTAAGACGACCGACTTGGCTCCCATACCGTGAATGCGTTCTACCGCATCCACTAGATGGGAACGCGTGATGAGAGCTCGGTTCAGCAGACGCTCGGATTCCTGCTGGTTCGGACTTACAACTGTCGGCTCTGCTTCAAGGCCATGAAGCAACGCATCGCCATCGGTATCAAGTAGAGTCTTTACCTTCTTTTTGTGCGCTACGTCGAGAAGGTGATTGTAGTAATGAGGCGGCACTCCCGGGGGTATGCTACCGCAGATCATGAACCAAGTCGCCTTGTCGAGCTTACTCGCAACTAACTCGGCGATTTTATCGAGTTCCTTAGCGCTAAGTGGCGGACCGAGTTCGTTAAGTTTAACGGTCAAACCTTGCTTGTCTGAGATGGTCAAGTTCGTCCGGATCTCGTTCTCG
>DASQLD010000316.1:0-13367 GCA_035630195.1 Bryobacteraceae bacterium
TGAACGCCGGCTTCGAGATTCGCGGGTCGTTGAGGTTTTGACCAATCCGCTATACAAGCTGGACAGCAAGGCTGACTTCGCCGACAAAATCAACGTCGAGCCGGTCTACGAGGCTCTGAAGGCTCTGAATTTTCCGGTCGAGATCAAGCTCGACGAGGAACACTCGGTTTGGCAAGTTGCCTATCGTGACGCGACGAATGCGGAACGAGTGATCGGGATCGAGTTGGCGCAATTACCCGAGTACAAAAAATTGCGCGCTGTTGCGAAACAGGTTGCTCGTCACAACCAGCCGCCATTTACGGTCATCACGGATGGCCATCGCGAAGTGTTGACGAGTTGGCGGGATCTTCTAACGCACATCAAGTCCGAGGGTATGCGTGACGCTGCTGTAACGCGGTACAAGGGTCTGGGCGAGATGAACGCCGAGCAGCTTTGGGACACCACAATGAACCCCGATAAGCGGACGCTGTTGCAGGTGCGTCTTGAGGATTTGGTGGAGTGCGAAGAGATCTTCTCTACGCTAATGGGTGACGATGTGGAGAGTCGGCGCAAATTCATCGAGGCGAATGCTCTCGATGTCCGTAATCTCGACGTTTAATGACGCTCGAATTAGATCTATCATCGGTATATGGGCGCGTCCACGCACATCTTAACCGAAGACGAAGCTCTCTCGCTCCCTGTAGATCGTCTCGAGGAGATCGTTAACGGAGAAATCCGCAAAATGCCCCTTCCTGAGAGGGGTCACTTCCGGCTGATTGCCATCCTTACGCGTTTGCTCATGAAGCAGTTGCCAGAGGACCATTTCGAGGTGGTAACGACTGCTTATGGCCTCGGAATTCGGCGTGAACCATTGGCTGTGCGAGTGCCGGATCTTACCGTATTCGATGTTGCCGACCTGCTAACAGATTATGATCAAAGCGGGAAACGTGGGTACGTCTGGCTTGCGCCGAAGCTGGTAGTGGAATGCCTTTCGCCCAGCAATCGCAAGGGATCCGTTCATCAGTTGTTGGCTGACTACGAAAGCGCTGCTGCGAAGGAAGTCTGGATGGTTGATCCGAGACACCGCGTGGTGGAAAGATACCTGCTGAGAGAGGGATTGATGGAGCTTGCCGACACCCTTAAAGAAGGTGAGCTTCAAGCAACCAGCGTTCCCTCAGTAATCGATGTAAGCCGACTATGGCAGGCGTTTGACACGGGCCGATAATCACAGATACACGCGCTTGACGCGCGAGCTGATCCCGCACAACACGCTGTAGGAGATCGTTCCGGCCTGCCGAGCGATTTCCTGCGCATCGATTGTGAGTCCCGCTTCCGTCCCGAGAATCGTAACAGCCTGCCCGACCGCGATATTGGGACATTGCGTTACATCGATCGTGGTCAAATCCATCGAGACAGCACCCAGTATGGGAGCGTAGCGTCCGCATGCGATGACCCGTCCGCGATTCGAGAGTCGATGCGGAATCCCATCCGCATATCCTACGGCGAGCACCGCGATCCGCATGGCTTCCGATGCGCGATACATTCCGCCATACCCGACAGTCGCTCCTTGCGGAATCTCCTTCACCGTCAGGACTGCCGCCTTCCAACACATCACCGGCTTGACCTTAATGCGACTGCCGGGCCCGGATCCACGTACAGGAGAAACATAGCCGTAGATGGCGTGGCCAGGCCGGACCAAGTTGCCCCACACTTCGTTCCTGCGGTATGCAATACCACCTGTGCTCGATAGATGCACATAAGGCGGCGCAATACCGAGGTCACGAAGTCCTGCGACTACCTCGAGAAAGCAAGCGGTTTGTTCGTTCGTCTGCTCCTTGGTGAAGTCGGCGACCGAAGCGAAGTGCGTCATGAGCCCTTCGAGTTTCACATACGGATTCGCACGCAACGCCGCGGCAATTTCAGCCGCGGTAGCTCGTGTGCCGAGCCTGCACATCCCGCTATCGATCTTGAGATGAAATGCTATTGGCGAGCCAAAACGAGATCCAATCTCATTCAGCTCGCGCAGATCCTCAATCGCGTGAATGACGGGTGTCAAATCGTGTTCGCATATGGCCAGTCGTCCAACGGGTAGGAAGTCAGCCATAACGAGGATCCGAGAATCGATACCCGCCAAGCGCAGTGCTACACCCTCTTCAACATTGCTGACAGCGAGCCACTCTGCGCCTTCGCTGGTCAGGACCTTCGAGACCTCGATAGCGCCATGACGGTACGCATCCGCCTTCACGACAGGCATCACAGCAACGTCGGGCCCGACGGCCCTCTTAATGACCTGATAGTTCCTGGCAATCTGAGATCGTGATATTTCCACCCAGGATCGATACGGTGAAGTCGCCATTTGATTGTTACGTGAGGAGCCTTCTGAAGAGATGCTCGTAAGCATCCGTCACGTAATCCCAACTGTAACGCTGTTGGACGCGTTCTCCCGCCGCCGCCCGCAACGCAGCACGGTCCTCCTCACTGCAAGTTAAGACAAAATTCAATTTGTGTGTCAGGTCATCGTGATGAAACGGAATCGCCACTTCGCCTGCCACCTCGCGATTCTCTGGCGTGTCCAGAAACAATGTCAGCGCCTCACGACCCATGGCCTCGATCAGAGCCGGATGAGTCCCGCCCACTTCTGTCGCGTGAATATAAGCAAAACAATGCGATTGCAATTCCTTATAACCATCTCCATAAATGCCGCCTGGAATCACGACGCGCGAGTCCTGCGTGTCGCGCACCCGAGCGATGTAGGCATCCGCGTAGGGAGCGTCTCCGATGAGAGCGAGTTTCTTGGTCGTCGTAGTCCGTTCGAAGGCTTGCCTCACCAGGAGAGCGTTGTTCTCGGGCTCCATACGACTGACATAAAGGAAGTACTCTCCCGGCTGCAATCCCAACTTTTCGAGCGTTGCCGTTGAGTTGACCTTACCCATCTCCGCTCCGTATGGTATGAATGTGCTCTCTGCCCCATAATGTTGCCGATAATAAAAGCGAATTCGTTCGGCATCGGAGACGATCGCATTCGGCATCCAGGTTGAGAGCCACTCGGATGAGTGATACCAGGTCCGCGCCAGAGCGTTCCACTTTTTCCTCTTACGCTCGAGACCATCCACGTTCAACGCGACAGGCATGCCCGCGACTCGGGGCATCCACGTAAAAATCGCGTTTGCTGCATTGCAGTATAGAGCTACGTCGTGGCGATGAAATAAAAGATGAAGAGTCGACAGGAAAGTGTGAGCGAGGGTATCGAAATACTTGTGGCGGATGGTCGGCAGGTATTGCAGATCTACCCCGAGATACCTGGCGTTACTATGGCGGTCACGCCCATACACCGTGACGTGATGACCTCGCTGTACGAGCCGGCGAGATAACTCCTCGGCAAAGGTCTCAAAACCACCGTAGTTTGCGGGAATACCGCGAGTGCCCAACAGGGCAATCCTCATGCTCGACTACCGGCGAACGGCTTTAGAACGTGTGGCGTTACGCGTGGGTGTGCGAGGCGCAGCCTTCGCGACCGGCTCATAAGAGAACCACTCGGCGAGATATTCATCCGTGACGCGCCTGCGCTTCATGATCTCGGCTCGTTTTTCGAGCACCCGTCTCCAATTCCGCACTACATACCAGAAGGCCGGGAGCGAGCTGAATTCGCGGACCAGACAACAACCTAAGACCACTAGATCACGGCTGGTGATTGATCCCCAGTTACGCCGATACAAATCCGGTGTCATGTTCTTGATTCGCATCAAGAATCGGTTCTTCACCGAGTGCATATTAATTACGGCGGGAAGCGCGCGCCGATTGCCGGGAAGCACATTGCGAACGTGATAGCCCAGCGCTTGGGGGGTGTAAATGCAACGCCAACCTAGTAATTGAGCGCGCCAAGCGACGTCGGCATCTTCGCGGTATACGAAGAAATCGGGATCGAAGAACTCTCCGTGGATAGAAACGTCATTAATCATCTCGCGCCGATACAAGGCGGCCGCGGCTGTTGCGCCGAAAACATATTCGTTTGAACGGTAGTGTCCGCTGTCGATTTCCTGGCTTCCCCGATCGAGGTGGCGCATCATCGGTGTGAAGTAGATTCCAGTCGAGTCTACCAGCGGCTGGTCGGGCAATTCCATCGTTGCCTTGATGGTGAGGAGTTTACCGCAAACTGTACCGATTCCGGGTTCAATCTCACCGGCATCCACGAGCGCCTGTATGAAATTCGGAAGGAGCAGGACGTCCGGATTCAGCGTGAGGACCCAGGCTCCCTCGGCAAGTTCCATAGCCTGATTTTGCGCCGCAGCAAAACCGACGTTGTCAGGGTTGTAAACAATCCTACAGCAGCCCTCGAACTGCTCCAGGATGTCTACTGTCCCGTCAGTGGAGGCGTTATCAATGATGACAATCTCTTTCCGTTCATACTTCTGTTCCAGGACGGATTCGAGACATCGCTTGATGAACCGGCCACTGTTGTACGTCACTATCGTGACGGATACGTAGTCGTTTTGGGCCATGCGGTCTATGTTTAATGAACTGCCGAACTGTCCCTTTGAAAGTGGCTTTTCAGCCGGAGGACTTCACCCACGTTCACCCTAACGGAGGCGCCGCCCGGCCAGCCAAATTACTCTACTATATACAGATACTGACTCCGAGATGCCAAACTGCAACATCCCGGCTACCATCCTCGGAAAGCATGCCAGCATCACAGCCAATGCAACCACACGTCGGGAAGTCGCCGACAACTGCTTCGACGCGTACTTTAGCAGGCTACCATACCAGAATAACTGACGGTCCTGCCAAGATAGCGATGAAGCCGAGTGACCGCCTAGGTGTCGCGCGGCAGCCTCAGGAACGTACCGTATACGATACCCGTGATCGAGCAACCGCTTACAAAAATCAACATCCTCAAACCAGATCGGGAAAAAGCTTTCATCGAAGCCGCCGACATGAGCCCATGCGGCCCGACGAACCATGAGAAAAGCTCCGGCCGGCTGCTCGATGTCACCACCGGATTCCGGTACGTGTTTACGGTACCGCCGATTGACCGGATTTCCCGGAAATAGTCTATTGATCGCCAAAACTTCGAATGCCAGCGTCCAAGCGGTCGGAAGTCCTCTAACATTGAAACCGTGTTGATCGAAACCGTTGCAATCCAACAACCGGCCGGTCGCAGCGCCAACGCCGGGCTCCATCGCCGCAGCTTCTAACGTATCGATACCTGAGACCGGAGTGGCATCCGGATTGAGAACTAAGACTGCGTCGAAGTCCCAGAGCGCTTCAAACCCTTGGTTGACGGCTGCTGCAAAGCCCAGATTGCGCGGATTTGCAATTACCCGCATGTTAGAATCCCGCGGAATGATGTTGACCGTACCGTCTTGCGATGCATTATCGACGACCACAATCGAAGCGGACGCGATACCTCGGCATGCCTTAACGCACTCTTCAACAACATCAGCCGAGTTGTACGTGACGATGACAATGCCCGGCATACTAGTCGCGCGGCAAGCGCGAAGTTAGTGCAAAGTACAGCCGCCAATACAGATCCTCGCCCGTTTCTGTCTGTACATCGCGAATCATCTGCTCGCTTTGCTCGAGGATCGGAATAAGTTGTGGGTTTCCTGACATGCGGCTCGACCTGAACCGGAGTAGTCCCTCGATTTTGCCTGCGATCCAGGCTCCTGTGGCGCCATGACGGATAGCAACAAGTCCCCACAGAAGCTGACCCACAGCAATCGACCAACCGAAGCGCCGGAGCATGCCCGCGTCGTAATGACGGGCCAACAATAACACCTGATTCCTCGCGATATTCCTTACGGTTCGAGCGTTCCAGGAACCCAACGTGGCACTCCCGACATGGCGAGCCGTGGCGGCCGGCTCGTATCCACCGCTGTATCGTAGCGACGCACAACGCAATCCAAAATCAACATCCTCCAGATACGACTCGAACAATTCATCGAGTCCTCCTAGGGACCGAAAGCACTTCGTGCGAATAAGCACGGCGGTCAACGGAGTGAATTGGATCCGTCGGGCGGAGCTCCAATACGGACCATCGGCACGGCCCGACCCACATCGTAGAGCGCAGGCGCCACGGGATATGGCATCGAATGCGCCGTCGAGGATCGACGGATCGGAAGTTGTAACAGTCTTACCGCTGACGAACGCAACGGTCTCATCGTCAGTGAGTCTGGCCAATAAAACTTCCAGCCACGTCGGGCTCAACTCGACGTCGTTGTTGAGGACAGCGACGGCGTGGGCGTCGGTCGCGGCGAAGCCCGCATTGACCGCGGCGGCAAAGCCCCGGTTTGCATCGAACCTTAAGACAGTTGCTCCAAACTGTTCCGACACATCGACCGAATCATCGGACGATCCATTGTCGACGACGATGACAACCTCAAAAGGACGCACTTGCGAGGCGAGCGTCAGAAAAAGCCGGCGAAGAAGATGAGCTCCGTTCCAGTTCGGAATGACGGCTGCCACCTTCATCAGGAGAAACGCTTCTTTACCAGGAACCAAAGATTATGGAAGCCGTCACGCCAAGGGTTCAGCTTGATCTCGCCCAGCCGCGAGGAATATTGAATCGAGATTTCCACGAAGCGAACGTCCCGCGATTTCAGCGCTTCGATCTTGATCTCTTCAGAGAAGGCCATCCCATCCGACTCGAGCTTCATGCCATCGAGGATGGCGCGACGAAAAACCCACATCCCGGACTGGGAATCGCGAACCCAGCGGAAGTAGAGCATCGACATCGCCAGAGACAGGACCAGGTTTCCGAACTTATGCTTGAAGCTCATCGCCTGTCGGTCACGAACTGGGAACCGGGAAGCGTTCAAGAAGTCAACGTCCAGGTGGAGGAATGCTTCTAACAGGTACGCCAATGCATCGGCGGGATAACTGTGGTCCCCGTCAAGAGTGATGATGATCGATCCTGTAGCGGAGGAGAAGCCCCGCTTGTAGGCGCGTCCATATCCCCGGACATCTTCGCGGATCACTTCAGCGCCTAGAGACCGGGCTACTTCGGAGGTCCGATCCGTGGATCCGTTATCGACCACAATTCTCTGATCTACAAAATTCGGTAGCCGACGAAGGACCTTCTCGATACCCTGCTCCTCGTTCAGACACGGAATAATGACAGTAATCGTTTGGCCTTTGTACATGCAGGAGGACGTGCAGGGATTAGCTCTATTCTATAGGTAGGCATTCGTCCAAAGTGGACGAATGCGCGTCATCATAGATATATGGTTCTGCGTACCTTCGCGACCGCAGTTGCTGCGATGTGCATCACAGCTTCGGCGGCGGTCCACCCGGCACTCCCGGAAGTAAAGACGGTCTACCTGCTGCCAATGGGAAGCGGCCTCGATCAATATCTGGCGAATTGGCTCACGCGAACTGGCCGGTTTGAGGTTGTAACCGATCCTGCGAAGGCGGACGCCATATTTACCGATCGCCTCGGAACGGCGTTTGAGGAAAAGTGGAAGGAGATGTACCCTCCTCCGGAGCCACCCAAGCCCGAGCCTGCTAAGGATGACGCCGCTAAAAAGGATGACAAGAAAGAAACAAAGACGCCGGACCTGATCGACGCCGCCTCGGGATCGCCCGTTGTTCGAATCAGCTCATTCTCACGGGGCAGAGGAAATATCTTCATCGTCTCCCGCAAAACCGGTTCCGTGATCTGGTCCCACTATTCGATGCCGAAGGACTCGAGCTCGAAGGGGCACGATGACAACGCTGAGCGTATTGTCGATCGTCTCCAAGACGATCTCAAAGTGAAGAACTGACTTCCCGTTTCGCACGCACAGCTTGGCGGTAGTTCTCCTCCAGCCGTCGTGTAATGACTCGCATATCACGTTGATCTACGACCGAGGCTCGCGCCCGCCCTGCCAACGCCCGCGCCCGCGCCGCATCACTTAGTAGGGCAACTACCCGGTCGGCGAAAAGCTGTGGGTCGTCCGCGAGCGCGCAGATTTCGCCATCGACGCTGGCAAGTCCCTCCGCGCCGATACGCGTGGAGACGACCGGCATACCAGCCGCGAAGGCTTCGAGCAGCTTCACCCGTACACCTGAGCCCGAGAGGATCGGACAGATGAATACGGAGTAGCGTTGCAAAGGTTCCATGACATCCTCCACGAAGCCAACCAACTCGATCGCATCTGAGTTGCCCGGAAGGGAGTGGCGCGGAGGCGGATCCGAGCCCACGACCATCAACTTCGCCTGCGGACGTTTGGCGACAATCAGAGGCAGCACCCATCTGGTAAACCATTCGAGACCTTCCTGATTAGGAAGGTGGCGAAAACTTCCAAGGAACAGCATCGTATCTGGTTCTCTGTCCTCGGTCTTGAACGCGTACCGCGCCGTATCGATGCCCGCGCGCAAGCCATCGTCGACCTTGCCTTGTAGCTGAGGCAGAAACGAGAGGATGTGGTTATGATTCTCTGCGCTACAGACTTGAACGCGATCGACTGTGGGGAGAAGCCGGAGTTCGTAGCGAAAGGCACGAAGATATTCAAAGGCCGCAGATAGCCGTGCAGCCAAGGCCTTCATACCGGGGAGTTGGCGGGCGATCGATTGGAAGTAAATATCATGCTCAAACAAAATGCTCGGAATCTGGCGGAATTGACCGGCGTATTGTCCGAGAGGCAAATACTCGAGCTGAAGCACGTCAATATCACGCAGCAGAATCTGGCGATGGATCAACCACTCGAGGTCGGAGTTGCTGAACTCGGCGACAGCGTGAGGATCGATGGACCCAAACGAATGATGGCGTCCTGTCATGCGCACCACGAACTCCGCTGACGCGCACTGACGAACCAGGTCATCATGAGGCGCGCGCTCATGCTCGAAATCGAGGAGCACGACGAGATGAAGATTCGTCAGGCGCGCCAGTTCCGTGGCGGTCTGGAACATAAACACACCACCACCGTGCGTCGGCGGACAGATAGGATAGGGCGAAACGAATAGTACCGAGAGACGTTCCGGCGCTATCGGCAGTTTTCGGAAGCGATCCCGGAAATAGCCGCCGAGCGGACGTCGAAACGCCTCGGTGTCATCGACCACAGCGAGCGACTGCGCGCGCCATCGAGAAGACAAGGCAGCAGGCAATTGCCAGAGAGCGCGCCACAGGCCGGCGAGGTTAGCGCGCTCGGGTGAATCGCCCACCACAACACTGATTGCCGCGTCTGCCCACGATGACGCGAAATGCCCAACTAGCATTCTCCAGTCGTGAATGTTCTTCCAACAGAAGAGGACAAAGTTCTTCTTGAGAATCCGGTTGATATAGAACGCCGAGAACTTCTTGCCAATTGTTCCACGATGCTCGTGATATACGACGCTTCTCGGCTGATAGAGGACTTTCCAGCCCCGCTTCCACGCCATGAAGCCGAGGTCCGTGTCTTCAAGGTAAAAGGGATGCAGTAGCGAATCGAAGCCACCGAGCTCAAGGAACTTGTGCCGGTCGAATGCCGACGATCCTCCGCCCGCGTAGAAGCATGGATAAGCATCGTTGATGGCAGCATCAATGCGGTGCCGCGCGCGAAGGCGACCGCCCTGCCACCATACTTGCGTCAGTCCAGTTTCTTCGCGTACTTTATTGGGGTCGCTGAAGAAGATCTGGCAGGATACAGCGAAGACCGTCTCATCGTGGAATCCGTCGAGTAGAGGCTGAAGAAAGTCGGCGTCCACGCGCATGTCGCTATTCAAGAGGACGACGATATCGTTCTTGGCTGCACGAAATCCTACGTTAGATCCGCCACCAAAACCAAGGTTCTTCGACAATGGAAGGACGCGCACCGTGGGGAAACGTTCTCGGAGGAGTTCAATACTTCCATCAGTCGATGCATTATCAACAACGATGACCTCGTTATTCGGGTGGCGCGACATCGCGTGGACCACAGATGGCAGATACTTCTCGAGAAGATCGCGGCCGTTCCAATTTGGAATTACAACCGAAGCCGAATTGCGATCGGGCGTTTTATTCGGCGCCAGCGCCCGTTTACCTGCAATAGCCCAAATCAGGTCCAAAAGCGCGATTGCTCCCATCGCCGTCAAGATCAGAACTGGCGAAAGAATCAGAACTGGAAGATAGGCCAGTAAGTTCAGAAGCCTGTGCATCAACCAGTCAGCTCCGGGCCCAGATTAAGCATCCGTCCCAGCTTGAACCAACGCGACGAGCTTGCCAATTCGATCTGTGCCTGAACGTGCTCCAGTTGGCGCTGTAAATCCTGGGCCCATTCGGTGCGCTCGATGACTGTGGCTTCTGCTTTATCGAGGAGTGCGACAATCCGTCCGAGTTCTTCTACTCGGAGCTGGACTTCGGCTAGCAGTCGAGCCTCGGTTTCCTGCGCCCACAGAGTTCGCTTCTCAACTTCCTGATGCGCGGCTGACAGTTCGGACTCGTATGCTTCGGCAACGACCAACGCATCTCGCTGCTGCTCCTGAAGCTCCTGCTGAAGCTCAGCGATTCGGACGCCCGCGCTCTTCAATTTCGAATCCAGTTCCGTTGCCCAAAGGCTGCGAGCTTCAAGATCTCGAGTTTGTTGGTCGTGCAAAGCCACGAGCTCGGAATGGTCTCTTTGCAGCTCCCGCAGCCAAATGGTTTTCTTTTGAAGTTCGTCCTCCAGACGATCGATGCTCACTCCGCGCTGCCTTAAAAGGTTCGGCGATTTTGGAACATAGACGAAGGACGGCACATCGACGCGCCGCTGCGAACAGATCGCTATATAGAAGGTGGCTTGCTGGGCCTCACTCCGGCTTTCTAGAACTGCGCCGGCCGAAATGTTTGCGTTTTCTGATTCAAATACTACGCAACTCCCATGATTTTCGAGAACAATTTCGACATAGGGAAAAAATGCGGTAAGAGCGGCACGGAATTCCGTGTATTCGAATTCATGTTCATGAAACGGATTCGGGCCCGCATCCCCGCGGGTCTCTGAGTAAACAATTTTGTTTGGAGTCGACACCATGAATACGCCCTGAGGTTTCAACACACGCTTGGCTTCGATAAGCAGCTTAGGCCAATCATGGAGGTGTTCTATAACTTCGAAAGCAACGACGGTATCGAAGGTGGCGTCCCCAAATGGAAGCTCCGTGCAAGATCCCGTGAGCCATCGCTGATTCAGCGCTGGATAGTGATCCGCGGCATATCGTGTCGCTTCCTCGGATAAGTCGATTCCGACCACGCGGAGCGCATCGCTTGAAAGAGCGTGCGATCCATAGCCTGTCCCGCAGCCTGCGTCGAGCACGGCGGCGCCCTTAGAAAAGCGCGTAGCATACGCGTATCGCGCGTAGTGCTCATTCCACAAGTCCGAGTCAACTTGGCCGAAAACGACCCGTTCGCCTGTGAATTCCATGATTATGCCAAGGAGGCTTTGGAATCTTGCAAACGCGCGTTGACTTCAACCCGGCAGGGAAGATGAAGGTATCCGTAGACTTGGTTTTCGCCGTGTCCCATTTGCAGAGTTATCGCATTATCGATCCAATCTGACATCGTATAGGCGTGCAAAGTGCCATCTGCGATCGCAGGTGAAAAAGAAAAACATGCCGGATACAGTTCAGGAATATCGAGGTGAAAATCCACTGTAACCTGGTCGCCTCCGCGCATCGGCGGGAGCTGCCGTCCTTCTCGTGTCGTGTTCGTTCCCGCAAAGTCGAGGCCGAGATGGTTGCGGAGCATAAAACCGATATTCGGTCGCTCGATATGGCTATTTGCTCTGGCTGAAATTCGAACGATGATTCGACTCCCGGGAGTGAGGATTGGAGTTTCTCGCCCAAAGGTATCGTAGACGTTAATACCGATTATCTCTGCGCGTTTATCGCCGTGGCGGTGATCGACGTTGGGTATCCTTTCGATAATTTCCGGAGGCCCTATCGTAGCTGTTGTGAAGTGAGCCACAGCTTGTGGAGAACCGAGGTAGTCGGAATCCTTTTCGGCCATCGCGGCAAGGTATTTTACGATGACTTCATCCGCTGTTCCAAGCTCGCGCACATGACCGGAATCGAGCCACAGGCACCGGTCGCCGATCGCCTTCACGTCGCCCATACTGTGGGAAACAAATAAGATGGTGATCCCGGCAGCCCGCATTTCATGAACTTTGCGCATACAGCGTTGACGGAAATAGATGTCACCCACGGCGAGGGCTTCGTCGACAAGTAAAATCTCTGGATCTACGTGAATGGCCACTGCAAATGCCAAGCGTACTGTCATACCGCTCGAATAAGTCTTGACCGGCTGATCGATAAAGTCACCAATCTCCGCAAAGGCCGCTATATCCGGGTAACGCTGGTCGATCTGAGCTTGTGTGAGACCCAGAATTGAAGCGTTGAGATAGACGTTCTCACGGCCCGTGAATTCCGGATTGAAGCCAGATCCAAGCTCCAAAAGTGCGGCCACTCGGCCAGTGACTAAGGCATCCCCTGTCGTAGGCGCCAGGATGCCAGCGACGATCTGCAATAGGGTGCTTTTGCCGGAGCCGTTCTCCCCTACAATGCAGAAGGTCTCCCCGCGCTCAACGGTGAACGTGACGTCACGTAGTGCCCAGAAGTCCTCATGGAAGGACAACCTGTTGAACGTCGCCAATTCTTTGAGCCGATCTTTGGGATCGCGATAAACCGGGTAGCTCTTGGAGACGTGGCGAAAATCGACGATACTCACGTCCGCGCATTACCTTCGAGAAGAAAGAGAGCCACTATAGGCAGAGTAAGAAAGGTGGGAGAGCACTGTCAAACAAGGAGGCCAAGGCGACCGCCAACCCGTTAGATATTGGCTTCCAATCGGGTCCGTATCTCAGCCTGCTCCAAACCGAAACGGACGCGATTTAGCCAAATTCCCCAGAGCGTGCCGGTAGTCGCCTCAAAGCGCGGGTTCTAGTTCGGCCTCCTTACTTAGTGAGGTCTCCCCATCGGAGGTTGGGGAGGAGGAAGCACTAGTACTATACCGGCCACTTCCTGGTAGTACTATGAATCTCTTTTAATCGTATGTCAACTAAATTTCCATTCGGAACCGGGAAGTTTGACAGTGACAATTAAGCTCATTATCCTGAAAGTAGCGCCGGTGTAGCTCAGGTGGTTAGAGCGACGGTCTCATAATCCGTAGGTCGCTGGTTCAACTCCAGCCGCCGGCACCACCATCATTTTCTGTCGCCGAGGATCAGGTTATAGACGCGATCCAAATCGTCGGCAGAAAAATACTCAATTTCTATTCGTCCCCTCGTTGCACTTTGGGGCACAATGCGCACTCGAGTTCCAAGAGCTGCTTCAAGTTCTCGCGTCGCCGCTGCCACGTTCGGATCGAACAGGGGGTCGTTCGCACGTTCTGTCGAAGGCTGCACATCTCGCTTGGCCGTGAGGGTCTGGATCATCCTTTCGACCTGACGCACGGATAAACCCTCTGCCGCGGCGCGCTGGGCGACGTC
>DASQLD010000317.1:0-17532 GCA_035630195.1 Bryobacteraceae bacterium
TTATCAGCAGACCGCTTGTTTTCGAAACTAGGTGTGGTTCCGACACGAGCAGCGTCGCAGGACCAATCCACATCGCCGGCGCTGACGCGCGAATAGACGCGAACAACAAGTGTTTGATCTTGTCCATCGATACTGCCAGATGGATTCCGAACGCGATGAGCGCAGCCAAAGCCCACGCGCCGAAGATGGAAAGGACGTGGGTTACGATCATCGTCTAGAATGTTACACGACTCAAATTCATGACACGCCGAGAACTTCTCTCCCTCACCGCTGCCATCCCGGCTCTCGCGCAGACGCGATCCGATCTGACCGGCGAACTAGTATTCCCACCCGAGACTTGGCACAATCACTCCTCCTCGATCGTCGAGTTACCGAATGGAGACTTACTTGTCTGTTGGTTTCACGGGTCCGGAGAACGCACCGCGGATGACGTGAAGGTGCTCGGCGCGCGCTGGTCGAAGGAGACGCGGAAATGGAGTGCGCCTTTCGATCTTGCGGATACGCCCGGCTTCCCCGATACGAATCCGACGTTGTTCGTGGATTCGAAGAAGCGGCTGTGGCTCTTTTGGCCGGCTATCCTCTCAAACGAATGGGAGTCGGCGCTGATGAAGTATAAGATGTCGACCGACTACAACAGCCCCGGAACCCCTGTCTGGTCGGCAGCCGACAATATTCTGCTGATTCCACAAAAGCTTCCGGAGCGAATACAGGAGGTACTCAAAGCCGATGTTCGCTCGACACCATTCGGAAGACGCGCGCAACGCCTCGTTGCAATGGGATCGGATAAGCTGTCGGCGCGGCTCGGCTGGTTCACGCGCACTCACCCGCTCGAGCTGCCGGCTGGTCGCATCCTACTACCCCTGTATTCGGATGGATTCTCATTTTCGCTCATCGCAATCAGCGATGACGGCGGCCAGACATGGTTTGCAAGCGAGCCGATCGTCGGCTACGGCAATATTCAACCCTCGCTGGTCCGAAAGAAGGATGGGACAATCGTCGCTTATATGCGTGACAATGGTCCGCCGCCGAAGCGAATCCACGCGAGCATATCCAAAGACAATGGGGTCACATGGACGCCTGCAGAAGACACTTCACTCCCCAATCCCGGAGCAAGCGTCGAAGCTATCTCGCTTCAGGACGGCCGATGGATCATCATCTACAACGATCTCGAATCGGGCCGTCATTCCCTGGCAGTATCCCTGTCGGACGACGAGGGCGCTAGCTGGAAGTGGACACGTCACATCGAACGACAGGACAAGCTACGCTTCCACTATCCGTCAATCATCCAGGCGCGTGATGGATCGATACATGCCACCTACAGCTATTTCGATCAACGCGGCGAGAAAGAGATGAAGTCCATCAAGCACGTACGATTCGCGCCCGACTGGATCAAAGGATGACCGCCTCGTTAGAACGTTGCGGTCACCGGCTGAGAAGTCCCCGTACTGTTCGTTATGGTTCCGGTAACGGACGTAACGGACGTTGTGTTGCCTTGAATCGTGAACGGAAGGTTTAGCGTAAACTGACCACCGAACTGAGCCCCTGTCGCGCTCTGGAAGTACGAGTTGGCGGTGGCAGTTAGCGGAACTACGAGCTCAGTAGTGTCCAGTGTTGAGGCGCCCGCGAAGCGGAATGTTCCCTGCGTCAGTTCCCGGCTGGTTGAAAAGCCGGTTATAACGACATTGAAGCCGGTCGCTGTTCTTGTAACACGCAGCGACGAAATCGTCGGTGCGCTACGCGGGATCACGATAGTCTGATTCAATTGGCAATTGCAGTTCACTGGAGCGCCAGCTGCCTGCATAACTGTCGACAGTGTGATCGTGCCGGCGGTAGTGCCGGTCTGAACTCCCAAGTCCGTAACCCGGAAGACGGCCTGTGTCTGGCCCGCTGGAATCGTGAATGGAACGGACCGGCCACCCGTTGAGAATTGGATCGCAGGATCGTCTGCGTTGTTTGCGGCGTTCGGCGCAAACGCCAGATTTAGGGTTCCAGTGATATCGACGGGATACGCGGTGCCGATTCCGACATTCACGCGGATCTGCTGTCCAGCTTGCGGATTAGCAGGAACATCGATGTTTACCGCGGATACGTCCGGCAAAGAAACCTGAAGTGTCAATGTACGCTGCGCCGTTTGTATGCCTGTCGCAGCGTCCGTAACCTGCGCGGTGAAGCTGAAACTGCCCGCCGCTGTCGGAGTGCCCGTGATTGTCCCTGCCGGATTCAGCGTGAGACCGGACGGCAAAGCCCCGCCTGCCAGCGCCCACGTATATGGCGCGCTTCCGCCTGTGGCGCTAAGCCCCGCCGAGTACGCAACTCCAAAGGAAGCAGCCGGCACGTTCTCCGTCGTAATAACAAGCTGAGAAATCACCTGAACGCTAAACGCCTTTGAACCGGTCAGTCCTGTCGCGTCGCGAGCTTGGATGACGAAGCTTGAAACTCCGGCATTCGTCGGCGTACCACTGAGAATGCCCTCCGAAGTCAAGGCGAGACCTGCCGGAAGTGACCCGCTAACTACCGACCACGTGAACGGCTGGGTTCCTCCCGTAGCAGTAAGCGAAGTCGAAACGGGCGTACCGACAACCATGTTTCCCAATGTGGAAGTGATCACAATCGATGTAATAACTTCCATTGAATACGTCCTGGTTGCCACCTCGCCCGCCTGATCTCTCACACTTACGGAAACCTGGAATGTACCGGTGCGCGTAGGTATCCCGCTAATAAGACCCGACCCTGAGTTGACGGACAGACCTTCTGGCAGCCCGTTCGCAGACCATGTATAAGGAACGGTTCCACCGCTGGCGCTTAGGCCCAGTGAGAATGCTGTGCCCACTGTTCCGCTGCCGAGCGACGAGGTAACGATAGCCAATGTGGCCGGGCGCACAGTCAATCCGAACGATCGACTACCCCTCTCGCGAGCCGAATCCGTCGCCTGTATCATAAATTGGAATGAACCCAGTTGAGTCGGCGTACCCGACAGCACGCCATTGCTAGCGAGCGACAAACCTGGAGGTAGTGAGCCTCCACTCACCGCATAGCTATAGGGCGCAAGACCACCCGATGCGGCAAAGCTTGTCGAATAAGCTTCGCTGAGACGGCCTTCCGGAACTCGTTCGGTAGTGATGATTACTGGAGGCGCTTTGACCAGCAAGGTCAAAGCGCCGGAAGCTTTCGTTCCAGCAGCGTCGGTTAGAACTATCTGCAGTGGGAACGATCCTGCGCGCACAGGTGTTCCCAAAATTTCTCCTGCGGCGTTGCCTTGTAGACCCTCCGGCAATCCCGAGAAACTCCACGAGTAAGGCTCGGCGCCGTTTCTCCCAGCCAGAACCATTGCATAAAGCTTGCCGGCAGTGGCATCCGGCAATGAAGCAGTAGCAATTTCGAGATTCTGTCGGACGATATCGCGAGGAGCAACAGCGAACGTGAATGGCTTAGTCGAGGATCGCCCTGTGCTATCGGTGACACGGACCGCAAACGCGCTAGAAAGCTGCTCGCCTGCAGTTCCGGTCAGGACTCCGGACGGTGTAAGCGAGAAGCCGGACGGCAACGATCCGCCGGCCAGCGCCCAGGTATAAGGCGGCGTGCCGCCCGCCGCGGCGAACTGAAAAGTATACGGAGTCAAAGCCTGGCTGCTCGGGACGGCCGTCGTTGTGATGACAGGCCCCTGCCCTACGATAGTGATCGATAAATTCCGCACCGCCCGATCTTCGCCACTATCGTCGACCCGAACCGTAAAGTTGTAAGTGCCTTGCGTGGTCGGCGTACCTTGTATTACTCCGGCCGAACTGAGGCTGAGCCCGGGAGGGAGTGGGTCACTCTCTGATTCCAATCGCCATGAATAAGGCGATGTGCCGCCGGTAGCGGCGAGAGTCTGCGAGTAAGGTGCTTGAACCTGGCCATTCGGCAGCACCGCTGTCGAGACCGCAAGTGCATTGGGCGGGGCGGTACTGAACTTGCCTGCTCCGATGAAAACCGCCGAATCCAGTGCCGAATCCGACGAATCGGCGACCGCAAAGCGGAAGGTATTGACGACACCCCGTCTCACCGCGGCGCGCGCGGTCAAGAGCACCGTGGCTCCGCCATAATTGAACGGTGTGTTGCTGTTGGAATACTGGGTAAAGAACTGAGGATTGCTGACTTGCGTGCCGACAGGATTGCCGGCATTGATCTTGTTGATCGTAACCGGATCGTTACTGCCGGGTACCACCGCTACGTTCACACCGTTCACAAAGAACGCGAATACGTCGTTGAACGGGCTGTTAACGAACGTCGGGTATTCCGTGGACGCAAAAAGATACTCGATGAAGATCTCGTCCGAATCCGGGATAAAGCTGAACTCCAGCGACACTGCATCACTCGTTTCATAGCCTGCAATCGCCGACAGCGCTGAATCGCCTCCCCCATCCATGGAAGCGTCGGCGCCGCTGTCGAATCGTCCCGTAGCATCCTGGACTCGGCCGCTCGATAGTATTACGCCTTGGGGAATGGCCACGCTACCGGAAACGTTTGTTACCGGATTGGTAAATGGTCCGGTGGAAAATGCCTGGAACAGGCCTGCCTGATCGGACATGCCCCGAAGGGTTGGCGTGCCGACAATCGTTACGCCGGTCCCGACGATGCTTTGCGCCAGGGTATTGGCACTTGTACTAGGAATGACCGTGAAGGTAGTCGGCGCCTGGGCGGGAAGATGCCCCGTCCCAAGGATGATGGATGTCCATACTGCGAAGACTGCCCGACTATTCATTCACAGGCTCCGGAATAAACGCTAATCGCAGCTCCTCAGACGAGACATCGACAACCCAGAGAGGACCAGCTTCGCTGTTCGTGATAACCAACATCCCGGCTCCCAGTGATCTTGCGATGGCTCCTGTGCAGGCACACGAGATTGACGTTGTTTCCTGTGTAGCGAAACGGAGCGTAGCGACAGCCTGCTCAGTCACGATTAGAAGTCTTGTTCCATCCGGCGTGCCGGCGAGCGCCTTTGTCCCGGGTAGTCTTGTCAACTCCGCGAGTTGTAGATCGATGCCGATACGGTAGATAGCGCCGTCGCCATCACTCACAACAAGGTCCGACGATCCCGGTAAGAACGCAATTGCGGAGAAATGTGCAGCGTGAAGCACGCGGCGGGCGCCCTGATCGTTCACGAGATATAGAGCTTCGCCATCCCCTTCGGCGATCGTGACTGCAACCGCAGATCCTCGATCTGCCATGGCGCTTAAGAGAGGAATTCCGGGAAGAGTCCGTTCGCCGAGGCGATCGCCGGATCTGGAGAACAAGTACGCATGCTCTCCGGTAATTGCCAGCACCGATTCGCCCGAAGGACTGGCGGTCAGGGTGTTTATTCCAGTAATTCCCCATCCGCGCTTGGACCCGTCTTTTATGTCGACACGAGATAACTCGCCATTCGCGTCCACTCCAACAGCAATGTCGGATCCGGGAAGCACAACTGTTGAGGCTAAGTCGGTTGCGAGAGGATCACTCAGGCGCGCAGCGCCGACTATCCCCATGACGCTTCGTAGGCCCGCTTTCGTGACGACGTAACCTGGCCGCGGACCATCGATCTCAGCACCCAAGGAATATATTCCAAAGCAAAGTCCAGCAGCAATCAACCTGGTTCTCATTGCGGGCCTCCGATGTTCGGCGTCCCAGGAACGATCACCGTTCGACTGGGAGTTCCTCCTCCCCCATTTCCATTGCCGTTGCGGGTAGCTACGACGGCTCCTGTGGCTGCGGCCCCGGCTGCGACAGCAATAATCGCGATAAGCTTGCCCGAAATTCCGCCGGCCGCGGCTGTCGCTGCTGTGATCGCGTTTGTCTGGCTGATGACCGTGCTTGCTGTTCTTCCTTGATGGGACGCGTTCACTCGAATCTCATACTGGCCATTCACATTGTTGGGACGCAACCCGCGCGCTACAGCTTGTCCTTGAGCATCCGTCGTGATCGTCAAGCTCTGCGCGCCATTAGCGAAGCTGGCGCCGGCTCCCTGGTTCGGCAGAAGAAAGGTGACTGCAGCGCCGGCAACCGGTTTACGATTCTCATCCTCAACCTGCACGATCGGTTCGCGCGCTACACGCTGCCGAACATTGTTAATCGCCCCTTCCCCTTCTACGATGACGATGTTGATTTTCCCGGCGCCTTGAGCGTTGAGGGGAAGGTTCTGTATGAGGATCGTACAAAATAGCCAAACTGATAGGCAGCGCTTAAGCACATGATTCTCCTAGATCACGTTCAGTATAGCTATGTACGATCCCTCTTCTATCGGACCGTGATCATCGCCGCGTTGCTCTGAGTTCCATCTACGGTTACAACGAGCGGGTGAGTTCCGGCGGCTACTCCGGGGACGCGCAGGTTGACTTGCATCAGGCCAATAAGTCCTGGTGTCAGACCGGCAAAAGTGACCTCGGCTCCGCTGCCTCCAACCGTCGCGCTTACGGTCGCGCGAGGACGGGATAGAGGCTCAGCAGCAGCCGGTCCGCCTGTCTGCACGACATTGTCAACGCGGCCCGATCCCGTCAGATAAGCCACAACGTAGCTACCGGCGTCAGCAGGATTCTGTGCAGTGTTCACGGAAGCGTCAGCATTCTGGACGACTGCTCGCTTTTCGCCGAACTGGAAGATACCGGGGGCGGCCTTGACAACCTGAACTGTCCGCTGCGGACTCGACACGCCATTGACTTTAACGACTACTGGAATCGCAGTCCCTTCTTCGACCTCATAAGGAACTTGAGCGTTGATCTGCGTAGGACTGACGAATACGAGGGGGGCGTCCTTACCGCCAATAGACACTGAAGTTCCTGAGAGGTCGCGTGGAAGCGGCATGGCCGATGCGCTGGTCTGAGTCGTCGCGAGGTCTGTGCCGAAGATGCTGAAGAGTGAGCCAGGAGCGAGTCGAGGAGTAAAGCTCGCGGCATTCACGACACCACCCGATGAGATCTCTGGCGGAGCTGTCACTTCAACCGTGAACTGGCCGATGAAGTCGAAGTTACCACTGACTCCGGTTTCCTGCGCGTCGACGCGGTCCAATTTATACACCGCCGGAGAGGAAAAGCTGAAGGCCTTTACGACTACTTTGGTTTGACCGCTGACGTATTCAACCTTTCCCGTGGAAACAGCGGTAGGACCAGTCATTGTGATTACGCGATTGCCCGCAGGAACCGGGAACCAGTCAGGGAAGAAGTCCTTCGAAGAAGTGTTCAATGGGGAAAAAACGCTGATGGATGGGTTTGTCTCGAGATTAAAGAAGAAGTTCAACGAGTAATGCGGCTTTAGAACGGAATTGAACGGCTCAGTATAGATGCTGTAGGTATGAGTGCCACTCGTCATGGGTATATTGATCGGTCCATCAACGTTGGTTGGACCGTTCAGAAACGGCTTATCAAGTTCATTTCCTCGAACAACCCAGATTTTGCCGCGCTGATTCGTACTTCCCGTGTTCCAGGCATGCGGGGCTTGTAAATCGGAATTTCCATTGGAGTCGGTCGAGAATATCTGTAGTCCGGTCAGATTCGTGGCGGCATTCAACGCCGGCACAAATGGTATGAAGGCAATTACACTAATGGCCAATCTGGAAGCAAGTCTCATAGATTCCCTAGCTGTTTTTGATGTTGCACATCTTTCACTGTGTGCAACCGCTCATTGACTAGCGCGAGGAGTGTAAGCAAAATGGCTCAAGGATTCTTATGCGGCGAGTTCGATACCAGGTCGCGAGCAGCCTTGACGGATACATTGCTGGTCCGAACTGCTGATGGGTCGGCATACGTTCGAGGTGACGGCCGAATCCGGCAACAGCGAATGGACGACATGAAGATTTTCGGAGTAGGCGAAGGAAGCAGTCCAAGCGCTCCTGACCGAACCCGGAAAAGACATTTGCCTCTTCGGCGGCGGATCACTATTCCATAGTCAGCCCGAAGCCGGAGTTGTGGACACGGTAGAGGTTGCAATTATTCCGATATTGCTGGGCGAAGGCGTGACGTTGACGGGCCACAAGGTGTATCAGTCCGGGATCGTGTTACTAGAAGTAGGCCGTGGCTCCATGAGCTATCTCAATTCGAAAACTGTCACTCCGTCTTCTTCGATGACTGGCTTTAGCCGCCAGGCGCTTGGGTCGTCGATCTTGGGAACTGCGTTTCCCGCATCGCTGGCTGCGATGACCAAGTGTGTCACTCCCGCTTCTTTGAAGCTTGCCGCAGCTGCGCGGTTCAGGGCGCTATCGAGGAAGATTTCGTGTCTACTCGTTACTTTGAACTCATCCTGAACAGTCGCGCCGGATACCTCCAAGTGGTCGCCATGCACTACTCGTACCTCGTCGAGTTGTACAGGATGATGAAAATCGATCGTCAGTATTGCATAACCCTTCACGGGCTCCCAGTTTCTCCAACGAGTGACAGGGTTGTTGTCAAAAGCCAGCGTGCAATCGCACGCGTTTGGGTTCGCATTGACCGTCCACGAGGAACTTCGGACGATTTCGCTACCTTTGTGAAAGAACGTGACCTCGTTGACTCCCACTGCCGCAATGGGATTGACGCTTGGAAAGGACAGTCGGACACTGCTAGTCGCTATTGCGGGGAACCGAAACGTGCTTAGCCAACGCGGCAACAGATAGTCCCGCTTCGGCGTCCAGATGTCTTCACGGAGGCGCTCATTTAACGCTCCTTCGAAATAACCCATCACATCGCGCTCCAAATAGGCCCATGCTATGCCGCCGAACGAATAGAGACGGGCATTCCGCGGCAGTTCTCGATTTATGCGTGTAACGACTTGGTGACCCGGCAGATGAGATTGGAGGTAGTTGTCCTCGGGAATGATTCGGAGGGCCGCAGCGATGGATGGGAACTCGTACCACCATACGTTCGGGGCTGCGTACGCAGGAACATTGGCGGGCCAGGAGAGGAACGCGTGGACGACAACCACCGCCCAGGGCAGAAACCTCGCCATCGGAGCGAGGGCGAACATCAGAGCCAGCGCGAGAAAGGGTAGAACCGGTATCAGAAATCTGGTTCCAATGTTGTTGGCGTACGGGGCAGCGAACACAGCGGCGGCCAGCAGGCACGCGCGGCCTTCCTTATCTCGCAGACTTAACAACGCAAGCGGAGCTAACAGGAAGACCGGACCAACAAGACCTTGCAAGACGCCTCCACGAACAGTTACCTCGAGCGGGATCTGCCAATATGACTTGAATCCATTGAAGGAGCGCATGTTCTGAATGAACTCCTTCTCAAACGACGGATGTATTGCGCAGCTTGGAAACAACGCGCTCAAAAAAGGGGCGAATGGATTGCCGACGAAGATCAAATTCTTTATCAACCATGGCAGCACCATGGCGAGCGCAATCGACAAGAACACCGCCCCGGCTCGCCACGTGACGGTTTTTGCGAAGAGGATGAGAAGGACTCCAAGCACTATAGCGACGAATGCTGTCGGCTTTACGTTATAAGCGAACCCCGCACAGATGCCGGCTATGCAGAGTAGCCGCGCACTTGGAGTCTCCCGATACTTACGCAACGCAAAGAACATCCCAAATGCTGCACAGATCAGAGCCGCTTCGTTGTATGCGCTGGTTGCGACTTTCGCGACGACTGGCGCGACGAATACCAGCAACGCAGCCGCAATGCCTTCGCGCCGCCGGCCGACCCGGCTTGCGTAAGCGACCATGAGACCGGCTGTGAGCCAAAGAAATGTTAGATGAATCAGGGCGGCCGTGGAGTGCTTTCCAATAAGGAACGCAAACAGATACAGCATCTCGATTCCGGCAGGAAGACTTGAATAGAAGTTGTCTGTCAGGCCGACGATGCGATGGTCGCGCACGTATTTGGCGACCAGCCCGAGATGATACATCGATCCATCGGGACTGGTCTCCGGCTGCATGGCGCTGACGAAGTACAGCGCTCCGAAAATCGCAACAATGAGCACACCTAGCCACTCGGGTACGCCCTGCGGCCAAATGCTAACGCCAGGAATGCGCCAGCGTGGAACCGCGGCGAGAATCGATACAACGGAGACAACGAAGACCATCCACAGAGACACGAATCCTGCGAGTCCGAGTAACAGAACTATTTGGCTTAGCAGGGCGAACCCAGCTACGAAACGGAACAGCAGTATCTCAATCGGACGGAACTCACGCGTCGCCGAAGGTATGAGTAACGTTCCGAAGTTGTATGCGACCGCTAAAGTGAGGAGCCAGCCTGCCAGGATTAGCAGAACGGGAGCGATCACTGACGGATTAGCCCGGCGCCGGTGAGAATAATGCCCAGTTTGGCCCCATCAGTCGGACTGGTCCAGAAATTGTGTACATGTATGGAGATGATGTTCTCACCGGTCTTGAGAATCGCAGCATCAACCGGCTGATTGAATACTCGATCACCCGGAGTCTTGATAATCTCTGTCCCTAGATCCTTGCCATTGACGGCGTATGTGATTTTCACGGGCCCGGTCTTCCTGAAGGTCACCTCGGATACAGCGTAGCGCGCCACAAGCCGCCATCCCTGAACGTCCGGTACGTTCACCTTCAACGTCGGATGCTCGCCGGTCCAGCGCCAGCTTCCGGCTTCCACCGTCCCGCTGATGTCCTTCACGATTGCTGACGGAGCGGCAGGGTGGCTCATCTCGACATATGGAAGAGTTGTCGATGGAAGCTCGCCCCGGTCAGTGTATTGTGGCGGCACCGCCTTCGACTCTTTCGATCCTGAACTGCAGCCAGTGACTTCAAGGCAGAGCAAGACTGCAGCGAACAAGTGCAACGCACGTCTGTCGGTCAGCATCCTGGGCCTCAATTTTGTCATTGTATCCGGTGGACGTCCCTGATCGACAATACTTGTATGGCCATCGTGAAAGAAGGCAAATTCAGGATCGGACTGGCTCAGTTCGCCTGTGGGCTTGACCCGGATCAGAACCTCGCCAAAGCCATTGAAGCCATCCGCGAAGCCGCCGGTAAGGGCGCGCAAATCATTTGTCTTCCAGAACTCTTCCGCTCGCAATACTTTTGCAGAGAGGAAAACGCTGCACTGTTTGACCTTGCGGAACCCATCCCGGGGCCTTCGACGGAGGCTATCAGCGAAGTTGCGCGGGACAACAAGGTCGCGGTCGTAGCGTCACTCTTCGAGCGACGGGCGCCGGGTCTCTATCACAATACGGCAGCCATTCTGGACGCTGACGGCAAGATGCTGGGTATCTATCGTAAGATGCACATCCCGGATGACCCTCTCTATTACGAGAAGTTTTACTTCACCCCGGGCGATACAGGCTTTCTGAATTTCGATACGCAGTACGGACGCATTGGAACTCTGGTGTGCTGGGATCAATGGTATCCGGAAGGCGCCCGCCTTTCGAGTCTCGGCGGAGCCAGTGTGTTGTTTTATCCGACGGCAATTGGTTGGCACCCTTCGGAAAAAGATCAGTATGGCGCGGCGCAACTCGATGCATGGCGCACGATTCAGCGAGCCCATGCGATCGCCAACGGCATCTATGTATGCGCTGTGAATCGTATTGGCTTTGAGGGAACGCCGGAGAGCGGCCTCGAATTCTGGGGATCTTCATTCATCGCCGACCCCTTCGGACAGGTCATCGCGCAGGCGTCGACCGATCAGGAAGAAGTTCTGGTAGTGGAGTGCGACACACGCAAGATGGATGAAGTCCGCCGAAACTGGCCATTTCTACGGGATCGACGAATCGATGCATACGGGCAACTAACCAACCGGTGGATTGGCTAGCATGTCGACATTCCGCATGCCTGCCGAATGGGAACGGCACGAAGGCACTTGGCTTGCATGGCCTCACGAAAAATCGGATTGGCCCGGCAAGTTCGAACCGATTGCGTGGGTCTACTGCGAGATCGTCAAACGTCTGGCACGTGTCGAGCGTGTTCACATACTTGTGAATGACGCAGCGGCGGAGCGCAAGGCTCGCAAGATGCTTAAGAAAGCCCATGCGGACGCCTCTACTGTGGATTTCTTCCATTGCAAGACGGATCGTAGCTGGACGCGCGACTTTTGCCCGATCTTTGTTCGAGATGAAGAGGGCGCCGTCGTAATCATGGATTGGAAGTTTAACGGTTGGGCAAAGTACGAGAACTCCGAGACGGACGATGCCGTTCCCTCGCAGATCGCATCACACCTGGGCTTACGATCCGTACAGCCTGGAATCGTGGTGGAGGGAGGCAGCATCGATGTTAATGGGGCTGGCTGGATGCTTACGACAGAGGAATGCCTGCTGAGCGACGTACAAGCTCGCAATCCTGGGATGACGCGCGAACAGTATGAAAAGATCTTCGGTCGATTCCTTGGAATAACTCGGACGATATGGCTCAAGCGCGGCATCGCGGGTGATGACACGCATGGCCATGTCGACGATCTCGCCCGTTTCGTGAATCCGACCACCATAGTCCTTGCGGTGGAGCATGATTCGAATGACGAGAACTTCGAGCCGCTTCAGGAAAACTTGTCATTGTTGAGGACAACCGATCTGCACATAGTCGAACTGCCGATGCCCGGACCGGTATATTTTGATGGTCAGCGGCTGCCTGCGAGTTATGCTAACTTCTATATCGCAAACGATCTCGTGCTCATGCCGACGTTCAACGATAAGAACGACCGTGTGGCGTTGAACACGCTGGCGCGACTTTTCCCGACACGCGAAGTTGTGGGCATCCACTCTGTTGACCTTGTGTTGGGTCTGGGTACGCTACACTGCATGACTCAGCAGCAGATAATCAAATGAGCTCTGACGAATTGATGAGGCGTGTGATCCGACTGGCGGAAGAGAACGTGCGCGCCAAACTCGGCGGTCCATTCGCAGCGATTGTCTCGAAGAACGGCGAGATTGTCGCGGAAGGAACTAACCTGGTCACGTCCACTAACGACCCTACTGCCCATGCCGAACTTGTAGCAATCCGGCGTGCTTGTGTCGCGATTTCCTCATTTCAACTTGTAGGCTTGGAGCTGTATACGAGTTGCGAGCCGTGTCCGATGTGCCTGGGCGCTATTTATTGGGCGCGACCTTCCGCCATCTATTACGGCGCCACGCATAATGACGCGGCTGCAGCGGGATTCGACGACTCGTTTATCTATGAACAGACACGACTGCCCGTGACGCAACGAGCGATCCCGATGCGGCAGGCGCTAAGCGATGAAGCCCAGAGTCCCTTCGCAGTCTGGCGCAATACAGCGGGAACGATTCCCTACTGAAATTCAAGCGAAACGACGTCCCCCATCGTCTTGAACTTTGCATCGTCTTTAACGATGACTCCGACGACGACGCTCACCCCCCTCTGCAAACCACAGGTCAAGTTCATCGTCGACGCATTGGAGTTTTTTATACGGATGGAGTCCGGGTCTCGAATCAGAAGAGGAAATTTGCTTGTGCCTGACGTAATCATCAGCCGCGCTTCTTTTCCGAGACATTCGATCTCCTGTAGCGCTCCGCGGACAGTTTGAATTTCGGGATCAATGGGGCTGGAACGATTAGGGACTGGTGTGATCGATGAGGATGGGGCTGCGAGTTCCCCCGTCTCCGTACGTGTCGGACGATCGAGATAGTCGATGTACTCTTGAGCCTTTGCCGTTTCGGCGGGGCTCTTGGCGTACTTCTTTGCCATCTCCGCGGCCGATCTGGCTTCTGGCTTCTTTGCAAGCTGCATTGCGCAGTATGCCTTGGCAAGGAAGAAGGGGACGGCTCGATCCGGAGTAACATGCTTGATGGTGGCGAACGTGTCATACGCTTCCTGATACTTATGCGCATTGTTGTACTCGAACCCGAGTAGCATGCGCGCCTCCGAAAGATTCGGGTTCAGTTCGAGCGCTTTCTTCAATGCATCGATCACACTTTCGTCACCATGTCCGAGGCGCGCATAGTCCCAGTACGTCTTCCAACTAGGCGACTGCAATTCTACGGCTCGACGAAGGCTCTCTTTCGCTTTAACCCGATCCCCGGCGCGCCAATAAACATGTCCGATACCCTCATGTATCTCCCAACGGTCAGGGTACGTTTTAGCAAGTGCTGCGTAACGCTGCATCGCCTCATCGCGACGCCGCAGGAGAGCGACAAGCTTGGTGAGCGTCAGTTCCGTCTCCAACTCCGTTGCTGCATTCGGCTCAGCCACTTCGATTTTCTGCAGTTTCGTGTCATATAGAACGCCTTTCAGCGAAGTGGAACGATAGTACGCCTGCAAGTCGCGCTCGACCTGAGTCAGGCCCTTTCCGTACACTTTCTGAAACGCCGCCTCCGATGAGCCGCTGCTCGAGACTTCCAGAGCAAACTGGCCAAATTGCTTTGCGTATGGCTCAGCCAGCATCAACATATGAGTTAGCAGCCAGCTCTGGGAGTAGAGAAGTCCCGTTCGATTCTTTTCATCGAACTCGGGTGATTCATGAGTGATATTCACCAGCCGATCCATTGGGATCCACTTATGCTGGCCGAGCGCATATCCTCGACCTTCCGGAGGAGTACCAATTAAAATTTGACCCGCGAGCGGTCGCAGCGTCGAATAAACCTCGGCGATACCTTCATTCATCCAAACCGGCAACTTCAATCCGGAGTGACGGATGAGGAGGTGCATGTACTCATGAACCGCAATCGGAAAGTGTTCCTGCCCGACGCCGCTCATGACGATGTAGTCCCGTTGCTCGTCGCCGGTGAAATAGGCGATCGCTGTTTCGCTCATCGTATAGGGGCGATACTCTTTGGCGTTCTTGAACGCCACGATCGTGACCGGGAGTTGAGTCGTCACCTGCTGCGACCGGACACGCATGAAGAAATCACGTACTTGTTCGAAGTACTCAACCGTGCGGCGACCGTCTTTTGAACCGGCCGTGGTGTACATCTCGAAGTTGGGCGACGTTACTTTCAACCAATTGGACGCGGAGAATAAGGGCGGCGCCATGGCCACCAGAACTGCTAAAACAAGGCGCATGAGAGTTGCCAGGATAGCATGCTTAAGCCATCCGAAGCGCTCTGTCCGCTGCGATTACGCCGCGGTATTGGGCTTCCTCAAAGACGGAGAATCCGCTCACATCGGAGTGTGCAAATAACACGCGCCCATGCGGTTTCGTCAACCGCATTCTCGACTCCGAGAAGATGGAGCCCGGAACAGGACGGGCCATGGCATGGCCGAACCGCATGACATCGATTCTCGAAACGCATTGCCGGATATCGGGATGCGCTCGCTCGAGATCGTTCAGGATCGTATCGCGCCAGTGGTCCCACGGTTTCTCCAGGAGCATTTTTCGATCATTCACCGCCGCGTACCACGTCCATACGGATCGATCGATTCGCGATCGCAAGCTCATATGAGTGGCAACTACATATCCGAGGGACTGTGAATCGTAGATAACGTTATCCCAGGCGAGATCGAGGCCGCGCTCTCGCGGCATGCGATCCAAGGTCAAATTTGCGGTGATCCACGGCGAATACTGCGTTGCCACCGGCGGCGCGTCGTCCATGAGGTACTTGGCCAGGAGCAATGGCGCCGCGAAGATAAGCGTGTCACAGACATACTCGGTGTCCGGAGTCAGGACCCGAATCTTGGAGCCGGTTTTTCGGATGGAAGCGACGGGCGCGTTTGTTCTGATGTGACGCTGAAGTTTGTTGACAAGACGCTTCACAATCCAGCCGTTCCCATCCGGTTGAGTGATGGGCCCTTTGTCATCGAGTTCGGCGTGAGCGGCAAAGTAATAAATGCCCGCCCAAGCCGATATGTCGCTCATCCCCGCCCCATACTCGTCGCGGCAGGCATAGTTGACGTACCACCGCAAGTATTTCGAGTCAAAGCCCTGCGCATTCAACCAGTCGAGCATCGACGTCCGGTCCAGTTTCGAAGGCTTTGCCCCGAGTTCCATGGGAACCGTGAACTCTCCTGTTTCCTCATGCTCCCGGATAAGTTCGGCGAATCTTTTCATCTGCTCGCGATCGCGTGGGGTTGAACTGTCGGACGGTTCGATATCTTCCTGCCATCGACCGTGAAGAAACAGCCGCTCTTGCGGCGAATAACAGAGATAGCGTTCGTTCCATTCGCCGTCCTTGAGCACGCCGAACTCCTCCATTAGTTCGCGTACATATCGGGCGCTTTCCGATGGAACTGGAATGTAGTGCGCAGCCCAAGGATAGGATGTAACTTCGTTCGAGCCCGACCTTGCGTTACCGCCGGCCTCTCCCTCCATTTCGAGCAGGACGAAGTCGTTGAAGCCTCTCTTATCGAGCCGCCAGGCTGCCGAGAGTCCTGCGATTCCCCCGCCTACAATTACTATCGGGACTTTCACTACATTTTTGGGCGATACGGCGAGAGTCCGGTCCCGCAGCTTGTGACCGAGCGGAAAAGCATCGTTGACGAATGAGCCAGCGATGGTTCGTTCAGCTTTGGCGCTGAGACCGATCAAAGCGGCGCTCAGGAACTGCCGCCGGCTGTTCAATGCGAGATGTCCTTCCACTCGCGTTCGTAATATCGAACCAGTACCTGATCATTCAAGCGATTCGGCTCCGCGTCCACCGGAAGCATATCGGTCGGGAAGCGGAAGAGGTCCGCCACATTCTGCGTGGCGAGGAAGCGCAAGCCCGAGGGTAATGTCGCCGGCGGCTCGTATGCCCCAGCGCCGGCCAAAACAAAGCCCCACTCGCCGAATGACGGAACATATACGTGGTAAGGCCAGGTCTTTAGCCCTGCCTGTTTCAGCGTAGTCACGATACACCAATAGGATTGTTTGGCAAACAGCGGCGATGTGCTTTGGACTACGATGAAGCCGTTAACGCTGACGTGCCTTGCGAGCAAGCGATAAAAAGCTGTTGTGTACAGTTTGCCGAGCGAGTAGTTCGTCGGATCCGGGAAATCGACGACGACAAAGTCGAACACTTCGCTGCTGTTATCGAGCCAGGGAAATGCGTCCTCATTGATAACCCGAACCTTGGAAGACTTCAATGATCCTTTGTTCAGAGCTATCAGAGCCGGGTTCGAACTGAAGATCTTCGTCATCTCCGGGTCGAGATCGACCAGCGTGATCTTCTCGACCGAAGGGTACTTGAGAATCTCCCGAACAGCCAACCCATCTCCACCGCCGAGGACGAGAACCTGGCGCGCCCCAGGCAATGCCGCCAATCCTGGATGAACGAGGCCTTCGTGATATCGATACTCATCGCGCGAGCTGAACTGGAGGTGAGAACTAAGGAAAAGCCGTATATCGTCCTTCCACTTCGTCAGCACAATACGTTGATAACGAGTGTTGCGGGCAAAGATAACCTCATCTGCATAGAGCTCGTCGTCCGCCATGGCAGCGATACGATCGGCTCCGAACATTCCTGCGCCCAAAGCGGCGAGGACAATGATGCTGAGCATCCGCAAGCCCACCGGGCGGCCGATGGAGTCTCGGAACAAGAAGGTTGACCATAGAGCCACTCCCGCGTTGATGATTCCGAATAGGAGAGCCGACCGTACAAGACCCAATCGCGGGACAAGCAGCAGAGGAAACAACAGCGATGCTCCCAGGGCGCCGAGATAATCGAATGTCAATACATGCGCGACCAGGTCGTGAAACTGAAACCGATCCTTCAGGATGC
>DASQLD010000318.1:0-17731 GCA_035630195.1 Bryobacteraceae bacterium
CGAAACCGGGCGAATGGCCAAGTTCTACTCCATTACACGTTCGGGACGGAAGCAACTCGAAAAGGAATTAGCGAACTGGGTTCGTCTGTCGAAGGCCGTCAACATAGTGGTCCAGGAGGCTTAGCAATGCGGACTATAGACAAGGCTCGCTTGCGCCTTCGATCGCTTTGCCGCCGTCCGAATGTCGAGCTCGAACTCGAAGCGGAACTTCGTTTCCACTTGGATCAGCTCATTGACGAGAACATTGCCTCCGGTATGCCGCCCGATGAAGCCCGCCAGGCCGCGCACCGAATGATCGGCGGTATTGCGCAACACAAGGAGGAGTGCAGAGATATGCGGCGCGTAAACTTTGTCGAGGATCTTGTACAGGACGTACGTTACACGATTCGATCTCTAGCGAAGAGTCCAGGGTTCACAGCAGTTGTCGTCGCTACGCTTGCGCTTGGGATCGGAGCAAACACTGCCATTTTCACGATCGTGCATGGAGTGCTGCTGCGGCCCCTTGATTATCCGAAACCCGATCAGCTGATGTATCTGACCGCAGAATCACCGTTCACAGGAGGCACACGAAATGCGCTTTCTGCGCCAGAGTACACTGAGTTCCGCCAGATGAACCAGTCGTTCACGGCGGTTGGCGCTTATTCGACCGGCGGAGCAGCGTACACAACCGGCGAGGTCAACCTCACGGCCGGAGATCGGCCCCTACGAGCGTCATCGATCTCCGTCGATGCACATTTGCTCAAGGCGCTCAGTATTCAACCGGAGCAGGGTCGGTTCTTCAGTGACGAAGAAACCACGCGTTGGACCGGGACGCTACCACCACCGATCGCAATTCTCTCGCACGAATTATGGAGCACAGCATTTGGAGGACAACCGCTGGTTGGACAAAAAGTGCAGATCGAGGGCCGCCCCCACGAAATCGTTGGGATTATGCCACCCGGAGCCGACGTCATGGATAACCGAACACAGGTTTGGCTGCCCCTCTGGCTCCACCCGCATACGGCCCGGCAACGCGGGGTCCATGTCTTATATATCGTTGCCCGACTAAAAGACAGCGTCACATTCGCGGCTGCGCAGACAGAGCTGAACGCATTCGTCCAGGACTGGGGCGACCGTGTCGGCACAAAAGACCATGTCCCTACCAACCGTCCCCTGCGCGCCATCGACCACACCCTCCAGTTGCGGCCGTTACAGGAAGCGATCGTTGGAAGTTCCAGCCGGACGATCTGGGTTCTGCAGGCCGCCGTAGGATTCGTGCTGCTCATCGTCTGTGCGAATCTTGCGAACTTGGTGATGGCTCGCGCGGGGTCTCGCAGACGTGAGTTTGTACTGCGCACTGCTCTCGGAGCCAGCCGAGGCCGGCTGCTCCGGCAGTCGGTTACCGAAGGCGCCGTGATGTCCGGAGCCGGTGGAATTCTGGGTCTGTGGCTAGCCAGCGCTGGCGTGGCGGCGCTGATCCGTGCTTACCCGACGAGCATCCCACGGACGAGTGAGCTCACGATCGATTTGCCGGTGCTTCTGGTTACGTTTGGCCTCTCCACCGCGACTGCCTTGCTTTTCGGATTCGTGTCGCTCGGGCGCGGCAGAACAAGTAGCATGGCGACTGCGCTGAAGGAAGGAGGAAGGGGCTCCAGCGGCGCCTGGCGTAATTACGCTCGTCGTGGACTTGTGATGGCTCAAGTCGCTTTCGCGGTGATGCTGGTTATCGGAGCGGGTTTGTTAGTGCAGACAGTCTACAACCTAACCCGGATCGATGCAGGATTTGACCGGTCGCGGCTGGTAACGTTCTCGATGACATTGCCAATGGCGAATTCCGATCCGGACACACGCGCTCAAGCATACCAGCGCGTACTCGACAGGCTTCGCTCCGTACCGGGCGTGCTGGGAACGATTGCCATGTCGGGTCTGCCGCCGGATCGAACTCCCGATGCCATCCCTACTCTTCTCGAGAACTATACGTCCGACGATGGCACGCCCTTCGAAGTGATCGACTACTACCAATTCGTCATGGGCGCCTATTTCAGGACGATGGGCATCCCGATCGTTGCCGGCCGCGGCTTCGAGCGAACTGACAACGCGTCGCAGGGCAAGGTGGCCATTGTCAATGAGACCTTGGCGAAAAGGATATGGAAGGGGCAGAACCCGATTGGCCGGCGTCTCCGGCCTCCGGGTGGATCGTTTGGCGCTACCGACGATGTCTGGCATACGGTGATCGGAGTCGCCAAGGACGTCAGGCAGCGTGGTGTGGAGCGCCCCGCAGGTACTGAACTTTACGTATCCCTCGACCAGCACGGAGTCTCTCCGCCGAGTATGAATGTGGTTATGCGAACGACTCTGCCACCGGCCGCGCTGTCCGGGACGATCGAGCGACTGGTTCGGGAAGTGGATGCCGCGGTTCCTGTCGTACGACTTCGCGATATGGATTCGGTGTTCGCCGAATCGATTCGCCGGCCGACACTCCTGGCGCAGTTATTGGGCGCTTTTGCTGGACTTGCGCTGCTACTGGCCGCCATCGGCACTTACGGTGTGCTCTCCTACATGGTGACGGAGCGGCGGCGCGAGATCGGCATTCGCGTCGCCCTTGGCGCAGCTCGCTCCCACGTGCTCACACAGATCATAAAGCAAGGGCTTCAAGTCACGGGCTTAGGTGTCCTGATTGGCCTTGCGGGCGCTCTCGCCATGAATCGGCTGATTGCGTCCCTGCTGTTTGACGTGCAGCCGACGGATCCCGTAACGATCGCCTTTGTGATCGCGACGATTATGGCCGTGGCGGTGCTCGCCAGTTGGCTACCTGCGTGGCGGGCATCGCGGCTAGACCCGAACGTCGTGCTCCGAGAGGAATAAAGTGACACTCTCTTCGATCCCTAGACGAGGCGGCACGTCGCAGGAAGTGCATGGCCATCGAAAGGCCTCCACTTCGCTTGGGTATACGTGTACATACACGTATACTTGGTACATGCCCAACAAAACCCTCTACGTCAAAGACGCCGATGTACCGTTGTTTGAGCAGGCGCAGGAACAGCTAGGCGACAGTATTTCATCAATATTTGCCGAATTTCTTCGGGATCGCATGGCAAACCTGACACCGGAAGAAGGCAGGCTAATAGCCCTGCTGAACCAGATTCGGGAGAACCGCGAGACTGCGAAGAAAGACCGGGCGCTACCAACGTTCATCGATAGCCAATTTGCCGAAGCTGAAGTGTACGCTGACAAAGCTATCAAGAGCTTCCAGCGGGGGCAAATTCGTAAAGCCAAAGTGTTCTTCTACGCTGCAAACACTTATCGGGACAAAGCCGAGCGCGACATCAAGGACGCAAAGGAGCTTGGCGAGAAGATGGCGCAAATGCTGAAAGCATCATAGGCAATCGGTGACTTGGAACAGAATACCCGCTCACCCACAAAGCACTTGAAGCCACTTTCCCGTCCTTAAAGACTGCTTTATTGACACGCCTGTCCGCCCGGCAGTTGCCGAAGTACAAAAGACAAGTCGGAAATGTTCACAACACCATCGTTGTTGATGTCAGCGCGCGCATCGAAGTCAGCCTGTCCTGTTCGTTTGCCGAAAGCGCCCCTCACAATTGATACGTCGGCGCAATTGACTGCGCCGTCGTTGTTCACATCGCCTGGCCTTAGACTTGTCGGGATAAGCGCAACAACTGTGGAGAATGATGCTATACCCCTAAACGTCGCCGTCAGGCCGCCTGGATCGACTGTGCCCTTTACGGGCGACGCAGTGATGCTGGAGGCAGGCAGGAGGTTGCCCGAGATTGGGTCAAGTCGAAAGAGCTCCAATATCATTCCGGACGGCAATGGGTTGATTAGGGGGATCGTTAGGGTGTAGCCGGGGTCACCTATCGGAGCAGTGGGGTGCGGAACAAGATCGATGTTGACGAAGCGACTGGCGGGAGTACTGAAGCCCTGCGGGATCGGTATGTTCGGTGGAGCTTCGAGAACATCAATCGCGATTCAGGTGTCTCCCGCTAGAGCGTTTTTGGGTATCGTGAGCTTCGCGAGAGAACCAAAGACCTGATCGCTGACTACGCCGCCGACGACGCCCTTCTTTCCATCTTCGACATAGGACGGACTGATTACTACCAGGCCCGAGGGGAGACCGATGCCTTTAACTGATCCGCGGAAAGCAGTGTTTCGTTCAGCGCTCCATCTTTGATGTAGAGATCAACATTCCACGTCCCGGCTTCTGGGAATCGCTGGAGGACGACAGATCCCGTCCAAGTTCCATTCAGATTCGTACCGGCTATCCGTGTGAATGGTTGATGCGTGGATACGGCGCGTTGGCTCCCGGATGGACTTCTAAATTCGACACCTAAGATCGGGCACGGACACGGTAGGTCACGAGCAAAGTTAATTCCACTCAGAGTATCCTGAACGACAAAAGTGACGGTCACTCTTTGTGAGTTCAATGCTGTATCAATGATCGCGGGGGTAAATGTGAGCCCCGAAAGCGTGGGTTTTACCGTGTCTGCAGGGTTGCTCGCTATGGTAAAGCCCGTGGGCAGACCTGCGGCAGCCAGGGAAGCCGTCCCAGCCGACAGATCATTATTCAAGAAATCAAACAACAGGATCGATTCAACGGACCAGGCCCCGGATTCGCCGTATCGGGGCATAGTGAACTTTCCTTCCCACACGCCGTTATTCCTCGTGCCGGAAATCAGACGAAACGCGGAGTTGCTAACGAGCCGAGTCTGATTGCCGGACGGACTTCTAAGAGTGAGGAAGTTGTACGTGCAATTGCAACCTGCAGTCGAAGTGTCGAATGCGAGACCGGCTTGTTCATCCGACACAGCCATTCGCATCGTCACTTCCCTCGGCGCGTTGGAAACGTTGATAGTCGACGGCTCGAACTGGAGTGACTCGATCAGCGGAGGCGATATGTCGTCATCGGAGACAACGGTCAAAAATATGTTTATGGAGCGAGAGACAAGTGTCGTGTCTAAGATGCGCACGTTATTGCCGACGAGGTCGGACATACGAACGGCTTGGACTCGCCAAGTCCCGGAGGCAGCAAACTGCGGGAAGGACTAGCTTGCAGTGTAGGTTCCGAGAAGCCGTGTGCCTGCAGTGATCGTGAGGGGAACTAGCTGTGATTGTCCGCGTGGTCCGTTGAGGAGCACTTCGGCGTTACTGATGCCTGACAAGTCATCCGATATGTTTGCCGTGAACGCTATGTTCCGGGGTCCGGACCGCGTATCGACTGACGAGGGGCTGAACGAGAACGACAATAGCGCCGGTGCGATGACATCTGATGTCTGCGCATAAGCCGACACGGTAACAATTGCGATCGCCAGGCACGGTCTCAACATTAGATCCTTCCTACTGACGTATTGAGTTTGCAGGTAGTTGCCCGCCCGTGTCGGACCCTGAAACGCTGCCAGCAGCATGGATTGGCCCCGCTGGGAGCTGCCGCGCGCATTCTGTGCGCGTGGTGGGCTTCGCCGAGACGACCCCTTCCTTCGACTTCAACAGCGAGGAACTACTGGCCAACGTAGCTGCTTCGGAGATTATCCTACGGCTGGGCATTTGCTCAATTCTAGGACTAGTTGAGCAATACCGGCGGCGCCTGGCGCCAAGCCTTCGTCGACGAACATCTTTGGCGGTTCAGTGGACTTATCTAACCGTCTAGCACCCATAGCGGATTGCAGAACTTCACACACACAACCTTCTGGGCTTAAAATTCCAGCCGAGCGCTCAACTGGATCTGCCGGCCGGTCCCGATCGTACTCGTGATTCGTCCAAAATCTCCACGCCCGCGTACTGTATTAGGAACGTTGAAATTTGCGCGATTCGGCAGATTGAGAAAATCGCCGCGGAACTGGAATCGCCACGTCTCAGTCAATTCCCACCGCTTCGTCAGCGATGAATCGATTCCAATGAAGCCCGGTCCGAAGCCGACATTGCGCGCCGCATTGCCGAACTCACGCGCCGGCGGCGCAGTAAAGCAGGAAGTATTGAAGTACATAGCGACCATCTCGGCTCGCGACCGACCCGAGTCCAGGGCCGAATCGCAGACCAGGTTCGGACGATTCGCCGCCGAGAACGTGTTCGTCAGATTCGTTTGCTCAATCGCTCCCCATGGCGCGCCACTACGAAGTTCCGCGACGAATCCCAAACTCCAGCCGCCGATCACCGCATTCAGGATCGGGTTCGAGATATCCATTCGCCGGTTCTTACCCACCGGTAGCTCATACACCGTGCTGCCGATCACGCGGTGTCGGATATCGTTTCCCGAGTAGGATTTGTCGTACGCGCGTCGCTCGATGTGCGTATACCCGTTTCCTTCGCTGCCGGCCAGTTCGCCATTTCCCTCCACATCATCCAGGAACTTCGACCACGTGTAATTGACAAGAAAATTTAACCCCGCCGAATACCGTTTTTCGAGCTTCACATTCAACGCGTGATAGGTCGAGTTGCCCCACGGCGGTGAGACCAACATGACGTTGTTGTACTGCGGAAACGGACGCGCCGTTTGACTCTGCGCCGCAGGCCCGCGCCCGTTCACCAACGGGATTTGATTGATGTTCACGTTCGGGCCACCCAGCTTGTGTCCGAGATTACCCAAATACGCGACTTCCATCAGCATGCTGCCCCCAACTTCCTTCTGGATGGTGAAGTTGTATTGGTGAGCATACGGATTCACGTGATCCTGCTGCAGATAATCCGGCGACAGAACCGGCGCTTGTCCGACGCGCACAGCTCCGAAGCCTGGACCAATCTCTGGCCGCGTAATCGCAGGCATGCCGTCTCGCAAGAAGAAAGCCTGTGTCAAACCGCCATCGGGTGAATTGAACGATCCGTTCAAACTGAATCCACTGATGAAAGCGTTCGGCACCGCTCCGGCATACGCGCCGCTGTAGACTAGGCCGTAGCCCGCTCTCAGCAGGAAGCCTGCCGGAGCGCGATACGCTAAACCAATGCGAGGGCTAAAGTTGTTTTTGTCGAAGTCGTGCGAGTACTTCGATAGTCCATCGCGCCCGGAAAACGTCAAAACGCCACGCGTCCCCGACACCGGATTAATCGGATCGAACGCGAAACCGCTTTGCCGGTTGTCTGCCCTCTCCCAACGCGGAGTATCCAGTTCCCAACGCAGTCCCAGGTTCAAAGTGAGATTCTTTGAGACTTTGTAGTCATCCTGAACGAACACCCCGTAATAGTCCGTGCGCGCTTCGATCAGATCCGTAACCACAAGGGACGCGCCTGTAACATGGCCCAGCAAAAACGATGCCGTGCCGCTACCCGTAGCGCGATCGTTAAACGTAAAGGTTCCGCCCGAGGATTGGCGCAGATCGTCTTTGTTGAGCGAATAGCGCAATTCAAAGCCGGTCTTAATGGAATGCTTACCTTTGATGATGGTGACGTTGTCGACCAACTGATGCGTCAGAATCGGATCTTGGATACGCCGGTGAGGCGTTACGCCCAGAGCGCTCAGACCCGTGATCGACATCATGCCGAAGTCCTCGCCGTCGACACCCTCCAATCCCAACGAGCTGTTAGTGCCGGATCCAAACCCGGTTGCCTGATTGATGTGCATGCGGTTTGACCAGCCATAGCGAAACTCATTAATGAAGCTTGGAGACAGCGTGCGAATCCACGTCCCCGCCAGATTGTGAATGCGATTCTCGCGGATGCCTGCGCGCAAGTCGGCATCAGCATCCGGGTACACCGCTGCGATAGATTGCGGCGCTTTGGCGATGGAATAGCGAACGTTGATGCGATCCGCCTCGCCGATATTGTGATCCACGCGAAGCGTGCCGTAGTCCTGCGTGATTGCGTCCGAGACGTTCACAACGTAGTTCGCGCCCGGAGCTCGCGTGATGTCATTGTTCGCGATATTTGGGGCCGGATACAACGCAGCGAACGCACGGGCAACCGGATCGATACGATTCTCCGGAATGATGTTTCCCGGAAACGCCTGCCGGGTGACAGGGTCCAACACTATAAGATCGCGCCGGGCCGAGAAGTCCCCTCGCAGCTCATTCGGATGGGGAACAATCGTGTTAGCGATCGTTTGGCCATCGCGCCTCCGAGCGCCTTCATAATTCGCAAAAAGGAACGTACGGTCACGTCGAATTGGCCCGCCGAAAGAACCGCCGAAAATGTTGTAGCGGAGCGGAGCCTTATCCGCCGCAAAGAACGTGCGCGTATCCAGCGCCTGGTTTCGGAAGAACTCATAGGCGGCGCCATGGAAGGCGTTGCTTCCGGATCGCGTGGTCATCAGAATGAGTCCATTGGCGGTGCGCCCGTACTCGGCCGAGTAGTTGCTCGCTTCCGCTTTGAACTCCTGCAAACTCTCTGAAGGCGGATTCAGCTGAATCTGCGCCACACCCAGCGCCATGTTCTGAACCACCGCGCCATCAAGGTTCCACATCTGATTCTGGCTGCGGCCGCCGGCCATGCTGAAGATCGGAATCTGCTCGCCGGCGTTCTCTTGTTTGAACGCGACCATGCCCATCAGCCGCACCAGCCCGGCCGTGCGTCTGCTTTCGAGCGGCATGTTCATCACAGTAGTACGCTCAATGAACTGACCCACCGAAGACGTCTCCGCCTCCAGCAGCGGAACCGTCGCTTTCACTTCCACCGACTCGGTCAGCTCTCCGACTTCCAATGTGAAATCGAGCGTCCGCGTTGAGCCAGTTTCCAAAACCACCCCAGGACGGACTGACTTCTTGAAACCCTGCAACTCGCACGAGACCTCATACTCTGCGGGTGGAAGAAACGGAAATTGGTAGATGCCGGACTCTCCCGATGCGGCTTCTGTGATCACACCGGTCGAAACATTCCTGGCCGTAACACGAGCGCCGCTAACCACTGCCCCCGAATTATCTGCGATCGTCCCCGTAAGCCGAGCCAGCGATTGAGCCCAACCCGAAACACTAAACACCACCCCCAGAACCAACCAAGCCCTAAGCATGAGGGGATTCTATCAGCCTCAGCGCCGGACTTCTTCCGGATGGTCCTTCGCCCAAGTCAGGTACTCGTCAACGCTATAGAATGTTCCACGTGTGTACAACCGACCCTTGTCCTCAACTAACTCATGCCAGTTGAATTTCCACGAATCTCCGGTGCGCTTCATCCATGACGCGAGCCGCTTCTCCATGTCCGCAAGAATTGCCTTAGAGGCTGGATCGTCCACAAGATTCTTCTGCTGATAAGGATCGTTCTTCAGGTCGTACAAGACCCACGGCTTCGATTCCCACCGCGCATACATATAGTTATGGGTGCGCACTCCGCGCCAGCCATCCTCTGTCCCGTCTCCCTGAAAAGGACCGAAGATCTGAAAGAATGCCGAATCAGGTTCGTCCTGCTTCTGCCCTAACACAACGCGCGACAAATCGACTCCCTGCATATTCCCAGGGACACGCAGACCGCAAAGACCAAGTAGTGTTGGAGCAAAATCGACTTGCGTGAAAATGCAATCGGTCTGCCTCGCTTTTGCCTTCGCCGGATAGCGCAGGATGCCAGGTATCCCGATCGATTCTTCCCACGGCTTACGCTTTAAACGCAGACCCTGCGAGCCCAACATGTCCCCGTGATCAGACGACACCAGCACGATCGTGTTTTCCGCAATTCCCAAATCGTCGAGCGTCTTCAGTAATCGCCCAATCTGGTCATCCACCGCTGTGATCATGCCGTAATACTCGGCAATCTGCTTCGGTCCCGGCACGCCTTGCTTCTCCTGCCAGTTCGGACGCATGCGCAGCTTTCCCGGGTCATATAGCTTCGAATACTCTTCCGGAGCCTTATACGGATCATGCGGCGGTCCCATCTGAATGGTGAGGAAGAACGGTCGCGAATCCTGCTTAGTACCTTGCAGAAACTCAATCCCGAGATCGGTCCACCCTTCCGCTTCAAACTTCTTCATCGGAATCGGCTCAGGGGAGTCGCGGAAATACTGCGTATTGAAGTGGGCGTGACTGCATTCGTTCGCAGCCCAGAACTCGAAGCCTTGACGCCGCGGACCAGGTGGCACGAAGCCCGGCATTCTTTGGCCGCCATCGAGGTGCCACTTACCCACAAAGCCCGTGCGGTAACCTGCCTTGCCCAGAATCTCGGCGATCGAAGTCTCTGATTCGCGCAGCCGCAGATCGTTCGCCACCATTCCGTTCCGATGCGTATAAGTTCCCGTAAGAATGTTGGCGCGCGCCGGACAGCAAACGGGCGTGTTCGCAAACGTCTTCCGGAACACAACGCTCGAAGCAGCCAGCCGGTCAAGATTAGGAGTACGAACATCCGAATTTCCAGCAAACCCGAGCGACTGAGCGCGCAACTGATCCGGCATGATGAACAAAATGTTCGGTCGCGCTCTACTCTGCGCAGCCCCTACTCCGGCGCTTCCACATAGCGCAAGAAAATGACGACGGTTTATGGTCAGCATTAGACTTGAGTCTAAGCCCAAGCTGGATTCGCTAAAGACTGAGCCATCGGTTGCTGAGGCGTCCGGTATTGCGCGGCGCGTAATACCATAATTGGGTGAAGTCGGTTTCACTTAAACTCCCGGATGATCTGCTGGACGACCTTGACCAAGAAGCAAGGGCTCGGCATATTTCGAGGTCTTCGCTCGTCCGGCAAAGTCAGGAGTCAACCCTGCGCAGCCAACACGCGAAAACATCGGTTTCCTGTTACGACTTCGCCCGCGACTTCGCGGGCAGCTCGAAGGGCCTGCTGCGAGATCTCGCAAGCAATCCAAGATACATGAAAGGATTCGGCGAGTGACAGATGGTCCGGTATTGCTTGACACTGGTCCTTGGTAAGTTTTTTTGGGCGCTGGGCTTCGACGCCATACTTGGTCTGTTGCGCTATGGAAGCAACTGGCTCCGCCCCTGCTCACCTGCGAACCGGTTCTGACTGAGGCGGCATTCCTGCTCAAACGGGCACGACGTGGACTCGATCTTTGCGTTCTTTAAACGCGTGTTATGCGCGTCGCGATTCATGACCAAGAGCACGCCGACCTCAAAGCGCTCATGCGACGCTACCGTGATAGACCGATATCCCTGGCCGACGTATGCTTGGTTCGGCTGTCCGAATTGCACCCCGCCGCCCGTGTACTTACGCTCGATTCTGACTTCCGAATTTACCGCAGGCATGGAAACAAGGTGATTCCTGTGTTGATGCCGGATTAAACACATCTCACAGCTTGAATCAGCGTATCGCGAAAAGCCGTTCACCAATCCTTGGAAAGAATTCCGGACGCTGAAGTCGAGCAAATTAGTAATCGATGTGCGGGTGAGCACGCGGTCAACGAAATGGGTTCGTCCATGCCGCATTTCATGAGTTCACGAGTTCACTCACGAAACACGGCAACTCATTCTAGTAGTAAACTTGCGCCTATTCTTTATTTGTCAATTGGCTAGACTATCTTTGGGGCTAGACTAGTCTGAACTGGGTGGAGGTGAGCAATATGGACACCATAAGCGCATCTGATGCCGAAACTCATCTTTCGGCGCTCCTCGACAGGGTTGTGAAAGGCGAAAACATCACCATCACGCGACACGGATTGCCTGCCGCCGTACTGATTCCAGTCCCTGGCGCTGTAACTAAGCTGTCCCATAAGGAAGTCCTGGAAGGCATGCGCGCATTGCGGCAGCGCGTAAAGCCCGGCAAGATGAGCGTCCGCGAAATGATTGAGGAGGGCAGGCGGTTTTTTGACTGGTGTAGTCGATGCGTCTACGGCGCTAGCATGGTGCTTTCCCGATGAAAGCAACGATTATGCAGACGCCGTGCTGGTCGTGCTGGAAGGAAAGACAATTCTCGTTCCCTCAATCTGGTCACTGGAAATTGCGAACGCCGTCTTGGTCGGTGAACGAACGAAGCGCCTGCGCCAGCCCGACATTCAGCGCTCCGCGGCCTTGCTGGAAAGCCTCCAGTAGCGCAGGATTCGCAAACTGTCGGCGAACACATCAGCAACGCCATTGGCAACGCTCGACGGCAAATTGCAGAAGGCCGCCAAAATGGCAGGTATCGGTCTATTCAATAGCGAAGCGCTCTTCTAAAAAAGTCAGGGACCGCTACAAGCCCCCCCGGAAAAGCATCGATGCACAATTCGGGACCGGCACAAAAACGAAGTGGTTTCTCTATTGATGCCGGATTAAACGCATCTCACAGCTTGAATCAGCCTATCGCGAAAAGCCGTCCACAGTTCTCGAAAAATTATATCTCTAATACTTGCAACAAAACATTCCAAAAATCACAAAATTCCCGAGGCTCGCGTGCGACGCTCAAAATAAGGAGCCCCAACAAATGTCACAAGCAGCCACAGCGCGCAGCAACGGAGCCAAGTCGAACGGACCTATCACACCCGAGGGCAAAGCGATCTCCGCGCAGAACGCGACAAAGCACGGCCTCACCAGCAGCCGTGTCGTTCTCCCGCACGAATCGCAGGAAGCATATGACAAACTCGAAGCCTCATTCACTAACCGCTTCAAACCCGCTGACGACCTCGAACTCGAACTAGTACAGGAAATGGCCGCTGCCAGATGGCGCCTTCGCCGAATCCAGAGCATGGAAAACGCGCTCTTCAAGAAAGCCATTCAGCAACACCAAGCCGCCCTGGGCCCCGACGCCAACTCCGAAGACGTCAACGACGCCGCCTATGCAGAGGTCGCCGAATCCAAGTCCTACCGGATGCTCGTTCGCCATGCCGCCCAGCTCCGCCGGTCCTACGAAAAAGCTTGGAAAGAACTCGAACTCATTCAGGAAGAGCGACATATCCAGGAAGACGACGAAGTACAAAACGAACCCAGCAACCGATCCCTCGAACGCCGGATCGACACCCTGATGGCGATGCCGCTGCCCGGTCAATTAAAATCCACCAATTGCATTCCTCTTCGTGAACAGCACACACCCACCGTTCGTGTATAATTCTCTGCCAGGAAGTTTGCTTTAATCGACGCGGGGCCGAATAGCAGAGGGGTTATTTATGACAATCAGTTCACTACGTGTGTGTGCTGCCTTCCTGTTTGCTTTGGGTGTGGGCTTGGCGCAGGAATTTCGATCCACACTTTCCGGACGGGTCATCGATTCGAGCGGCGCCGCGGTTCCCGGCATCAAAGTGACCGCAATCAATAACGAAACCGGCGCGAGGTTTGAAACAACTTCTACCGACGCCGGCGAGTACACCATTCCCTTCCTCGCTCCCGGTCCATACCGTCTACAGGCCGAAGCGCAAGGTTTCAAGCAGTACGTCCAGGAACGTATTCAGATCGGCACCAACACGCGCGTCAGTCAGGAGATCACGCTCGAAATCGGTAGTCAGACAGAAGCCGTGACAGTCACTGCTGACGCGAGTCTGTTGCAGACCGCGACGGCATCCGTCGGTCAGGTGATCGGCACGCAGCAGATCGAAAATCTGCCCATGAACGGCCGGACTCCGCTGACGCTGGCGCAACTCTCATTCGGTGTCACGCCCAGTTCTGACCCGCGATTCACGCGCCCGTTCGACAACGGCGGTCCGGCTGGTTTTTCAATGGGCGGCGGCCAGAGTCAGAGCAATGAGCTTCTGCTCGATGGCACTCCCGACATGACTAGAAATCGACGCGTAGCCTACAACCCACCTGTCGACGCAGTCAGCGAAATCAAAGTAGAAGCCTTCCAGCCCGACGCCGCCTACGGCAACACAGGGGGCGGCACCGTCAACGTTGTTATGAAGGGTGGAACGAACGACTTTCATGGATCGGTTTACGAATTCAATCAGGTTTCGAGACTGAAAGCTGTTCCCATCTTCACCAAGCGCGCCGGCCAGGCAAAGCCGGTTACACGATTCAATCAATATGGCCTAAGCGCAGGTGGACCGCTCGTCATTCCCAAAGTGATCGATGGTCATAACAAGCTCTTCTGGTTCTTCTCATACGAAGGCATCAAGCAAAGCGAGCCTGAACCAACCTTCTCGACTGTTCCCACACAGGAGCAGCGCAACGGAGATTTCTCGGCGCTTCTCAACATCAATAACAACTATCGAATTTACGATCCCGCCACCGGAGTGCTGCAAAATGAACAAGTAACGCGACAGCAATTTCCCGGAAACATCATCCCTGCTAACCGGCTAAGTCCGATCGCCAAATCGATCATCAGCAATGTCCCGCTTCCGAATCAGCCAGGCGTTGTCGGCGTGAATGGATTCAACGGAACCAACAATTACTTCAACAACGCGGTCCGGTCCGACAACTTCAGCGGATACCTGGGACGTCTCGACGTAAACCTGAGCGAAAAGCACAAATTCTTCTGGAGCTTCCGCCAGAACGATCGAATTGAAGATCGCTCTGATCGCTTCGGTAACGATGTGAACGGCAATTATCTGTCGCGCGTAAACTGGGGTACGACAATTGATGATGTCTACACGCTCAGCCCGACTCTGTTGCTCAACACGCGGGCCGGTTGGACCCGTTTCGTCGAAGGAAGTACACGACAGAGCACCGGCTTCGATCCCACCAGCGTCGGTCTGCCGGACTACATCAAAACAAACAGCACGCGACTCCTGTTTCCACGCATCGACTTCGGCCAAATCACCGATCTCAGCGATTCGGGAGGCGACAGTAAACCCTTCGACACGTTCCAGATCTTCAGCACTCTGACCAAAGTTGCCAGCAGCCACACACTCAAGTTTGGTGTGGATTTACGCCAACAGCGCGAGAGCTCAACCAGCTTCGGGAACTCCGTGGGCCAATACACGTTCGCCACGAATTGGACGAACGCCGGATCCGGCGCCGCGTCTGCCCCGCTCGGTCAGGACATCGCCGCCTTCATGCTCGGACTGCCGACCGGTGGAAACTACGACCTGAACACATCCCGAACGCAATCGGCAAACTACTATTCGGCTTTCATCCAGGACGACTGGCGTGTCGCATCGAATCTCACGCTCAATATCGGCCTCCGTTACGAGCGCGAGACCGGAACGATTGAACGCTTCAATCGAACCACAGTCGGATTCGATCCTACCGGTGTGAACAGCGTGGCCAATGCTGCCCGCGCAGCTTACGCCGCAGCGCCGATTCCGGAACTACCGGCAAGCCAGTTCCAGGCGACAGGTGGCGTGTTGTTTGCCAACGATGATATGCGCACGGTCTATGACACCTACCCGTGGGCATTCAGCCCGCGCCTGGGAATCTCCTGGTCGCCGCTCAGCCGCACAGTAATTCGCGGCGGCGCCGGGGTGTTCTACAACACCTATGGCACAACCGGAATTCAACAGCCGGGATTCAGTCAACAGACAGCGCTGCCTGCAAATCAAGACAACTATTTAACTCCCACCGTCACACTGGCGGACCCGTTTCCAAGCGGCATTCAGCAGCCCGTGGGCGCCGCGAGAGGGTTCGACACCTTCCTCGGCCAGAACGTAACCTACACCAATCGCGACTTGGCCCAGCCCTACGTATGGCGTTGGAGCTTCAATATTCAGCAGGAGCTCGGGCGGAACATGCTCGTCGAAATCGGATACATCGGCAGCCGCGCCAGCAAACTTCTCGAAGTTCGCTCAGGTTCGGACAACGACCTCGATCGGAACTACATTCCGCTCGAACAGCTCTCGACAAGCCCGGTTCGCGACCAATCGAACATCACCCGTCTCAGCCGTAGCACTCCAAATCCATTCGCCGGACTGCTGCCCGGGACAAATTTGAATGGCAGGGACACGACCGTGGAGCAGCTTTTGCGTCCTTATCCACAATTCAATGGCTCGAACGGCGTTCGTATGATTGGCGCCAATACCGGCCGATCCTGGTTCCACATGTTCCAGACGCGCTTTGAGAAGCGCTATTCGTCAGGCTTCAACTTCCTCACAAACTTCCAATGGCAAAAAATGATGGAGGAAATGAACCGGCTCAATCCTGCCGATCCATTCCTTGAGCACCGCATCGCAGACGAGGATCGTCCGCTACGTCTCGTTCTCAGTGGTACCTATGAGCTACCGTTCGGCCAGGGCAAACCTCTTCTCAGCGATACCAACGGCTTCGTGAAGCGAATCGTCGGAGGCTGGCAGTTCAACGCGATCTACATCATGCAATCCGGTTCGCCCATCGATTGGACAGATCGCAGCACGCTGATCTACTTCGGCGGCGACATCAATCTAAAGTCTCGTGAAATCGATGGACTGGCTTTCGATACCGCTCGCTTCGAGACGCGCGCCAACCAACAACTCGGCCAGAACCGTCGCGTGTTTCCAACCCGGTTTGGACGTCTCCGTAGCGATGGCGTCAACAACCTCGATGCGTCGGTGATCAAAAATACGCAAATCTCCGAACGCCTGAACCTTCAGTTCCGCGCCGAGATGTTCAATGCGTTGAATCGCTTTCAGTTCAACGGGCCGGAAACGAATCCCACCAGCGGAACCTTCGGTCGCATCACAAGCGCCGCAAATCTACCGCGCGCAGTGCAGCTCGCATTGCGTTTGCGCTGGTAGCCTGTATGAATGCCCACCGGCGCTGAGCTGTTTGTCGACGCGATCGAGAAGCATGGGATCCGCGAGATCTTCACGCTTGTCGGCGACCATTTAAATGACGTGCTGCTCTGCGCCGGTCAGCGCGGACTACGGATCGTCGATATGCGGCATGAGGCCGCGGTCGTCCATGCGGCCGATGCCTGGGCGCGCATCACGAGAAGGCCTTCACTCTCCTTAGTTACGGGCGGTCCAGGTCACACAAACTCCTTAACAGGTATAGCGACTGCGTTCCTCGCGGGTAGCCCTGTCATCACTGTCAGCGGAAGCCGCGCATCCACGCAAGCTCAGCGAGGGGCCTTTCAGGACATCGATCAAATGGGTATGACGCGATCTGTCGTCAAGTGGGCAGCCGAGCCTGCCAGCGTGACACAGATCCCGTTCCTTGTCGGTCGAGCATTCGCCGAAGCTATGTCAGGCCGCCCCGGGCCCGTGCATCTCACGATTCCCGTAGACCTGTTCGCCGCCAACACTGCAAGCCCTATTCCCGATACCGGAGCCGGGCTGCCATCCAGGCCCAGTCCAGCGCCGGAAGGAATAAAGAAAGCCATAGATCTCCTAAGTGCAGCCGAGCGGCCTGTCATCATCGCCGGTTCCGGCGTATGGTGGTCGGAGGCCGAAGCAGAACTTCGAGCCTTTGCCGAACGGACCAACATCCCCGTCTCGACCATCACGCTCGCGCGTGGAGCTTTCCCCGATGATCATCCGCTCTCACTCGGGTACGCCGATCCGTCGCTCAACCGCGCCGCTGCCCGAGTCTTCGCCGAGGCCGACGTCGCGCTGATCCTGGGCAAGCGAATCGACTTCCGGCTCGGGCTCGGAAATACCAATCTCCTGCCCGAAAAGCTCAAGCTGATTCAGGTTGATATTCAATCCTCGGAAATCGGACTGAATCGCAAAGTCGACGTCGGGATCTGCGCGGATGTCCGATCGACTCTGCAGGCACTGCGTTTCGAATCAGGCGACAGAAGCAAGTGGCTCGACCAAGTGCGCCAGTATCGACAGGAGTGGGAAGCCTGGCTTGCTTCGGCAGCCGAGGATCGTAAGGAGCCACTCGCCCCCGCCGCCTTTTACTCCGAGCTACGCGACGCGCTCCCTCCAGATGTCTGGTATTCCTGGGACGGCGGCGACTTCGCGCATTGGGGCCGCGCAATGCTGGCGGCGAAACGTCCCGGCGGGTGGATGCGTTTGGGTCCGCTAGCGACCATCGGCGCTGCCCTACCGAACGGACTAGCACTACAAATGGCCCATCCCGACGAACCGGTCGTCGTGATCACCGGCGACGGCTCA
>DASQLD010000319.1:0-9233 GCA_035630195.1 Bryobacteraceae bacterium
GCCCGGATCTGTTCCAGGCTCAGCTTCTCGCCATCTCGCATGCCAATAATCAATCCCTAGCATGCGCTCGCTTCCTTCAGGCTCATCCTGTGTTAGAAATAAGCTCCCCTTCAGGCTCATCATGCGTTAGACAAGACTGAAGTTTGACAGTGACAATTAAGCTCATTATCCTGAAAGTAGCGCCGGTGTAGCTCAGGTGGTTAGAGCGACGGTCTCATAATCCGTAGGTCGCTGGTTCAACTCCAGCCGCCGGCACCATCTTCATTTCTTGTCGCTGAGGATCAAGTTATAGACCCGGTCCAGATCGTCGGCAGAAAAATACTCGATTTCTATTCGTCCCCTCGTTGCGCCTTGGGAGACAATGCGCACTCGCGTGCCAAGAGCGGCTTCGAGTTCTCGCGTCGCTGCAGCCACATTCGGATCAAATGTGGGCTCGTTCGTGCGTTCTGTCGAGACCTGTACATCTCGCTTGGTCGTGATGGCCTGGATTATCCTTTCCACTTGACGTACGGATAATCCCTCTGCCGCCGCCCGCTGGGCGATTTCTGTCTGTAGTTCTTCGTTAGGCAAACCGAGGATCGCTCGTGCGTGACCCATGCTGATCCGGTGCTCAGCCACAAGTAATTGTATGTCCCGCGGGAGCCGCAACAACCTAATGAGGTTGGTTACCGTAGTACGATCCTTGCCGGTCCGCTGGCCGATGTCTTCATGACTGAGACTATGCTCACGCGCCAGTCGATCGAGTGCTTGAGCCACTTCGATGGGATTGAGATCTTCGCGCTGGATATTCTCAATGAGTGCGACTTCCAGCAATCGGTCGGTGGCGAAGTCCTGGACGACTACAGGCACCTCCGCTAACCCTGCGAGTCGCGCGGCTCGCCAGCGGCGCTCCCCAGCGACGAGTTGATACTTAGAATCGGTGTAACGAACAATTAGCGGTTGTATGATGCCGTTGGCGCGGATGGATTGCGCGAGATCACCAAGGCGTTCGGGGACGAAGACGGAGCGAGGCTGTAGAGGGTTAGGTTCGATGGCGTCGATCGGCAGTTTCTGAACGGCATTTGCCGAGGCTGCGGGTTCAGCTTGGGTTGCTGGCGCGGTAACTGCGTTACGGCTCGGCAGCAGAGCTGACAGCCCTTTACCGAGCGCTTTGCGTTGATCTGGACCTTTGGTCATTTTCTAAGATCTCTTTTGCCAGCTTGATATAACTCTCAGCACCCTTAGAGCGAACGTCGTAGAGAAGAATTGGTTTTCCGTGACTTGGCGCCTCGGCCAATCGTACGCTACGGGGAATGACGGTCTTGAAAACCTCGTCCTCGAAGAATTCGGCCAGATCCGCTGCCACTTGGCGAGTGAGATTGGTGCGGTCGTCATACATGGTTAGCAGAATGCCTTGGATGGCGAGGTTGTGCTGAAAAGAGTCTTTAATTCCATCGATAGTATCCATGAGCTGAGAGACGCCTTCCAAGGCGAAGAATTCGCATTGGATCGGTATCAACACGGCATCTGCCGCAACTAGGGCGTTGAGCGTCAGAAGATCGAGCGCAGGAGGGCAATCTATGAGGATGTAGTCGTACGCGCCACGAACTGCTTCTACTTTGAATTTCAGACGGCTTTCACGGTCGGGCACATCCACAAGTTCAAGATTTGCGGCCACGAGATTCCGGTTAGAGGGTACCAGATCTAAGCCTTCGCATTCCGTCTTCACAGCAATTTCGCTGATGGCTGTCTCGCTAAAAAGAGCATGATAGGTGGTCAGTTGCTCAGTTGTCTTGGCGACGCCAACCCCCGTCGTAGCATTGCCTTGAGGATCGCAATCGATCAAGAGTATATGTAAATCGTTGGCTGCCAAGGAAGCAGCCAGGTTTATGGCAGTCGTTGTCTTACCGACGCCACCCTTTTGGTTGGCGATTGCAATTACTTTGGCCATATTGAAGGCAATCCGATTGTAGCGCGGAACGGAGCTTCAGCGTCTTCAGTCGCGGCATAACTTGGTTCCACGTGGAACACGCTCAGCCCTAGCTGGAATTAGTGGTCTTGGCGACTTCGTACGGGTATATCGGCCGACGTTCCACGTGAAACAAGTAATATACGACTGTTAGCTAAAACGGGACAACCGAAGGTATGTCTCAAGAACCGACACTGCGGCTGGCGTAACTCCGGGGATCCGGCCCGCCTGTCCCAGCGTGGATGGTCGAACACGTTCCAGCTTTTCCTGGATCTCCCGCGATACGCCAGGTATCCCTAGATAGGAAAGATCCTCCGGAATTGCGTGGGACTCAGCATCTCGCAGACGCGAGATATGCCGATCCTGCTGACGAATGTAGCCTGCATATTTGGCTTCAGTTTGCAGAGTGTCGATGAGACCGGCAACCGGAGTATCCTGCAGGGCTTCGGTTATCCACGTTGACATGGAACGAAGATCGTTCTCCGGGCGCCGCGCCCATTGCAGGAACAGGGGTCGCTCCGTATCGACAGACGTCGGAACACGCGTCTGTTCCATTGCCTGGAGAAGCCTTGCCTTCTGATCGAGCTTCTTCTTCAAAAGATTCCAGCGATCGTCGGATACCAATCCAGCCGCACGACCGATCGGGGTTAACCGCTCATCTGCATTATCAATCCGGAGATGCAACCGAAACTCGGCCCGGGAAGTGAACATTCGATAGGGCTCATCGGCACCCTTGCTGATGAGATCGTCGATCAGGATGCCGGTGTATCCGTCGGTCCTCGCAATGGCAAGCGGGTCGAGTTCGCCGACAGCTCGCGCAGCGTTAATTCCCGCTATAATCCCCTGACAGCCTGCCTCCTCATAGCCGGAGGTCCCGTTAATCTGCCCAGCTAAGAAAAGTCCCGATATCGAGCGAACCTGCAAGGAATGATCCAGCTCCCGAGGATCCACTGCATCGTATTCAATGGCATATCCGGGACGAATCATCTCGGCTTTCTCTAGCCCTTCGACGGAGTTGAGCATTGCCTCTTGGACATCCACCGGCATGCTGGTAGACATACCGTTAACGTAGACTTCGTACGTATCCAGACCTTCGGGCTCTAAGAAGAGCTGATGCCGAGCCTTGTCTGGAAACTTCTGAAATTTATCCTCGATTGAGGGGCAGTAGCGGGGTCCAACACCCTCGATCTGGCCACTGTAAAGAGGCGAACGTGAAATACTCTCCTGAATAACCTGTTTGGTGCGCTCAGTGGTATATGCTATGTGGCACTGTATCTGCGGACGATCGATCCTCGTGGTGAGGAATGAAAACGGAGTCGGCTCCGGGTCACCATATTGTGGTTCGAACCGCCCCCACTCAATCGTTCGACCATCCAGCCGGGGAGGAGTTCCGGTTTTCAGCCGCGCGCATTGCAATCCCAGGGACCGCAGTTGCTCGCCCAGCAGCACTGCCGGCGCCTCGCCATTTCGTCCGCAGCTATAGGTCGTGTCCCCGACGTGCGCCAAGCCATTGAGAAATGTTCCTGTGGTCACAACTACTGCCGAACTGTGAAGTGTCCTACCATCTCGCAGTACGACGCCTCGCACGCGCCCGTCCTTGATCGACAGCGCGGCCACCTCGGCCTGCAGAATGCGGAGATTCGGCTCGTTCTCGAGCAGATCCCGCATCTTCAGGCGATACTGCTTTTTGTCGCACTGCGCCCGAGGCGACCAAACCGCAGGACCTCGACTCGTGTTGAGTAGTCGAAACTGGATACCGACCGCATCAGTAAGTTCCCCCATAATCCCGCCAAGCGCATCGATTTCCCGTACCAGATGGCCTTTTGCGATCCCGCCAACTGCCGGATTACAGGACATCTGAGCGATCAGATCGATATTCATGGTGATCATCGCGGTACGGACGCCAATCCGAGCGCATGCTCGCGCCGCCTCACAGCCGGCGTGACCGGCGCCGACCACGATCACATCGTATTTGGGCTGCATCTACTGATGGGCAGAATACTGCTGCTGCGGAGGATTCAATTTAATGACGAGGGTCTTCTCGGGAGCATCCAACTCATAAACTTGGCCGAAGGTTTGATAACTCTTCGCGATAACCTGGACACGAACTTTGCCTTGAGGCATGGTTGGAAGCTTGGCAATGCCTTCCTGATTGGTGCGTATCTCCCAATGGGTCATGTTCTTCTTCCCCATCTTGACGATGGAGCGGCCCTCGACGAAATCGACGATAACCGAGGCGCGCTCAATTGGCTTGTCACCGAGTGTTTTGACCTCGACTTTCAACTGTGTCGTGTCATCAGCCGATAGAGAACCGACCAACAGCGCAAAGAGCAAAGTGAATCTCGACACCATAATCCTATTATCTGCGATTTCAGGCTATATCGGGCAATACGAACTTCACCGGATGCCCGGCAGCTTGTGTGACCGCCTCGGCGGCAAGGTAACCGCTGCGCACTGCCCCTTCCATAGTTGAGGGCCAACCCGAGCTAACCCAATCTCCGGCGCGAAATACGTTCGGAACGTCAGTCCTGATAGATGGACGCTTCAACCCGGGTTTCGCCGAGTACGTGGCTCGCAACTCCTTCACCACATGAAAGCGCTCAACTTGTGCGCTTACCGCAGCAGGGAAGAACTCCTTCAGTTCTCGCAGGGATAGGGCTAGAACTTCTTGCCTATCCATTTTCACGAGGGACCGGGACGCGCTGACCACAAGTTGCACATACTTACCGCCACCCTTATTGAACATCCACTGAATAGTGCGATCTAGCAACGTCGCATGAGGCAGATCAGTTATTGAGCGATCAAACCAAATGTGGATCCCGGTGATCGGCGAGTGCTCGAATCCATCAACAGGTGACCCAGTCAGAGCCTGCGACCTCTCGAAAGGCACAGCGCTGATGTAATAATCCGCGCGACGAACTTCATCCCCCACGCGCATCCCGTCACCGGTCAGTGATGCCGCGGCTGCCCGAAGGTACACCCTGACCTTTGGATTCGAAGACCAAAGATCCGCGTTGTAAAGGTTCCCAAGCGAGCCCTTCGGTATGCCCATCTCATAACAGTCTCTGGTCGCCAGGAATCCCAGCCAGAAGACTTGAAAAGCACAGGCTGCCGCCATCCGGTCGAGTTCTTCATTGACCGCGCTTCCAGGATCTGACGCCAAAAACGCTCGACTACACGGGGCGGCTGCGACTTCTCCTGTAACCAATCAGTCATCGATATGTCATTGAGATCGGGACGCTTACCGTACTCCGACTGAAGAGACAGCAACCCTCGTACAAGGGCCAACTTTTCACTCGCCGTGAGGTATCGCATACCGAGAAACGATCCGGCGAAGTGAAGCGGTCGTGGGAGGACTCCTGCGCGAAAGATAGATGTGCGGCCACCAGGCTCCATGAAATAGAACTCTCGGTGGAACTCAATCTGGTCGAGCACACCCAAGCGTCGATAGAAGTCGAGAAGATTGACGCAGCACCGCAGTAGGATGTGCTGGCAATTATCGATCGTTTCACCCTGCCCGTCGCCGGTCGGAATGGTGTACGAAGTAGCCCGGCCGCCCAGGTACGGTCGCGATTCAAAAAGCTGCACGTCGTAGCCGACGCTCGCCAGAGCTGCAGTCGCAGCCATACCGGCAAGACCGCCGCCAACGACGATCACACTTGGCATCTACTACCAGATTAATAACGAGCGGGAACCCGAGAGCGTAAACCGCCACCGGGACCGCCGCTGAGGTTGAGGGCGATCCACAGAACAATGAACGCAAACAGAACCAAAGTCAGGTCCGTAAAATCCATGCTGTTAACTAGATTTCAGTATGCAGTATATTTGCAGCTTAAACAAGATCAAACCGTTTCAGGACCAGTAGCCGGTCGCCAATCCAATTGCCAGCGCCAGGACTCCGCCGACAACCGGAAACGCAGCAACTGAAACGACAGTGCGCGTTAGCATGCCCATCGGTGACGACCGTGTCGCGATCAGAGTTTGCACGCCAACGATAGCCGCCCACACCCCGCCGGACCCAGCGAGGCCAATCTCGCACCAGGGGCAATGTGGCACGCCATGCGAGTGGACATTACACATCGCATCGGCTCCATTCCACAAGGATCGGCAGCCACACTGATACACCAAGTTACAGAAGTTGATGTAGAAGACCGATGTCACCGCCGCAGCGAGAACTGCGATGGCTACTTTATGGGATCGACGACTACCGCTGTGCGAAAGATCGGTCACGTCCGTAAAGAGCCACCACGTTCCGCATTAGCCGCAGACCGCACTCATTGTCCAGGCTCAACAGCGACTCTGGATGGAACTGAACCGCTTCGATCGGCAACTCGCGATGACGGACTCCCATAATGACGCCATCGTCCGTCTCAGCGGTCACCTCGAGGCACGCGGGGAATTTGCCGCGAACGGCGTAAAGCGAATGATATCGACCAACCTGAAATTGCTCCGGCAAGCCTTCAAACACTCCGATGCCCTGGCTTCTGATTGTCGAGGGTTTGCCATGCATCGGATACTCGAGCACTCCCAACTCGCCACCGAAGGCCTCGACAATGCCTTGCAATCCCAGACACACACCAAAGAGCGGCATTTCGCGTTTTGCGGCGTATCGTACCAAATCAGGCACTCCGAAATCGGCGGGTCGGCCAGGACCGGGTGAGATAAGAATCAGGTCAGGCTTCAGCTCGTCAATCATCTCCAAGGGGAAACCGGCGCGATAAGTGACGACTTCAGCCCCAGTCTGGCGGGCGTAGTTCGACAACGTGTGAATGAAACAATCCGCGTTATCGACCAGCAGCATTTTTGGACCATTGCTCGAGTCTACCGGCTGAACGGCCGCCACCTTCTTTGACGGTACTGGAGCGCGCAACGCTCGGAAGAAACCGGTCGCCTTCAAGCGCGTTTCACGCTCCTCCATCGCAGGAACCGAATCATAGAGCAGCGTGGCGCCGACTGGATACTCTGCTCGACCATCACGCACGTGAATCGTGCGAATCAGAATACCTGTGTTGATATCTCCATTGAGACACAGTGCCCCAACGGCGCCGCCGTACCAGCCACGCGGCGTATTTTCCAGATTCTCGATCTGCTGAGCCGCTGCCTTCTTCGGCGCGCCGACAATCGTCACCGCCCACATGTGAGCGAGAAATGCATCGAGCGAATCGAAGCCGGGTTGGAGCGTTCCTTCCACATGATCGACGGTATGGAAGACGCCCGCATAGGACTCGATCAACCGTCTGCCAATGACATTGACCGACCCTGGAACGCAGACACGCGACTTGTCGTTGCGATCCACATCCGTGCACATCGTCAGCTCGGATTCTTCCTTCAATGAGCTCAAAAGATCGCGGATATTAGCCGAGTCTTTTATGGGATCGCCTGTCCTTTGCGCGGTTCCCGCGATCGGGCAGGTTTCGACGCGACTGCCTTCGACACGCACGAACATCTCCGGTGATGCGCCAACGAGTTGCTCGTCGCCGAACTGGATAAGGAATTCATAAGGACTCGGACTGGCTTGTTGGACGCGCTCGAATAGCGCCGAGACACTACCGGTGAAAGGCGCTGAAAAGGTCTGGCGCAGGACGACTTCGTAGTAATCCCCCTGCTTCATGCCATCGCGGCAGGTCTCGACCTTGGCCATGTACTCCTCGGGCGTGTGGTCGGACGTGATCTCACCTGACTGGATCCCTGAATCAGGCGACGGAAGCCGCTCAGCAGTCCGGGGCAGGTTCTCCGTGGTCGTCTCATTGAGAGCGAAATCGTACTGGTAGCGCTCGATCTGCTCCTTCTTGCGATCCATAAAGTAAATGTCATCGCAAACGAAGAGGTGAAGGTCCTTACGTTCGCCCCGCGGGAGCTTGAATTCGATCGGATCGAACTGGAAAAGCAGATCGTACCCGAAAGCACCGATCAGGTTCAAATGAGAGTCGCTTTCATTGCGGAACTCTTGTACCAGGGCCCGCAACACGGAAAAGACGGAAGGTTGCTTACTCCGTTCTTCCTCTGAAAACAAACGAGGAAGCGGCTTCAGACGGCCGATCAACTTGCCATCGACGGATTGAAGGTCATCCCAGTGAGGATTCGGCTGCAAAACCGGCAGCAGAAGCTTGTTCAGAACCACACCCCGTTCATTCAAAGGGCGCAGTTCGACATAGGTTCCGAGGGCGACAATCTCGAGCGGCGGACAGACGGACGCGATATCCCAGCGTGAGTACCGTCCCGGATATTCGTACCCGGAAGAGAGGTAGATACCTCTCTGTTCGTCGAGTGAGTGCAGCAGATCCTTCAAACCCCTCCGGAAGGGTATCTTCGATACACTGCGAATCACCTCGATGTTGTTGCGTGTGCGGTACTTCAGTTGCGACATAGCGTATGAGCGAGGTATCCACCACGATAACATGGGAGACAGTGCCGACACCCTCACAAACGGGGCCGCCTAGGAAGTCCAAGATCACGTCCTCGGTCATGCTTTGGACGCTGAAGGGCTCGTTTGAGGAGCGTGTCCAGATCGCTGCCAGGGCCGGAATACAGTCGATCGAACTCGTTGCGGAGCACGTGAACTGGTCGGACACCGAAGCGGTCGCAAAGTTGAAGTTCGTCCGATCTTTCAACCTCACACTCGACACCATCATCGCTACGCCGGACTGGCCAAGGCGCCCGGTATCGATGCTCGACCCGGCACAGCGCGACAATTTCCTAAGTGATGTCACGAAGGCAATGGATTGGGCCCGGAGGTTAGAAGTGCCGCAAGTCATCCTTATGAGCGGCAACACGATCCCTGGCAGAACTCAGGAAGAACAGTACGCGAGCTTGCTCGAAGGATCGAAGCAAGCTGCAGAACTGGCCGCCAAGGTGAATCTTACGCTGATCATCGAGCCCTTGAACTCTAAGGTCGATCACAAGGGCTATTTCCTGAACAACTGTATTAAAGGATTGCGGCTCGTGAAAGAAGTGAACAGCTCCGCATTCAAGCTGCTCTTCGATCTCTATCACGAACAAGTTCAAGTCGGTGATGTGACTCGTTCTTTGACGGAAGCGGCTCCTCATATTGCAGTGGTCCATGTCGCGGACAATCCAGGTCGCCACGATCCCGGGACTGGCGAAATGAACTACGGCCATCTGTATAAGACCATTCAGAAGACTGGCTACGCAGGGTACATTTGTATGGAGTATCTACCGCTTGGAGAACCCGTCGCCAGCCTCAAGAAGGCAGTCGATGAAATGCAGCATTTTCTAAACCGTGAATGAGCCTGAAGGTTTGAAGGTCGAGCGGGCGCAGGGTTGG
>DASQLD010000320.1:0-3025 GCA_035630195.1 Bryobacteraceae bacterium
CATAGATGTAAATGCCGGATATCTGCCAGCCGCCGATAATTGCATTGGTAACTCTGCCCGCGCCGGAACCGATCAGTTTGCCGCGTCCGAAAGGCATCTCATAAATCGAATTCAACTGAAAACGATGACGGGGTAGAGCGCCCCAGGTCGATCGCTCGCGCGCCCGATCGTATGCATATTCTGGACTCTCAGTATTTTCGAGATCCTGGACGTCTTTGGCAAGCGTGTAGTAGACCTGATACGAGAATCCTTTGAAGAAGCGTCTTTCCACCTCCATCGATAAGCCGTGGTACTGGTGTCCTGCGCCGTTGTCGGTGTAATTGATTCCGGGATAGCGCGGAAAGCGGCGTGGCTTGTCAATGTAGAGACGCGCATCAGCAACTGGCGAATTGATGTCCCAGCGGTAGACGCCCTGTCTCGTGTTCGTGCCGACGTACGATAGACGAAATCCCGTTTCCCACTGCTGACGTTCGAAGGTCAAGCTGTACTGCATCGAGCGCGGAATGCGAAGGTCCGGCCTGAAAGCCGGGGGTAACGCAACGGTGCTGGGTCCGCCGGACCCACTCGTCGGAAACACTGTAGGGAGCATGATGGGATTGTCGATCGGATTGTTGTACGAAGGCTCCGCGATAAGGAAAGGAACAGTGGAACCTGCCGACGGAGCAACTGCCGAGGCGTCATAAAAGATGCCCCCGCTGCCGCGAATCACAGTCTGATTGCTACCGCTCGGACGCCAGGCGAATCCAATGCGCGGAGCAATATTGTCCTTGTCGCCGGTTGTCAGAGTTTTCGAAGTATAGCCGGCTTTTGACGCTTCGATCACATCAACGTAGCCGCGCGGCATCAACGGACTGACTTTGTCGAGGGCTCCATCGGGTACAACGATGGCGCCGGTCGCGATATCGAATACCGCCTGCCGCCCATTGCTTTCTGTCCAGCCGGGGTAGTAGTCGTAACGCAATCCGAGGTTCAACGTCAGCCGCGGAGTGACACGCCAGTCATCCTGCAGGAAAAGGCCGTGGCGTTGGTTCCGCCTTTGTGGCTCGATTGCGGGGAAGTTACGTGTCGTGGTCGTCGGAAGTCCGAGCAGGAAGTCACCATAAGCATGTCCGGTGAAGCGGTCGGAAAAAGTAACGTTGCCGAACAGACCGGTGGGCTGCCTGATTTCGTTGGCCGAACCCATGATGAGCTGATATCCCATCTTGAGGTTGTGGCTGCCACGGAACCAGCTCACATGATCTACAAACTGATTAATCAGGTCACGTCCGCAAGGATTGCACGTGCCCATGACAGCGATCGGAGAAATCGCAACGCCGGTGAAGTTGACTTCAAAGATACCGCCGACATCTGGGAGATCGGGCGCAAGACCTCGCAGTCCCAGCCTTTCTACTAATTGCTTGCCACTGATGTTCGAGATATTCGGAAGATCGTCGAAGGACGTGCCCCAGCGGAATTCGTTGAGCAGGTTCGGACGGAACGAATGAGTGTAAGCGATGGTGGAAGCCCTCAGAGCTCGCCAACGTCGATAGCGTTCCTGGACTGTAGGTAACGTCTCAAAGTTGTCCAGGTTCCAATCCACTTTCGTGAAACGCCCATAAATGAAGGCTTTTTCGCCAAATCGGTGATCGACCCGGAGGGTGATCGTTGGCTGATGGGATACCGTGTTGACCCGCAACTCCCGGTAATTTTGGGCAAAGAATGTATTCGGATCGCCGAAGTTGGGCGTAGCCAGAAACTCATCCTGCATCGTTCGAGAAACGGAATTGATCCGGCTAGCGGGGATGATGTTCCCGGCGAAAGGCGTGTTGCCGTTGAGCGGATCACGAATCACCGTGGTTGGAAGAAGAGACGAGAAGTTACCGCTGCGCCAAGGCGTGGTGGGCACATTTTGATTGAGCTGAGTTCGACCGGGCGATCCGAATCCCGCCTCTACCGTGCCGAACACAAACGTTTTATTCCGGCCGTTGTAAACCTTCGGAATGATTACAGGACCACCCCCTGCGAAAGTGAGTCGATGGCTGACACCGGAACTGCGCTCCGTCGCGAAGGGGTTGCGCACACGGAACGCAGTGGTCGAGTAATAGTCGGAGAAGGTTCCGTGGAACTCGTTGGTTCCCGAGCGGCTAATCAGCGTTACTTGTCCGATGAGGCCAAACTCGGCACTGGTGCCTGAAATATCCATGCGCAACTCAGAGAATGACTCGGTCCTGTCTAGCAGCGGACCGGATGCGAAACCGCCACCAGATCGCTGGATGGTAGTGCCGTCGATATTCGCGGCGCCCTGCTGCTGACGACTTCCGCCGAAGGAGATCTGAAAGCCAGCGGTAGTCTTGTTGATCTGGGGAGAGAGAGTGAAGTAATCCCAGGCGCGGCGGAGCGTCAGCGGAAGAGTGCGTAACTGCTGACGGTCCTTCACGTCGGCGATGCGGGCAGATTCCGTCTCGATCAGTGTTGCGCCGCCGGATACCTCAACCGTGGTCCCTACCGTTCCTACTGTTAGAGGTATGTCGACTCGCCGGTTATCCAACGCGGTCAGGACGATGTTCTCAACTGTGAAGTCACTGAATCCGGATTTTGTCGCCTTGAGAACGAATGTGCCTTCGCGAATATTGGCGATGGTATAAAGACCATTTTCGTTTGTCTCGACTCGATATACGTAGCCCGTATTGATTTCCCGCGCCTCTACGACAACCCCGGGCACGCTTGCGCCGGATGGATCAGATGCGGAACCAGTAATTGTGGCAAAGGTGCTCTGAGCGAGCACGATGGAAGGGAAGCCGAGCACAAGGATACTCGCAGATGCCAAGAGACGATACACTCTCTACCTCCTTAGATGCACTCGTGAATCTATCACTAACGACGATCATTTGGAGACACGGCTGGCGAAATGTCGCAGCGAAGTAGAAATGTCCTAATCGAGCGAAGTAGGAATGTCCTGTTGACAGACTCAGGTCTGGATGCAAGAGGACAGGTTCGAGATGGGCCAGAAGGAACGGGATCGGCTGAAGGTTCTCACGGAGGCGAA
>DASQLD010000321.1:0-3796 GCA_035630195.1 Bryobacteraceae bacterium
GCCCGGATCTGTTCCAGGCTCAGCTTCTCGCCATCTCGCATGCCAATAATCAATCCCTAGCATGCGCTCGCTTCCTTCAGGCTCATCCTGTGTTAGAAATAAGCTCCCCTTCAGGCTCATCATGCGTTAGACAAGACTGAAAGTTGCGGACACCCGTGGCGCATTGGTACACTGAGATTTCGTAGGTCGAAGGAGATCCCTGTCTTATGGCTAAGAGATGTGAATTGTGTGGAAAAGGGCCGCAATTCGGCAACCGTGTCAGCCACGCCCATAATGTGACGAAGCGTCGTTGGAATGTCAATCTTCAAAGTGTCCGCGCAGTCGTCAAGGGTGGAGCAAAACACGTGAAAGCCTGTACGTCCTGCATCCGCGCCGGCAAAGTTCTGAAAGTAGCCTAACTTCCAGTTTAGAGTTTGTCGCAAGGGCGCCTGAAGTCCAGGCGCCCTTCGTATTTCCGGGCCTCAAATTCCCTTGGCCAGGAAACCTCCATCCACTGCTATCACCTGACCAGTGATGAACTTGCCAGCCTCGGAGGCTAGCAGGATCGCCGTTCCTACCAGTTCCTCAACGTTCCCGAAACGTCCCATCGGCGTCTTCCCCAGAATCGCTGCCGCCCGCTCCGGAATGTCCAGAGCAGCAGAATTCAGGGGTGTCCGAAAAACACCCGGCGCAATCGCGTTAACACGAACGCCTAGCGGCGCCCATTCGCAGGCAAGCTGCTTGGTCAGCATCACTACCGCCGCCTTACTGCATGCATAGGCCGAAACTTCATTGAATGCCACAAACGACGTCAGTGACGCCGTATTGATGATCGCGCCTGACTTCTGCAGGATCATCTGCTGTCCAAACACTTGATTTGCCTTGAAACTGCCATTCAAGTTCGCGTCGATGACGCGATCCCATTCCACATCGTCCATGTCGGCGGTCTTGGCCTTACGATGCACTCCTGATGTCACCATCAACACGTCGACGCTTCCAAAAGCCTTCACCGTAGCGTCCCGGAGCGCTTCCAGACTTGCGCGGTCGTTCACGTCGCTCGTCATGCGCAAAGTTTTCCCGCCTGCCGCCTCGAATTCAGCGGCGCTGGCGTCAACCTTCGCCTGATCGCGGCTGCTGGCGACGACGTTAGCCCCGGCCTTGGCATAACCACGTGCAATTGCCTTGCCGATGCCGCTGGTTCCGCCCAGAACCACTGCCGTCTTGCCCTTGAGCGAGAAGAGATGTTCGATGTATTCGTTTGACATGAATGGATTTCACTCGATGATACAATGAGCCCTTTAGCGAGGCAAAAACACACAAAAATGAAAATTGTTACGTTCCGCCGGAACGAAGAGAGCTGGCCGGAAGTAGGAATCGTGCGCGATGACAAAGTAATCGCGCTCGGTGCTCATTGTCCCACGCCGACGGCGCTGATAGAAAACTGGACCATGGCGCAAGCTCCGGTTCTCGAGTATCTCGATAAAGCTCCGGCTGAAGCGATCCTGCCGTTCGCCACGACCAAATTGACCGCCCCCATTCCCCGTCCTCCAAAGCTGATTTGTGTCGGCCTGAATTACCGCGATCATGCGATCGAATCGAACATGGAGATTCCGAAGGTTCCAACGATCTTCAACAAATTCGCGACGTCAATCATCGGCCCTGGCGCCGAGATAGTCCTCCCGAAAACCTCCGAAAAGCCCGACTACGAGGCAGAATTCGCGTTCATCATCGGCAAGGGTGGCCGTCATATTGCCGCCGGCGATTGGAAGAAGCACGTTTTTGGCTACACAATCATTAACGACGTGAGCGCGCGGGACTATCAGATGGCCACGACACAGTGGCTGATGGGAAAGACCTTCGACACTTTCTGTCCCATGGGCCCCTGGATGGTTACTGCCGATGAAATCGAAGACCCGCACAATCTCGACATCAAGATGACCATCAACGGCGAAGTGCTGCAGAACTCGAATACACGCGAGTTGATCTTCAGGATTCCGGACCTGATCGCTTATCTTTCGAGCGTTATGACACTCGAGTCTGGCGACATCGTGTCAACCGGCACACCCGCAGGCGTCGGACTAGGCCATAAGCCGCCGCGCTGGCTAAAGCCCGGCGATGAGTGCGTAGTGAGTATCAGCGGTATTGGCGAACTGCGGAATCCGGTGGTCGCGGAAGCTTAGTCCGAGACAGCGAGTTGACCGGGCACGATCGGCGCCGTCCGAGGCAATCGGCCGAAATACGCCATCGTGCCCATGAAGGCCAGAATCACAACGAAAGTAATCAGCTTCAACCACGTCGTTTCCGTGGTTTTCGGAAGCCAGATCCATAGCAGACCCACCACCGGCTGAGCCACACACACCGCCCAGACCGATCCGTAGAAGTAGCGTCGCTCATGGCCCTCGCCTTTGGTAGACGGCAGCACCCGCGGCAATTTACCAAACAAACCCAACAGCCAAACCAAACCGGCAATCGGGAAATAGGCGTATTGATAGATCTGCTTCATCATCCATTGCCCAGTCGCGAGCGCCATGATGAGACCCGTCAGATTCAGTACCGCGTAGCTGATGACCGCGCCCCAGGCAAACGTATAGCAGACCCGCCGGTAGAGTGGATTCGGTTTGTCTTCAGTGAATCGAATGATGTAAGGAGCGGCCTCGCATCCCGGCAGCTTCCCTCGGATTCCTGCGATGCCCGTGCCGATCAACACACAAGCAAGCCATAGCGACATACGCCAATCGAACCCGCGCTCAAACAAATCGAAAGTCAGCGGTCCGGGGACGAGGAAGAAAACCGTAATCCAGATTGGCCAGTGATTGAAACGATAGTGGAGCTTATTGCGAACCCGGATCTTACGATCGCTGTCGTACTGGATCCGAATTTTGCGTTCGGCGACCTTCGCCATTGCTACTGAACTCCGCCGCTTCTCTCGAACGCGTCGGCAATGCGGAACATCCCGGCTTCGTCGAAATGCTTCGTCAGGATCTGCATTCCGACCGGCAACCCGGCCGGTGTCCGGCCGCACGGAACACTCATGCACGGTATGCCGGCCAGATCGCCTGTGATTGTGTAAATGTCGGACAAATACATCTCCATTGGATCCTGCAGTTTCTCTCCGAGCTTAAAGGCAGGAAATGGCGATACAGGTGTCACGAGAGCGTCCACGTGCTCAAAGGCTTCGGTAAAATCCTTCAGGATCAGAGCGCGCACTTTCTGAGCTTTCAGATAGTAGGCGTCATAATATCCGGCGCTCAATACATACGTCCCCAGCATGATGCGCCGCTTGCACTCCGCTCCGAATCCATCCCCGCGCGTCGCGCGATACATACCGGTCAGGGAATCCGCATTCGTCCTGGTCGTGTAGCGAACGCCGTCATAACGCGCCAGATTCGAGCTGGCTTCCGCCGTACAGATGATGTAATAAGCCGAGATGGCATAATCGGTGGTCGGCAGACTCACTTCCTGGACGGTCGCCCCAAGCTTTTTCAACGCGTCGATCCCCTTTTCGATGAGATCCCCCGTCTCGCGTGTTAAGCCTTTGAAGTATTCCTTCGGAAGGCCGATCTTCAAGCCGCGAATATTCCCGTCCATGGCGGCGAGATAATCCGCCGCCGGCGCATGGGCCGAGGTGGAATCATACGGATCGTAGCCGGCGATCGCCTGCAGCAATGTCGCGGAATCGCGAACATTCCTTGAAAACGGCCCAATGTGGTCGAGCGAACTTGCAAACGCCGTTAGTCCATAGCGAGATACACGACCGTAGGTCGGCGTGACTCCGACTACCCCGCAAAAAGAGGCGGGCTGCCGAATCGACCCCCCT
>DASQLD010000322.1:0-16560 GCA_035630195.1 Bryobacteraceae bacterium
TTCCAGCGTCCGTATTCCATAGCGCTTGGATATTGCTACATGACCGAGCTCGTGCAACAGTACCGAAGTGAACAGCGCGAGAATGTAAATTACATTGAAAAGTGCCGATTCACCGCCGCGAGCGCCGAACGTCACGATGAAGATCAGTAGGAGAACAAACGTAAAGTGGAGGCGGATTGGCACCCCGAGGATGCGAAGGCCGCGAACTGGTTGCGTCTCGACTCTATCCTCCGATCTCGGTTCCGAAGGACTCATGCACCCTCACGATACCATCTGCTACAACTTTTGTTGATTGCGCGATACGCGGTCACTGCTTTTGGGCCTTCTCAAAGATGAAGATGTGCTGACGCGGCAGATCGGCCAATGTCTGTTCGAGTTTGTAACCCTCTGCTTCTACTTCCGCCTTGGCTTCGGCAACGCTCATCTTGTGCTCCGGACGGATCGGAATGTGGGGATCTTCCTTCCGATACTCCAAAAGCACAAGACGTCCGTTTTGTTTGAGGGCCTGATGCATTTTCTGTAGCATCTTCTGTGGTTGCGAAAGCTCGTGGTAAACATCCACCATCAAAATGAGGTCGCAGCAGCCTGCCGGGAGGTGAGGGTCGGACTCGGAACCCAGGATCGGTCTGATGTTGGCTAGATTCGCCTTCTTCGCTCGATCTTTTAGAATGGCGAGCATCTCGGGTTGCACATCCACGGCGAAGATTTTACCTTCCGAACCCACTCTCTTCGCGAGCCTCACCGTGAAGTAACCGACACCTGCCCCGACATCTGCCACCACCATTCCTGGTTTGATGCCCATCTTGTCGATGGCGGTCTCCGGCAGTTCTTCGAGTTCGCGCTCAGAACGTTCCAACCATTCTGCGCCCCCGATGCCCATGACGGAAGCTATGCGACGTCCTGTTATGGGATGTTCAGCCTGCGCGTACAGCGTGCAGGTTACGGTGGCGGCGAGGAGCAGTTGCTTTAGATGCATGGCGGAACTACAGTGAAGAATACAATACCCATATGGTCTCAGCAAAAACCGTGACGCGGCTTCGGACGCCTGTCACGATTCTGATGCTCACGTGCGCGCTGATGGGCGCAAGCTGCCGGAAAGCGAATAACGCCTCATTTGTTGGAACGTTTCGCATGGGAGAAAGGGTACAACTTGGACCGCTTGTGTATCAGGTTCTCGAGTCGGACTGGCGCAATGAGCTTGGAGCCGATGGTCGAAGCCCGAAAGACAGATATCTTTTCGTCAAAGTCAGTATCACCAACAGTTCCGGTTCAACTATTTCCGTGCCGGCCTTCACTATTGAAGGCAACGGAAAGAGCTTTCCCGAAGTAACAGAGCAGATGGACAAGGTCGACAATTGGTTGGGCTTATTACGGAACATTGGCGGATCGCAGACTGAGCAGGGTTGGGCCGTGTTCGACGCGCCGATGGCGACATACAAGCTTGTCGCAACCGATGGAGGCGAGATTGGGTCAGAGAGATTCGCCCATGTGGACATTCCGGTCCAATTGGAGTAGCACGGCGTTATTGCTTGTTGCCACGGCCATCCTGGCCCACACACAGCAATTGGCGGTGGAAGACGCGGTAATAACCGACTTCGAGGGCGGAATCGGGGTTCCGCTCACGTATCAGTTCTCGAGCGGCCAAAAAGCTCATCTGGCGTTTCGAATCAGAGGCTTCTCTCGCGGCGAAACGGAACAGAAGATCAGCCTGAACTATACGATCGACGTATTCGATTGCGATGGTGTGCTGATTGCCCCTCCGCATTCAGGCGCAGTGGAACGCCGGTCCGGAAGCGTCAGTCGGAGCTGGATTCCAACCGTGCGGTATGTTGTCGATATTCCCGCCGTTCCTCGTGCCGGTACTCATATGTTCCGAATTCGCGTCCGGGACAATGTAGCGGCTATCGAGACGTTGACCGGCATCGAGTTTGAAGTCCAATCGGCTTACGACGAACCAGCCGAATCCTTCGAGCTGCGCCGGTTCCGATTTTACGGTTCAGAGCGCGATGAAAAACCGGTTGCCGAACCCGTATTCCGTGCGGGAGATTCAATGTGGGGGAGATTTTTGTTAACCGGCTTTCGCACGGAAGCAGGCAACAGGTATGATCTTCGGTACGGAGTTTCCTTGCGAAACGCTGCCGGCCGGACTCTCTTCAGTGAGCCGAATGCCGCATCGGAAACACGAGAGTCGTTTTATCCAAAGAGCCACGTCAGTGGCGCCATCAAACTGGCTCTCGAGCGGGCCATTCGACCGGGCCAATATGCACTGGTCATCTCTGCTTTGGACGCGCTCGGAAAACAGCTAATCAATGCGGAATTTCCTTTCCGTGTCGTCGAGTAAGCTCTCGTCGATCCCCTCTGTTATCCTTCGGTCAGAACATGGCGCAAATCCTGGATGGCAAGTGGGTACGGGATCAAATTCTCGCTGAATGGAAGGATCGCGCCGCCGCCTTGAAGCAGCGGAAACGGCCACCGGGATTGGCGGTAGTTCTTGTAGGTAATAACCCGGCCTCCGAGATCTACGTTCGAAACAAGATCAAAGCGTGCGAAGAACTCGGAATCTATAGCGAAAAACTTGCGCCTCCCGAAACTGTTACGACGGAAGATCTCTTGTATGTCGTCGAATCCCTGAATCAGCGTGAAGATATTGATGGCATTCTCGTTCAGATGCCTCTCCCGAAACAAGTTGATTCTCGCAGAATCCTGGTGGCGATCCGGCCGGACAAGGACGTCGATGGCTTTCATCCGGTAAATGTAGGGAATCTTGTGGCAAACATTCCCGGTCCCCGCGCCTGCACTCCTGCCGGCGTAATTGAGTTACTGAAGCGGTACAAAGTACCCCTCGCAGGCCGAGAAGCGGTCGTTGTCGGCCGAAGCGATATTGTCGGAAAGCCAATGGCTTTGCTCTTGCTTCATGAGAGCGCGACGGTGACCATCTGTCATTCACGGACTGCGGGTCTGCCCGAAGTATGTCGGCGAGCAGATATCCTGGTGGCTGCGATTGGCCGACCCGCATTCGTAACAGGCGACTTCATCAAGCCAGGAGCCACGGTGATCGATGTTGGGATGAACCGTCTTACCGATCCTGAGGAAGTGAAAGCCATTTTTGGCGATCACACCTCACGAACGCTGATTGGGGACGTCCATCCTGTACAAGTCGACGAAGTAGCCGGATCGTTCACGCCCGTTCCAGGCGGTGTTGGACCGCTGACGATTGCGATGCTGATGGTCAATACGATTCAGGCGGCGGAACGCCATCTCACATGATCCAGGCCGGCTTGACCGGCGGCTTCGCTTCTGGAAAGTCGTTTGTGTCGCGCAGATTTGAGGATCTTGGCTGTCACGTGGTGCGCGCCGATGAACTCGGACACCGAGTACTCCAGCGCGATGGTGAGGCGTATGCAAGCGTCGTGGCGCTGTTTGGGCCGCGAATTCTGGACGCGGAAGGGCGGATCGATCGAAAGCGTCTCGGTGGCGAAGTTTTCGATTCACCCGAACGTCTGGAACAGCTAAACACCATTGTTCACCCTATCGTCATCCGGCTCGAGGAGGAGTTTCTTTGTCGGGTTGAGACCCATGATCCCACTGGAATCGGGATCGTGGAAGCGGCCATACTAGTAGAAACGGGAAGCTACAAACGCTTCGACAAGCTGATTCTGGTCGCCTGTACTCCGGAGCAGCAACTCGAGCGGGCGATGAAACGCGGCGCATATACCCGGTCGGAGGTTCTCGCCCGTCTAAGTCGTCAGATGCCCGTAGAGGAAAAGCGCCGTTACGCCGATTACGTTATCGATACATCGGGAACGGAGGAAAAAACCGTCGAGCAGACGAACGAGGTTTACAGGTCGCTTCGGAGTTTAGAGAGATGAAAATGCGAGTTCTATTGTTCGCAGCATTGTTGGTTGGTGGGTTCATATTCGTCACTAGCAGCGGAAGCGCGGTCATGCAGCGCCTGCTACTCGGTCCCGATCGTGGATCCGTACAAGGTGTCGCTTGGAGCGGTCCCGATCGCGCTCTCAGCGCCGGTCTGAGTTCCGACGAACTGAACAATATCGATATCTACAAGCGAGCTCGTCTGGCCACTGTTCACATAACCAGCACGGTCTATCGCCGCGGATGGTTCATGGAAGTGATCCCATCGCGCGACATGGGCAGCGGCTTTATCCTCGATGAATCCGGGAACATTCTAACGAATAGCCACGTGGTTCAAGGGGGTGGAAAGATCCAGGTCACCCTTGAGAATCAGGAAGTCTACGATGCTCGTGTTTTGTTTCGCGATCGGGCGAATGATCTTGCTCTTATCAGAATCCAGCCCCGAAAAAAGCTGAATACTCTTCCCCTCGGCGATTCTGAGCCGCTGCAGGTAGGTCAGAAAGTTCTCGCGATTGGCAACCCATTCGGTTTAGACGGAACGCTGACTACTGGCATCGTTAGTTCTATCGGCCGCAATATCCGCGATGAAAAGGGCATTGAACTCGAAGGGATGATTCAAACCGATGCAGCGATCAATCCCGGTAATAGCGGCGGGCCCTTACTTGATTCCCACGGGAGCGTTGTCGGTATCAATACTGCGATTTATGGAAGCGGCAACATGGGGATTGGCTTTGCGATGCCGATTAACCGCGCCAAGTCGATGATCGACGACTATAAGGCAGGCAAGTCGTTCAAGCGCGCCAGAATTGGTCTAGGAGTCGCCTATGTTGCGGGTGACATTGCCGAGGCTTTGCGGTTGCCGGCAGAAGGTGGACTGCTGATTCAGGGAATTGAACGCGGGTCGGCTGCGGCGCAGGCAGGTCTCCACGGACCGCGGCAGATTGTTCTGATCGGAAACATGGAAATTGGTGTGGGCGGCGACCTAATCATGGAAATCGATGGCAAGCGAGTCGACCGCGAAGATGCGATTACGCGCGCAATGTCTCGCAAGCGGCCAGGAGACGAACTCGAACTAACGATCTTCCGCGAAGGAAGGACCCAAAAAGTCTCAGTTGTTCTTGGTGAGGATCCTGGAGACGCGATATAAGCGGCGGGAAGAAACCAGCCACTATCGCCCTGTTGTTGATGCTGTCAAGATTCTAGCTTGGCGCAACCTGGACATGCCGCAACTGGGTTGGCTGCAGCATGACGACGGACTTTACGGTGTCGGCGCCAAGTCCTTTGGTTCCGGTCAAGGTCACCGCATCATCCGCCTTCCTCGCGCCTCGTGGCAGACCAAAATATCTGCCGCTGTATCAGTGCTACAAACTCTCCACGTAGCCGCATAGTTGATGATTGCGTGTCTCATGCATAAACCCTACATGGCGCTCTTTAGCCAGTGCCTCTGCTGATCGTAATGTCCTGGTGGTTTGCCATGAAGCGCGAGTGAAGGAATGCGGGCATATTAGCAAGAGTAATGTTGGTTCTCGTGAGAGCGCCTGGGCTGTATGGACAGGGCAGCACAGGCCCAGTCTGATCAAGCCGTACCTCATGTACTATCTCGATTACGTGGTTATGAGTTCATCAACGTAGCACCCGAGATTTTGACCTTTATGTCTGGCGAACGTGGATGCCATTCTGATTGCATTGGCCGCGCCGGTACCCCCCATAACGGCGTCCATTTGGGGCAAAGATATTGCGCAGCCAATATTTTGCGCAGACAATGCTTGCGCGTCATGTTTCGGTGCGGGGAAGCAACGATTTACGAGATCCGTCGACCACAAGTTACCGCGACGCCAGCTTCGCACGGAAAGGATTGAAGTCAGTGTTGGTGTCCATAATGTCGACACCTTCGATTCGTTTCAACGAATTGACCACAACATAAGTAAGCGGGGTCGCCAAGGCTTCATAGATTACCTTCCCACCATAGCCGGAGATCATTAGATTCAGCATTGTGGACAACGGGACGTTACCGGCGAAAATGATCCCGATAACCATCACGGTATCGACCGCTTGTCCTACGGCGGTAGACCCGATCGTGCGCATCCACAGATGCTTTCCATTACTCAGAACCTTCATGCGAGCCATTATGAACGAGTTCGTAAACTCGCCCGCCCAGTATGCGAGCAAGCTCGCGATCACGATGCGTGGCATCGACCCAAACACGATTTCGTAAGCGGCCTGATTATTCCAGCCGGGCGCGGGCGTCAGACCGATGATGATCGTTCCCATAACGGTCATAAGGATCGACGCTAGAAAGCCATTCCAGATTGCGCGTCGCGAACCCGCGTAGCCGTAGACCTCAGTGAAGATGTCGCCGAAAATGTATGTGATCGGAAATAGCAACTGTGCGCCGCTAAAAACAAAAGGTCCCCACGAAACAAGCTTCGGCGCGACAAGATTGGAAATGAGGAGAACCGCTACAAACGCAGAAACAAGCAGATCGTAATAGCGAAAGTTCTGTGGATAGTCGTGCAGCAACTGCGTCTTGCGCTCGCGGACTGCCTCGGATTGCATTTTTGCCTACTGTAGCACGGAGCTTAAGGATGCAAACGCTATAATTGCGATGTGACGCCCAAGCTTGTCCTGGTATTGCTTCTCTCCATCTATCTGGCCGCCTGTAACCGCGCTGCTGAAAATAAGGATGCAGTGCGACAGGGAATCATGGATCATCTTGGCAAGAACTCCGGCCTCGATCTCAAAGCAATGGATGTGGACGTTAGTAATGTTAATTTTCAGGGTGACAAGGCCACTGCGACTGTCTCCTTCAAACCCAAATCCAGTCCCGACGCCGGCATGTCTATGAATTATTCATTGGAGCGGCAGGGCGCAAAGTGGATCGTTCAGAAGGCGGCAGGAGGCGCAGGACATGCGGGCGCAGTACCTGGAGGTGCAGAACATGGAGGCGCAGCAGTGGCTCCCCCAACAACCCAACCTCCCGTCGGAGATCCGGCGGGAGGGGCTCTTCCACCGGGCCATCCTCCAGTACAAACGCAGCAGGCTCCCGCGAAGAAGTAAATGACTCGGGTCGCCGTAATCGGTGGTGGTCCAGCTGGCTCCTTCGCCGCGGAGCGTCTTGCGCGCGCGGGGCTGCGTGTGACGCTCATCGACGAAAAACTCGCTTGGGAAAAGCCATGTGGTGGAGGCCTGACATACAAGGCCTACAACCAATATCCATTCCTCATCGATAACGATACCCCGAAGCGAACGATTACGCGCACATGTCTTTCTACATCGAGAGCGGGCTCTGCCGAACTCGAACTGACACGGCCTCTCCTTATCTACTCCCGCTACGAACTGAATAATCTGTTGCTTCGTCGAGCGGAAGGCGCAGGCGCTCAAATCGAGAAGGCGCGCATTACAGGACTTGTACGAAACGGGTCCAGTTGGAAGTTGCGCACACCTTCCGCGGTGATCGAGGCTGACCACTGTATCATCGCCAATGGCGCCCGAAACGCGCTCGCAGAGTTCGGTACCGAATGGTCGGCAGAAAATAAAATGGTCGCGATGGGATATTACATCCCGGTGAACCGTGATCGTGTCGACATTCAGTTTATTGACGGTTTCGCCGGATATATTTGGGTATTCCCCAGGAATGGGCATCTTTCGGCGGGAATTTGCGCGAAGGGTGAAACCTCGCAATCCTTGCGGCGCCGCCTCGAATCTTACCTCGCCGCCCATGATATTCCACTAAAGGACGCGACGTTCTACGGACATGTCATTCCCTCGCTTCAAAAAAGCGAATGGCGTTCCAATCGCGCAGCCGGTCCGGGATGGATGGCGGTCGGCGATGCTGCAGGCTTGGTCGATCCGATCACCGGAGAAGGTCTCTATTACGCAATTCGATCTGCCGATCTGGCAGCCGAGGCTATTCTCTCTGAGAGAGAGGCTCCTGAGCAATCCTACAGTTCCGCGCTTCAGAACGAGTTCACCGACGAAATGGAGATTGCGTCCAGGCTTGCAGTACGGCTGTACTTGGGCAAATTTCTATATGGCGATGTACCATCACGCATGATTCAATTTATGCGCCGCAGTCCAACCTTCTGTTATGTGCTACAGGATCTTTTTGCTGGTACTCAGGGATATTTGGACTTGAAGGCCAGGCTCCTACAGTCAATGAATGGCGCGATCCGAGAAATCGCGTTCAATTCTCTCTTCCGTCGCGCTATTCCTGCGTCGAGATAAGGGCTTTGGTGCTCCCCTCGTTGCGGAGCTTTGTTCATTCGGCGGTTCCCACCCGCGTGCCGTCATATTGATGAGGCTTGGTCACCATTGATGGGTTCGTCTTGTAGCTTTCAAGCGAACGAACGCGAGCACCCGTGGGTAGTGTTCAAACAGCGGATAGCTTCAGATGAAGCGCATTACCGTCATACCGAACTGGTTTGTAGTGGTTGCTTACGATACTGTCGAATGGATCCGGACAAGTGTCCTTGCATCCTCGTAGGGCTCGGGATAGACTGTCACGTCGACCTCTTCCTTGTGGGAGCGTATGCGGTCGCTGTCGGCAGCCGTCACGAATGCTAGGAGGAAGGCGCGCCCGTCGGCAAGCTTGTGGATTTCAAAACTGTGGTAGCTCTTTCGGGCGAATAATGGCGTCTCCGTAGCCGGCGCGTAGCTGAATCCGAAAACACGAACTGGCAGTTTGCCCAACCCCAGACCCTCTTCGGCACTCGCAAGAGCGCGGAGGTTGTGCTCGGTTCGCAATTGTTCAATCTGATGCATGTAAATTGTTGGGGCGCAGCCGATTTGGCTGCATTCCTATTTTAATAAATAAGAGATAACATTGCCTCCATGAACATGCTGGAAGCAATCAAGAGCGGTGACTCCGCCGGCGCCGCGAAGTTGCTCGAATCGGATCCTAGCGTAGCTTCCGAACGGACCGCGGAGGGTGTGTCCTATATCTCTCTTGCGATGTATCATCGGCAGCCTGAGATCGCCCGGCTACTGGCTGCCAAACGAACCGACCTTGATCTCCCGGAGGCGTGCGCCGTAGGAGAAATCGAGCACGTACGGCGCCTGATTTCTTCCGATGCAAACGCTGTAAATCGGTTCTCCAGCGACGGCTTTGCTCCCGTCGCGCTCGCGGCCTTCTTCGGCCACTCGGACATCGTGGAAGCGCTAGTCGCAGCCGGGGCCGACGTGAATGCTCAGGCGCAAAACCCGATGAAAGTGGCTGCAATACACGCAGCGGTGGCTAGCAGGGATGCTCGCTCGGTCGAGTTTCTACTCAGAAACGGAGCCGATCCCAATCTACCGCAGCAGGACGGACTCACTCCTCTTCATGCCGCGCAGATGAGCAACGATGAACGGATCATCCGGCTGCTGATGGAAGCTGGAGCGCGATCCTGAGATCTTTTACTGCGGTAAGAACTGCGGAAGATAGCTCTTGGGATATTCACAAGGCGCTCGCGCGATGAACGCTGACGATTATCCAGCAACTCCAAGTCCGTCCCATCAAGAAGGGTCATCTCTTGCTCTCCATCCGTGATTACATGATGTGTAAAACGCCGAATGGTGATCCGGCGGCGACCCATACAGGTAGAACAAACCAGAGAATCGCATCCATAGCGTTCTAAAGGCATATAATTCTTTCGACCCTCACTATGAAACGCTATTTGCTAGTTGCGCTAACAGCTTTAACTTTGCTGGCCGCTGAAAAGGGATGGTTTGACCATGAGGGCGGCCTGCTGAAGTATCGAGTCAATATCCGGTTCGGAGAAGAACCGGACACGATGCCGAATGGATGGAAGTTCGGTCGTGTCTCAGCAGTCGCCACGGACTCTGCCGGCGAAGTCTATGTGTTCCAGAGAGGCCCCAAGGCCGATCCGATCGTCGTCTTCGATAGTGCGGGCAAATATCTTCGTTCGTGGGGAAAGGGCATGTTCGGGAACGCCCATGCCATCCGTGTCGACAAGGACGACCATGTTTGGGTCACTGACAACGGCGATCATCAGGTGATGAAGTTCACCAAGACGGGAGAGCTCCTGATGAAACTCGGGGCGAAGGGGAAAGCGGGTACCGATGAAGCGACATTTAACAAGCCGACCGACATTGCCTTTGCACCGAACGGCGATTTCTTTGTATCTGATGGCTACGGCAATTCGAGAGTCGTCAAGTTTTCAAAGGAAGGGAAATATCTGACCGCATGGGGAAAGATGGGTACGGCCTCGGGTGATTTCAATCTGCCGCACTCAATCGCGATCGATGCAAAGGGTCTTGTCTACGTCAGCGACCGGGAGAACAATCGCATTCAAATATTCGACCTCAACGGGAAATTTCTGCGTGAGTGGACGCATCTCGGATCCACGCAGAATATCTTCATCACGCCACAAGACGAGATGTGGATCATCACGTATCGCAACAATATCGAGAACCGCACCTACGACACGCTCTCGGGCCGCATCATGAAGGTCGATTTGGCGAGCGGTAAGATTCTAGGGTCGATGGAGAGTCCGGGACATTGGATCAACGTGAGTCGCAAAGGCGAAATCTTCATTGGAAGCCTCACAGGTAACGTGTTTCGCTGGTACCCGGGTTGGCTCGATAAGTAGTCCTTACTCGAACCCCCGCGGGGCAGTAGGTGGGCGCTCGATACGCTTGTTACCATGGAACTTACCCCATGGAGTCCCCGGAGTTTGATCTAAAGAAGACCGTCAATCTGCCTAAGACGGACTTCCCGATGAAGGCGAATCTGCCGCAAAATGAGCCTAAAATACTGCAGGAATGGCAGAAATCGGACATTTATGGGCAGATTCGGCGCTCGCGCGAAGGCCGTCCGAAGTACATTTTGCACGACGGGCCTCCTTACGCGAATGGAAACATCCATCTCGGCCACGCATTCAACAAAACGCTAAAAGACTTCATTGTCCGCTCCAAAACGATGGCCGGGTTCGATTCGCCCTATGTCCCCGGCTGGGATTGTCACGGCTTACCCATCGAGATCAAGGTAGATAGCGAACTTGGTTCGAAGAAAGCGAAGATGTCGGCCGCCGACATCCGGCGCGCATGCCGCAAGTATGCGGAGAAGTACGTCGATTTGCAGCGCGAAGACTTCATCCGCCTTGGAATCTTCGCCGATTGGGGGCACCCTTATCGGACGATGGAGCCCGGCTACCAGTCAGTCATCGCGGGCGCGTTTGTCGATTTTCTCGACAAGGGCTATGTCTACAAAGGTCTGAAGCCGGTCAACTGGTGCTTGAACGATCGGACAGCGCTTGCTGAAGCCGAAGTTGAGTATGAGAACCATACAAGTCCGTCGATTTGGGTTCGTTTCGCCCTCCAATCCGACCCATCTGCAATCGACGCAGCGTTAGCCGGCCGCAAGGTTTATGGTCTGATCTGGACCACTACACCGTGGACAATTCCGGCGAATATGGCGATCGCCTATCATCCGAAGTTCGAATACGTGGCGGCGGACGTGGATGGAGACGTCTATATCGTTGCCAGTGATCTGCTGAAGGCGACGGCCGAAACATGCGGGTGGGTGGAGCCGAGGATCGTTGCTACCTTTCCTGGCGCGCGGTTGGATGGGACGGTATTCCGTCATCCGTTTCTAGAACGTGACTCACAGGGGATTCTCGCCGATCATGTGACCTTGGAGCAGGGAACTGGAGCGGTCCACACGGCGCCGGGCCATGGCCAGGAAGATTACGTCGTTGCGCGCAAATACGGTATCAACACGTATTGCCCCGTCGATGCGGCTGGCCGTTTCTATCATGCCGAAGGGGCCGATGGAAGGCTTCCCGAGGAACTGATCGGTAAGAACGTGTGGGATGCGAACTCACTAGTCATCGACATTCTGAAGCAGAGCGGCGCCTTGCTAGCGTTGAAGAAGGTCGAACACAGCTACCCCCACTGCTGGCGCTGCCATAAGCCGACAATCTTTCGCGCAACAGAACAATGGTTCGTTGGGATGGATCGCAATAACCTCAGGGGTCGGGCTCTCGAAGCCATCAACGGCATTAAGTGGCTGCCGTCCTGGGGTCGCGAGCGCATGCACAACATGATCGCCGAGCGCCCAGACTGGTGTATATCTCGCCAGCGCACGTGGGGTGTTCCCATCATCGTTTTCTACTGCAACGCCTGCCGTGAGCCGCTGACGGACCGCAAGATTCTCGACAACGTGGTCAAGCTATTTGCGGAGCATTCGGCAGACATCTGGTACGAGCGTTCAGCGTCGGAGTTGATGCCGGCCGGCACAAAATGCGGAAAATGCGACGGTGCGGAATTCAGCAAAGAGAACGATATTCTCGATGTGTGGTTCGACTCCGGTTCAAGCCATCTGGCGGTTCTGGGCCATAACGCGGAGTTGCCGTGGCCTGCCGATATTTACCTTGAGGGCGGCGATCAATACAGAGGTTGGTTTCATAGCTCGCTGCTAGTCGGCGTCGCATTGAAAAACGCAGCGCCGTATCGGGAGTGCGCGACTAACGGTTGGCAACTCGATGGCGAAGGCAGGGCGATGTCGAAATCGCTCGGGAATGTAATCGCTCCTGACAAAGTGATCAAGCAATATGGCGCCGAAGTACTGCGCCTTTGGGTGTCCTCGGTCGAGTATAACGAGGATGTCCGGTTCTCGGAGACAATTCTGGCGCGGCTTACGGATGCCTATCGGAAATTGCGCAATACGTTTCGATATGCCTTGGGTGTTTTGGCGGATTTCAATCCGGAGAAGGATGCGCTTCCTGCGAACCAGCTATTGGAAGTCGATCAATGGATCCTGCTCGAAGCCGATGAAGTAGTTCGGAAGTGCAGGGTATATTATGACGACTACGCCTTTCACAAGGTGTATCGGGCTGTTTACGATTTCGCCACCGTAAGTCTGAGCGCTGTCTATTTCGATATGTCGAAGGACAGGTTGTACACAGCGATTCCCGATTCGCGCGAACGGCGAAGCGCGCAGACCGCAATCTATCGCATCAACTATGCTCTCGTGCGCTTACTGGCGCCCTTGCTCGCTTTTACGACGGAGGAAGTCTGGTCCTACATCCCGAAAGGTCCGAATGAGCCCGACAGCGTGCATCTTACGTACTTTCCGGAGGCGGGGGAACTAACGGCAGGTATCTCCGAACCGGCTCGCGCGCGTCAACAGGATTGGGCGCAGTTGATGAATGTACGCAGCGAAGTGTTAGCCGTCCTCGAACAGGCCAGGCAGAGAAAAGAGATCGGCTCCGGGCTGGAGGCGAAGGTCGTCGTTTCAGCGAATGGTTCGATCGCGCCGTTACTGGAACGCTATCGAGGAGAACTGCCCGACCTATTCATCGTGTCGCAAGTCGCTCTCGAGCCGAACTCGGATGGTTTGAAAGTTTCCGTCCAGCGCGCGGATGGCTCCAAATGCGAGCGATGTTGGAAGTACACGACTGACGTAGGATCGCGACCTGAAGTTCATGCGGCGATTTGCGCCGAATGTGCGGGCGAAGTGCAACGGTTTCTCCTGTGAACTTGCGCGCTACCGCCTGGACGATAGCGGCCGCTATCTTTGCGCTCGACCGCGGAACGAAAATCTGGATCGAGGATCGCGTATCGTTGTGGGACACCCATGCGGTTATACCCGGATTCTTCAACATCGTACACACGAAGAATCGCGGCGCAGCGTTTGGGATGTTTGCGGACGGCGACAGTCAGTTGCGGACGTTTCTTCTCATCGGGGTTTCGTTAGGCGTGCTGGTGTACATTTCGTACGTGCTCATGCGTCCGGGGCGGGGCGGCTTCGCGGCTACGAAGCTATCGATACTGGGCTTGGCCCTGGTATTCGGTGGCGCTCTCGGCAATATCTATGACAGAGTGATGTACGGGCAAGTAACAGACTTCCTCGAATTTTATTACGGGGTTTGGCGCTTTGCCGCTTTCAACGTTGCTGACAGCGCAATCACTGTCGGCGCCGCGTTCCTGATCCTTGACATGTGGAAGACTCGCAAGCAAACCGATGTTCCCCAAACTAATTGATACCGGCGGGTTCTTCCTTCCCACGTACGGCGTGCTCGTGGCGCTGGCATTCCTTATCGCGATCTGGCTGACTGGCAAACTGGCGGCCAAGGCCGGACTTAGCCCGGACAAGATAACGAACCTGGCAATCTATTGCGCCTTAGCCGGGATGGCAGGCGCGAAACTGTTGATGTTCCTCTTCGACTGGCGCACGTACCTGCTGAATCCTCGCGAGATCTTCACGTTCAGCACACTACAAGCTGCGGGCGTGTATCAAGGGGGACTCATCATCGCGATCCTGTTTGCGGTCGTATACATAAAGCGTACCGGACTACCTACCCTAGTTACCTGCGATGTTTTCGCGCCGGGACTCGCCATCGGACATGCTGTCGGGCGGCTCGGCTGTCTAGCGGCGGGATGTTGTTGGGGAGCTGTCTGCCATCGACCATGGGCGATCACGTTCACCAACCCTGAGGCTCATGAATTGACCGGCGTGCCACTAGGAGTGCCGCTGCATCCGGCCCAACTATACGAATCAGTTGCCGAGTTTGTGATCTTTGGGTTGCTGTATCGCCTGTTCCACCGACCGCATAAAGAGGGTCAGGTGATTGGCGGATACCTTTTGTTGTACTCCGCGGTTCGCTTCGCGGTGGAGTTCTTCCGCAATCATGAGCAGGAACTGATCGCGGGCTTATCTCTTACGCAGTGGATCTCTCTCGCAACGTTTGGGGCCGGCGTATGGCTATTCACAACGGGGACAAACTACAGAGTTCAACATCAAACCGCCATCGGACACGTGAAGTAGAACGTCGATCCGTTATTCAGCGCCGATTCGATCCAGATCTTTCCGCCATTACGCTCAATCACCTTCTGGCAAATCGCTAGGCCGATCCCGGTTCCTTCGTATTTTTCGTTGCCATGAAGACGCTTGAATATTCCGAAGATCCGTTGATGGTATTGCGGATCTACACCGATTCCGTTGTCTCGCACTTCGAACTGCCAAACCTTCCCTATCGAATCAGCGGACACATGGATGCGCGGCGCCTCGCCGTTCCGCCTGTACTTTACGGCGTTCCCGATAAGATTCTGCATTACCTGGATGGCGTGTGTCTCGCGCCAGATGATGACCGGCAAAACGCTTTGCGTGATGATAGCGCCACTTTCTTCAACCGACGCATGGAGATTCGCCAGCGCCTGATCCAAAACGAGCTGGAGATTGACCGGACAGAGGGGACTGTCATCATCCATATGGATGGCTTGCGTGCATGTAAGCAAGTCATGAACAAGCCGGTCCATTCGTCGGGCGCCATTGACAGCGAAGTCGATATACTCCAGGGCTTCGTGGTCCAAACGGTCGGAATATTGGCGCTTTAGAAATTGGGTGTAGAGCGCGACCATCCGAAGCGGCTCTTTCAGATCGTGAGACGCCGAGTAAGCAAATTGATGGAGGTCTTCATTGGCACGACGGAGCTCTTCATTGGCGCGAGATAACGCCTCGGCGACTGCTTTTGATTCCGAGACATCGATCGCCGCTCCCAGCATCCTGACGGCACGTCCATTGTCGAAAACAACGCGACCGTTTGCGAACACCCATCCGGTCGTGCCATCCTCCCGAATTGCGCGGAATTCGACGTGATAGTCCCCTTGTCCTGCCAGCGCCTTCTCGAGGGCACTGGAGATCATCGCCTGATCGTCGGGATGAATCAGACTGGAGAAGGCTTCGATGGTGCCATTAAATGATCCCGGGCTTACTCCGTGGATCTTGTAAACAAGGTCGGACCATTCCACGTTATCCGTTTCGATGTCCCAGTGCCAAATGCCGACCTTGCCAGCTTCGAGCGCGAGCAGTTGCCGTTCCTCGCTTCTTCTCAGTTCGGTTTCGGCTCGCAAAAGATTAGTGATGTCGTGAGTCACCGTTAGCACGGAACGAACCGAGCCATCCTCTGCGAATTCGGGAGCGCCTACAGCATCGTACTGGCGAAGTCCCAGTGGGCCATTGAACTCCAACCGGATACTCTCCGGCTGACCTGAAGAGAAAATCCGTTTCAGACTCTCTTCGAGAAGGCGCGATAGTTCATTCGGGTAGCCGAGTTCGGCGTGGGACTTGCCTTTGACGAGTTCCGCCTTGATGCCGGTGTGACGTTCGACGGCGGCGCTGCTGAAGATGAAGCGCAAATCCGGACCATAGCGGGAGATCATGTCCGGCACGTTGTTGAGTACGGATCGTAAGTCGTGTTCTCGTTCCCGAATCAGATTCTGTGCGCGACGTTCCTCCGTTACGTCTCGGACGAAAACGACTATCCCTCTCTGTGTTCCATCCGGTAGACGATGAGGAACGTAGCTCACTTCCAGGTGGTGGAGAGTACCGTCCTTGTGGCGGATATGGGATTCGAAGGAGACGCGTTCGCCCCCGAGGGCTCGCTGAATGAACGGCCGTGCGTAGGTGAAGTGCGGTTCGCCGGTCAACTCCTGAATAGTCCGCCCGATCATGTCCTTCCGCCGCACATTGAAGATTTGCTCATACGCGGCATTGACGCGCTTGTAGCGCTGATCGGCGCCAACGTACGAGATGAAGACAGGGACACTATCGAGAGACGCTTCCAGCTCAGCGAGTCGTGATTCGAGCTCAGCGTTCCGGCGGCGAAGTTGCTCTAGTCTCCCGTTTCTAAAGTCTCTTTATATTTATTGACCTTACGAATGATCTTGCTGGCACTGGCGACCCAC
>DASQLD010000323.1:0-6750 GCA_035630195.1 Bryobacteraceae bacterium
CCGAGCGCAGCGCTTTGGCGATTGCGCTGGCGCCATTCGCAGTCTGGTAAGCTACTACGTTGCTGCGTTCTTCGAGCAGTGACCGCCACATGATAAAAGAGGCCATTGTCCCAAGCGCCACCACAATCACGGGACGGTATATCTCGACTTCCTCACCGCCTCGCGCCGCCTGTGCATGAGCGATATTAACGAGCGCCAACCCGATCAATGTGAGGGCAAGGGTCGCATCGATCGCGACTTCACCCTCGAAGGCGGGACTCGCAGGCAAGATCACGAGCAATTCATTGATGAGGCCGCAACCGCCGAGTGTAGCTGTAACAGCCCCGGAGATCGCCGCCCATACTGAACGATGAACACTTAAACGGATCGAGGCGAGAGCAGCAATTGCCGAACCAGCTATAACAAAGCAAAGCAAGTTCGGGAAAGCAGTCAGTAACAGGCTCATCCCCGGTAAGGGATCCCGTACTGCGTTGTCTATGTGCGCCCAACGCACTAATTGACCCGTCAGCGACAAAGCGCCCGCTGCCACTGCGACGAGCGCCGACATTCTGCTCAAGCGAAGCCGGCCCGACAGAATAGCAAGCAGAGAAATCGAAAGCGCGCCGACGCCGATCCCGGAGGCCGGCCGCATTGGATAGAGGACGGATATCGGGAGCCGGTGGTCGGCCCCAGCCAACCACCAACACAGGGCGATGATACTTAAGAAAAGGGCGCCCAAGGCCGCACTCTTGGCGAAGCGCAACTTGGGCAAAGCAAACGTCTCCGGCAAAGATTATTTTGCTCCTGAAAGGCCCGAAAGGCGCCTAGGTATCAGGGCTGAGATCCGGGGCTACATAAACTTTTCTGGCTTCGCGCGACTTCACCACATCGAAGCTATAGAACTCCCGCCATAGATCCCGCTGGGGGGCGAAAGTTTCAATAATATGACGAGTCGCCTCCAGGCGAGACTTTCCGGAAGGCAGAGCACGGGTGACCGCATCGATCCAGAACACAGTCAACGTTTCATGATAGCCGCTGTCCTCAGTATTCCTTCCGCCCTGCGCTTCGTTATAGGCTGCTATATTGGACCGGGCGCGGTTAAGGGCTTGATCGCGACCATACTTCATGACATAGCAAGCAGCCATGACCAGATGGTGCGCGTGCTTCCATTCGGCGGCGGGCCATGTGCCGGCTTCGAACGCCGAGATGAATTCATCCAGCGACTCTTCGGTCTCGAAAGCCACTCCTGCTATCCTAGCGCTCGTGAAGATCGTCGTCGCTATAAAGCAAGTCCCCGCGCGCGATTCGCAGCTTCGCGTCGATGACACGGGGCGCTGGATCCAAGAGGCCGACCTGAACTTCGAAATCAATGAGCCGGACGCATACGCTCTGGAAGAAGGCCTGCAGCTTAAGGAGAAAAACGGCGGCGAAGTGATCGCGCTTTGCCTCGGGCCAGGGCGCGCGAGCTCCACCATCCGAGAAGCTCTCGCGAAAGGCGCGGACAGAGCCATCCACATCGAAGAAGAGAGCGTGGCTACGCTCGACACGCTAGGCATTGCTCGTCTCCTGGCGAAAGCGATCGGCGACGAGAAGCCGGACCTGATCCTTACGGGGCTGCAGTCGGACGATCTCGGGTACGGCCAAACGGGCGTTGTGCTGGCGGAACTGCTCGGTTGGGCGCACTCGACGATCATTATGGAAGTCGAAGTTAGGAACGAGTCGATCCGCGTCAAGCGCGAGCTGGAAGGCGGCTGGTTTCAGCATATCGAAATGCCTCTCCCCGCGGTGTTGACGATCCAATCCGGCATCAGCAAGCTGCGGTATGCGTCGCTGATGGGCATCAAGAAAGCGAAGACAAAAGAGGTCAAGCGACTGACGCTTGAAGACCTGCAGGTGCACGCAATGTCGCAGACAAACGTTGAGCGTGTATACCTGCCGCAGAAATCGAAGCAGACGCAGTTGTTGGAAGGGCCGGCAAAAGAAGTCGCGGCCAAGCTTGTCGAGAAGCTGAAGTTTGAGGCTCGTGTCATATGATTCTTGTCTTCCTGGAGCGCAGCGGCTCCGATTTTCACCGGCTGTCGTTTGAGACGTTAGCGGCCGGTCAGCAGCTTGGGGCGGAGATGAATCTGCCGGTTGCTGCGGTGGTGATTGGCGATGGAGCGTCCGAGGTTCCGAACGCGACCGTGTTTTCGATTACCCATCCGCTGCTGGCTCAATACACTGCCGACGGGTATACCATCGCGCTCGAGCAGTTGATTCGAGCCAAGCAGCCGACGTATGTCTTACTGCCCCACACTTACACGGTGCGCGACTTTGCGCCGAAGCTGGCAACACGGTTCGAACGTGTGCTGGTCAGCGATGTGGTTGCGATGCGCGCCGAGGGCGGCAATCTGCTGCTGGTGAGGCAGCTCTTTCAAGGCAAGCTGAACGCGGATGTCCGTGTCAGCGGGGTCGCGCCGTCGTTTGCTTCGATTCAGGCCGGAGTCTATCGCTCCGATCAATTGCAGGCAGCAACTGCGAACGTGGAAGAATTCAGCGTTGCGATCGAGGCGAGCGATATCCGATCTAAACCGGAGGAGCCGTTCCGCGAGACGGTGCGCGCGGTGGATCTTTCCGCAGCTTCCGTGATTGTCTCGGTTGGCCGAGGAATCAAAGAGAAAGAGAACATCCCAATGATCCAAGAGCTGGCTTCAGCGTTGGGCGCCGAGCTGGCGGCGTCGCGACCAATCTGCGACAACGGCTGGCTGCCGATGGAACGGCAGGTGGGCAGCTCCGGCCAGACGGTTGCGCCGAAGGTGTATATGGCGATTGGCATCTCCGGCGCGATCCAACACCTGGTCGGGATGAAAGGCGCGAAGACGATTGTTGCGATCAATAAGGACGCGGAAGCGCCGATCTTCGAGGTCGCCGACTATGGAATTGTCGGCGACCTGTTCGAAGTTGTTCCGGCGCTAACTGAGGCAGTTAAAAAAGCGCGGGGTTAAGTGTCTGCGTGAAGCCGATTAAAAATCGGCCGCAGGATACAATCCTGCCCCACTTTTCAAGGCAAACTCCAGTGACTGGACTCTAGAGGATCGCGTCCGTCCAGCCTTCGAGGACTTCCTTCACCTTCTGGACGAATTGATCGGCAAGAGCGCCGTCGATCAGACGATGGTCGAAGGTCAGGGCCAAGTGCGCTACGGAGCGGATGGCGATGGCATCATCCACTACGACGGGCACTTTCTCGATGGCTCCGACGCCGAGGATCGCTACCTGCGGCTGGTTGATCACGGGCGTGGCGAAGATGCTGCCGAAACTACCGAAGTTGGTAATGGAGAACGTTCCGCCAGCCACTTCATCGGGCTTGAGTTGACGGGAACGAGCTCGGGCGGCGAGGTCGACGATGGCTCGCTGCAGGCCGACGACATTCTTCTCATCGGCGTTGCGGATGACAGGGACGATGAGCCCGGAACCGCCGTCCAGAGCTACCGCTATGCCGAGGTTGATCTCATTGTGATAGACGATGCTGTTCCCTTCGATTGAGCCGTTGACGATGGGGAACTGACGAAGAGCTTCGGCTGCGGCGCGCGCGACGAACGGCAGGAAAGTAAGACCGAAGCCATACTGGGCCTGGAACTGCTCCTTCTGGCGCGCGCGAATTCTGGCGACCTTTGTCATGTCGACTTTATGAACTGTCGTGACATGCGCTGAGGTGCGCTGCGACATGATCATGTGCTCCGCGATCTTGGTCCGCATGTTGCTCATAGGCTCGAGGCGTGTTTTCGCCTGTTCGCCACGCGGCATGGGCGGAGGAGCAGCGGCGGCTTGGGGTTGGGGCTGCGCGGCTTGCGGCGCCGCAGGCTGAGGTTGTGCGGCCTGCTGCGCTTGCGGCTGCCCGTAGCCCTCTACGTCCGCTTTAGTGATACGGCCGCCCGCGCCAGTGCCCTTGACCTGATTGAGATCAATATTCCTTTCGCGAGCAATCTTGCGGACCACAGGCGAGAGTGGACCTTGCTGTTGTGGCTCCTCGTCGGCTGCCGGAGCCGGCGCGGCGGGTTGAGTGGGAGGTGCGGCTTGCGTTGGAGCGGGCGGAGGCGCTGCTGCAGGTTGAGCCGCTGGCGGCGGCGCGGCTGGCGGCTGCTGGGCTGGAGGCGCCGCGGCTTCTGGCTGCGCGGCTTCCGGTTGCGCGGCAGCCCCGCCACCTTCCTCGGCAATACGACCGACAACCGTGTTGATCCCCACGGTCTTCCCTTCTTCCACCAGGACTTCCTGGAGGACGCCTGAAGATGGCGCCGGGATTTCGGTGTCGACCTTATCGGTGGAGATCTCAAAAAGAGGCTCGTCGCGCTCGACGCGCTCGCCTGGCTTTTTGAGCCACTTGGTCAGAGTTCCTTCTACGATGCTTTCCCCCATTTGGGGCATTACGACGTCGATCATATGGTCCTTTCCATGTTGAAGGCGGGCTGAAGCCCGCTGCAGACTGAGGTCTGCCCCACAAAGAATTGCTTCGATAATTCGTTGACCAGCGCTGACTGGATCGCTGCCCGATCCATTGTGTAGCCTAGCGCCTCGATAGATGTCACCGGCTTGCTGAGGCCGCAAGGGACGATGTATTGAAAGTAGCTCAAGTCCGTGGTGTGGTTCAGGGCGAATCCGTGCGACGTAACCCAGCGGCTGATGTGGATTCCAATGGCGCAGATTTTCCCTTTGTCGGTCCAAACACCCGTCGCTCCGGGCTCCCGGCGGCTTTCGATGCCGAATCCGAAGAGCGTATCCATGATGGCCTGTTCGATGGCGCGGACATACGCAGTGACATCGCGCTTCCAGTCCCGAAGGTCGAAGATGGGATAGCCGACGATCTGGCCGGGTCCGTGGTAAGTAATGTCGCCGCCGCGATCCGTCTCTTCAAACTGAATGCCTGAGCTGCGTAGGACATGTTCCGACGCCAGCAGATTCTCCGAATGCCCGTTACGACCGAGCGTTATGACATGAGGATGCTCGACGAACAGAAGCTGATCGGGGATTTCGCCCCGCTTGCGTTGTTCGACGAGCTCGCGCTGCAACGCGAACGCCTGGCCATAGGCGAGGCGACCGCAGTCGCGCACCTCAAATCTACGCATTGATGGCGAGTCCGTACACGGCGTTGAACGCTTCGCCGACGGCTTCGTAGAGCGTCGGGTGAGCGTGGATTGTGTGCATCATCGTCTCGACGGTGGCCTCGGCTTCCATCGCAGTGACAGCTTCCGATATTAGCTCAAATGCCTGCGGTCCAATGATGTGGACGCCGAGAATCTCACCGTATTTCGTGTCCGCGACAACTTTGACGAAGCCGCCATGGCTACCGAGGATTGTGGCCTTGCTGTTTCCTACAAATGGGAACTTACCAACTTTGATGTCGAGGCCCTGGGCTTTAGCTTGCGCTTCGGTTAGACCGACGCTGCCGATACCGGGCTCAGTATACGTGGCTCCTGGAATCCGGTTCTTGTTGACGGGTATGGCCTGCTTGCCGGTCATGTGATCGAGCGCAACCATACCTTCCATCGTCGCGACGTGCGCAAGTTGCGGCGTGCCCGCGACAACGTCACCAATCGCATAGACACCGGGTTCGGATGTCTGCTGGAACTTGTCGACTTTGATGAAGCCGCGGTCGAGTTCGACCCTAGTGTTCTCGAGACCAATCTTTTCGGTAATTGGTTTACGGCCCACAGCGATTAGCAGACAGTGGAACTCCATCTCTTCCTGCTTACCGCCCGCGAGTGTGGCCGTAAGTTGAACGCTCTTATCAGTTTTGCGAATGTTCTCGGCCTTTGCGCCTGTTTCGCAGCGAATTCCCTGCTTCTTGAATACCTTCTCGAGCTCCTTTGAAACTTCCTCATCCTCGACAGGAACGAGCCGGGGCAGCATTTCAAGGATGGTCACTTTTGTTCCGAAGCGATGGAAGATAGACGCGAACTCGACACCGACTGCGCCTGCGCCGATGATTCCCATGGTCTTCGGAACGGTTGTGAGATTGAGGATCTCAACGTTCGTCAGGATGAACTGCGGGTCAGGTTCGAGGCCGGGCAACATACGCGCTTCCGAACCCGTGGCGATCATGATGTTTTTCGATTCGAGCGTTTGCGTGCTTCCATCCGCGGCTTTGACTTCGACTTTGCCGCCGCCTTTGAGAGTCGCATATCCCTTGATCCACTCGGCCTTGTTCTTCTTCATCAGGCCTTCGACACCTTTGGCGTGCTTGGAAACGATCTTGTCCTTGCGGTCCTTTACCAGCGGCATGTCCAGGCGTGGATTGTCGCAGTGAATGCCCTGCTCCGCCGAGTTCTTGAAGTACTCCCAAACATCGGCGCTATGCAAGAGCGCTTTGGTAGGAATGCAGCCGACGTGAAGACATGTACCACCGAGTTTGGGATCCTTTTCGACGATTGCCGTCTTCAGACCGTACTGGCCGGCGCGCACGGCGGCGGAGTAACCACCGGGGCCGCTACCGATGATGATCAAGTCGTATGTCATTTTATTGCTTCATCTTATCATTCGACTATTGGATTCCCGGTGTAGCGGTATCGCTGCAATAACTATGTCTGCTGGGACTTGGGAGGGAAGTGGTTCGCAGATAAATGGATGAGCCGGCGCAGGTTGCGGTTTCTTGGGTTCGCTTGGTAACTGCGTGCTTGCGGGGGGTTGTAGCTGAGCTTCGCGCTTGAGGCGATCGCGCTGTAGCTCGCGGAGGATCTTGTAGGCGGTGTTGTAGGAGCGGAGGGCTCGGGCGTGATAACGTCCACCGAGGGCGACGGT